>SCTB01000045.1 GCA_004297545.1 Alphaproteobacteria bacterium
TCATGTTGAAAGGGGCTGCGAATTCGTTAGGATTGGCGAGCCGCGCAGGCGTGCGGCTCGCATGACCTGCACAGGTCCTGCACAGGCTAAAACGGTGCTGAATTTGTGAACGATATCAAATACCTATATCTCCCTGAACACCTTTGGGAGAGGGTTAGGGTGAGGGTACTTACCGGACCAAAAATTACTCGTCCCCGTCGGGTGGCAATTTTTTTCGATTCCTGTCGGAACTCCCCACCAGCCTCAACTGTTTTCCCCTCGCGTGAAACCGTCCTGTCGCGAATACGTAAAACCCCGCGCCCGGTTGCCCTTTTCGCGCCGCCGTGTAACCATTCCTCACATTCCTTCGAAATCGCATTCAACAGAACCCAAACACAGATTTTTCAACCGGAGAAACCCCATGACAGCCCAGGCCCAGAAAAAAGACGAACCGCAATTCACGCCGCCGAACGAACAGAAGCTCAACGACTTCATGGGCCAGCTGGTGGGAGACCTCGGCGGTACGATGACCGCCGCGATGGTCATCATCGGCGACAAGCTGGGGCTTTATAAGGCGATTGCGGACGGCAAGCCCTTCACGCCCGCCGAACTGGCGAAGCGCACCAACACGGCCGAGCGCTATATCCGCGAATGGCTGGGCAACCAGGCGGCGAGCGGATATATCAAGTATGACGCCAAGACGCAAACCTATTCCCTGCCGCCCGAGCAGTCCTTTGCGCTGGCGCAGGAAGGCAGCCCGGCGTTTTTCGCGGGCGCGTTCCAGATCACGGCGGCGATGTTCGCGGCAATTCCAAAGATTACCGAGAATTTCAAAAGCGGCAAGGGCCTCGACTGGTGCGACCATGACCACCGGTTGTTCGAAGGCACCGAGCGTTTCTTCCGCCCCGGCTATGCCGCGCACCTCGTGCAGGACTGGATTCCCTCGCTTGAGGGCGTGGACGCGAAGCTGAAAGCGGGCGCGAAAGTGGCCGATATCGGCTGCGGCTTCGGCGCATCGACCATCGTGATGGCGCTGGCTTATCCGAAATCGACTTTTATCGGCTTTGACTATCATGCGCCCTCGATTGAGGCGGCGCGGGAGCGCGCGAAAAAGGCGGGCGTTGCCGACCGCGTGAAATTCGAAGTCGCGAAGTCCACCGATTACCCCGGCAAGGACTACGACTTCGTCTGCCATTTCGACTGCCTGCACGACATGGGCGACCCCTCGGGCGCGGCCAAGCATGTGCGCGAGACGCTGAAGAAAGACGGCACCTGGATGATCGTCGAGCCTTTCGCGGGCGACAAGGTGGAAGACAACCTGAACCCCGTCGGGCGCATTTACTACGCCGCCTCCACCACCATCTGCGTCCCCGCCTCGCTGGCCCATAACGGCCCCGCGCTGGGCGCACAGGCGGGCGAAGGCCGGCTGAAAGACATCGTCGTCACCAAGGGCGGTTTCAAAAAATTCCGCCGCGCGACGCAGACGCCGTTTAACTTGATTCTGGAGGCGAAGCCGTAATGTTCGGCTGGCGTTAGGGTCGAGGGTTTCGAAAGTACCCTCACCCTAACCCTCTCCCAAGAGGAGAGGGGATTCCTGACTTTCGCTGTGCGAAAGAAAATATAATTTTTATAGTTTCCGTCCGAAGGACGTCGTTAGTCCCCTCTCCCTCTGGGAGAGGGTTAGGGTGAGGGTACTTTCCGACGGGAATTACCTCTTCGGCCCGCCCGATTGCTTGTGCTTCGGATTCGGCTGGATTTTGAACGTGCCGGGCGCGCTGTCCTTGAGTTTTTTGAGGCGCTCGGCCGCGGCGGCGCGGGCTTCGTCGATTTTCTGCTGCTCGTCGCGCTGGGCGGCCTTGACCACGCCGCGCTGCTTGTCTTCGAGCCACTGGTCGATAAGGTCGGCGACTGCCGTATTGCTGGCGCGGCGCGCATGGTCGACGGGGGTCATGCCGCTGTCGTCCCGCTCCTCGAGCGAGGCGCCGCGGTCGAGCAGGAAGGCCGCCGTTTCAAGCCGTCCGCATTCCGCTGCCCATGACAGCGCGGGCTTGCCGCTGGTGCCATGCGCGTTGATGTCCGCGCCGCGGTCGAGCAGCAGCTGGACGATTTCCTTGTTGCCCGAAAACGCCGCCCAGGTGATCGCGCGCGCGTCGATGGTGTCGCGCTCGTTGATGATGGTCGCGCCGTACTGGTCGAGCAGCTGCGTGACCTTCGCGATATCGCCGTCCCGCGCGGCATGGCAGAATTCTTCGACTTCCTGGCGCGAGGGGCTGGGGGGAACGGAACTGTTGAAATTGTTTTGCGGCAACATGCGTCGATAACTCCCGGATGCCCGCATCGCGCGGGCGACAATGGATGGTGAATGAGATAACCAGCAACTTACACAATCGCGGCCGCTTCGCCAAGCATCGTCAAGACCCTTTCCATATTTTAATCCCTAGCGAGATGGCAGGATTTTTTTCTTTTAAATCTGAAAAACAGCCTTAGTCTGTTTCAAATGACGACACCCACTGAAACACTCATCTCCCGCGCCTCCACCCTGTTCCGGGAGCCCCTGTTGTGGGTGCTGCCGGAGCCTGTTGCGGGCTTGCGGAGTATGCGCTCCTTAAGCGTCATGCACAGCTTCAAACCCGATGTAATAGCGCTGCAGAACATGGGTATAACGGCCTCGCAAAGCTGGCCGGAAGGGCCCTTCGCCGCCGTGGCGCTGGCCCTGCCAAGGCAGGTGGAATGGGCCTGCGGGCTGCTGGCGGAGGCGCTGGAGCGCCTTTCCACCGGCGGCACGCTGCTGATGGCAGCGCATAACACGCGCGGCGGGAAGCGCTATGCGGCGCTGCTGGAGGAGTACTTCACCCTGTCCTTCAGCGACAGCAAGAACCACTGCCGCCTGGTCGCCCTGGAACGCCCCGCTACGCTGCCCGATATCGTCAAAATATGGAAAAATAACTATACTCCAAAGCCGGTGGCAGGCACGTCCCTGCTGACCCTGCCCGGCACCTTCAGCTGCGACCATGTCGATTCAGGCTCCGCCCTGCTCGCCCGCCATCTGCCGATTCTCTCCGGCCGTGTCGCGGATTTCGGCGCCGGCTGGGGATACCTCGCGCATCACCTGCTGCAGCAGCAAAGCCCGCCTGCGCACATCGATTTGTTTGAAGCCGACGGCAATGCGCTGGAGATGGCACGGAGAAATTTGAAGGAATGGGAAAGGCGCCTCGGATTTTTCTGGCACGATCTTCTGTCGGAACCCTGCCCGCATCAATATGACGCCGTCGTGATGAATCCGCCCTTCCACGACCTGCGCGACGCCAGCGCCGGCATCGGGCGCGGATTTATCGCGGCGGCGGCGAAAGCGCTGAAACCCGGCGGCCAGCTCTGGATGGTCGCGAACCGCCACCTGCCCTATGAAGAAATTCTAAAAACGTCCTTCAGCAGCTGGCGCAGCGCGGGGGATGAAGGCGGGTTCAAGGTGTTGACGGCGCAGCGCTGAAAATCACTCCGCCGCGGCCTCGCCGCGGGACATGCGCTCGGCTTCCAGGCTTTCCTGCGTTTTCACGTGCTCGAGATTGACGACGGTTTCCGGCAGGCGCGCATGCTCGCCGGTGATGCAGGCTTGCTCGACGGCGGCCGCCAGCTGGCTGGTGCGCTGCATGCCGATCAGGCCGCTGATGCTCTTGAGGTCGTGCGCCGATTTCCCCATCGCTTCAAAATCCTTCGCCTTGAATTCTTTCAGCACACTTTCCATCAGACGCGCCGCTTCCTTCAGGTTGCCGTCGACCATTTCCTTCAGGTAGGCCGGGCCCATTTCATCGCTGATCGCCGCCTGGACCTGCGCCATGGTTTTCGCCTGCGGCGGCGAAGACTTGCGCACGAAGGAGGAAGCCGCGACAGGCATGGAACTCGACGGCTGCACGGGCTGCGCCGGTTGCATTGCCTGTGCCGGCGGCGCGGATTCCGCCAGCGGCGGCGGCGCCTGTACGGTCAGGCCTGCAGCGATGTTCGCGATGGCGGCATAAAGCTCGCGGGGCGCGAAGGGCTTCGGGATATGGCCGACCATGCCGGATTCATAGCACTTGCGGACGCTCTCCTCCATGATATTCGCCGACAGGCCGATGATCGGGATCTTCTTGTACTTCTTGCCGAGCGCCTGGATGGCGCGCGTCGCATCGTAGCCGTTCATGCCCGGCATGTTCACGTCCATGAAGATGAGGTTGTACTCCTTTTCCTGCACGGCCCTGAGGACGTCGTCGCCGCTCGGGACGACCAGAACATGATGCCCCTTGTGCGTCAAAAGGCGCGTGATAATGCGCGCGTTCACCTCGTTATCCTCGGCGACGAGGATATTCTGCGGCGGCGCTTCCGCAACCGCGCCTTCCTCCTCCTCTTCCGTCTTCGCGCCCGCGATCGGCGCCTGGTAGGGAAGCTCGAACCAGAAGGTGGATCCCTTGCCTTCCTCGCTCATGACGTCGATGCGCCCGCCCATCAGCTTCACGAGGTTCTTGGTGATGTTGAGTCCGAGGCCGGAACCGCCGTATTTGCGCGCGATGGAATCATCCGCCTGGCTGAAGGCGCCGAAGAGCTTGGCCATATTCTCCTTCGATATGCCGATGCCCGTGTCGCGCACCTCGACGTGCAGGCGCGGCTGTTCGGTCTCCATGTAAAATGCCTTGAGCTCGACCGTGCCGCGCTCGGTGAACTTGACCGCGTTGTTGATGAGGTTCATGACGACCTGCTGGATGCGGTGCGGATCGCCGTGCATGTGCTGGGGCACGCTCTTGTCGATATCGACGATAAGCTCAAGCCCCTTCTTGCCCGCGATATCGCGCAGGATGCGGGCGGAATGGTTCAGGACTCCATGCAGGTCGAAATTGACCTTCGCAATCGCGAGCTTGCCGGACTCAATCTTCGAAAAGTCGAGGATATCGTTCAGCGTGTTCAAAAGCGTCTTGGAGCAATCGCGGATCGTGACGACGAATTCCTTCTGCTCATCCGTCATCTTGGTTTCGCGCAGGAAATCGATCATGCCGAAGATGCCCGTCATCGGCGTGCGGATTTCATGCGACATCAGCGCGAGAAAGGCGGACTTGGCGCGGTTGGCGTCATCTGCGCGCTTCGCGCTCTGCTGCATCTGGATCTTGCTGTCGATGAGCTGCAGTGTCGACTGGCGGATCTTGTGGCCGATGATGACGGCGTAAATCGCAAACACCAGGACCGCAGCGGCGGCATAGGGGTGCTCCTGTATCCTGAAGTTCAGAAGCGCGACGCCGATCCCGAACAGCGCAGGCATGACGATGTCGAAAATCAAAAGCGGCATCACAGGCGCGCTCGCGGAAGCCGTCGTCGCAGTCAGCGCGAAGACGAAAACGAATCCCAGAAGGTGGTTGGCGATATACTGGCTCTCCAGCGGCATGAACATCAGGTAGAGCCACGGAATCATGTAGAGCAGCTTGTTGAAGCAAATCGTGGTAATGAGACTGGTATATTCGGCCTCCTTGAACTTCCCCGTCATGACGCGCGCATAAACGGCGCGCTGCCGTTTGAGCATCAGGCCGCAGAATAAAACAAGCCAGATCTCTTCGATATACGACAGGCCGGGCTTGCTTAAGAGATTTTCGAAGAACCCGGCGTCATGCGTCTTCCACAGGCTGAAAATCCCCGTTTCCGGCGCGCCGTACATGTGGTGGCGGAGCGCCAGGAATATCGCCGCGATGGTCAGGATATTGTACAGCACCCCGCGATGGTTCGCCGCATAAAGGATGAGCAGGTCTTTTTTCATGGCACGCTGCTTACCCGAAACGGTATCCGCCACCCTGATCCGTCTTGATCAGGGCGGGGTTTGCGGGGTCTATTTCCACCTTGCGGCGCAATTGCTTGATATGCCAGTCGACGGTGGCCACTTCCGGTTCCGGCGACGCGGTCCAGCAATGCTCCTTCAGCACGGCCGTTGACAGGGTCTTGCCCTTGTTCGCGTAAAATGTCTTCAGGAAAGCGACGTCGCGGAACGAAAGATCGATCGCCTCGCCGTCGCGTTCCGCACAGAGCCGCCCCGGGAAAATGGCAAGCCCCGGGCCGAAATGCAGCACCTCATCGACGGCGGCGGGCTGGTCCCGCGCGATGACCAGGCGCGCCACGGCGCGCATATGCGCCGTGATGGCGGCGAGGTCGAAGGGCTTGACGATATAATCATCCGCCCCCGCCTCCATGCCGGCGTTGATGTCCACCTGCCGCGACTTCGACGTGATCATGATGATCTGGACATTCTTGTCCGTCTTGCGGACCTTGCGGCAGACATCGAAGCCGGAACTATCGTCGAGCATGACATCGAGGCAGATAATCTCCGGCTTGCGCTGCATGTACAGCGTCATCGCTTCATTGCCGCTCGTCGCGGAGGAGGTGGAAAAACCTTCCTTCTCCAGCAGATGCGTGAGAAGCTTCAACAGCTCGGCATTGTTTTCGACGACAAGAACCTTCATGGGAATTTCCCCGCCCGCTTTATTTTAAATCGCGGACAGTTAAGATAGTGGAAATTGTTTTTTACATAAACCTGTCCGTCATTCACGTGAAAGCGGGAATAACGAAAATTATTCCGCCGGCACCGGCGCCATCTCCGGCTCTCCGCGGCGGCTGAACTTTTCAAGGTAAAGATAAATCACCGGGGTGATGTACAGGGTCAGCAACTGCGAGGTGAGCAAACCGCCCGCGACGGTGACGCCGAGCGGCTGGCGCAGCTCGGCCCCCGCGCCCACCGCCAGCGCGATGGGCAGCGAACCGAAGATGGCCGAGAGCGAGGTCATCATGATGGGACGGAAGCGCAGGATGCAGGCGCGATAGATCGCTTCTTCCGCCGATTTTCCCGCCGCGCGCTCGGTGATCGCGAAGTCGACCATCATGATCGCGTTCTTCTTCACGATGCCGATGAGAAGAATGACGCCGACGATGGCGATGACGCTCAGGTCCATCCCCGCCAGCACCAGCGACAAAATCGCGCCGATGCCCGCAGAGGGCAACCCTGAGAGAATGGTGACGGGATGAATGAAACTTTCATACAGCATGCCGAGGATGATGTAGATAACGACAAGGGTCACGATAATCAGCATCCCCTGACCCTTGGCCGCGTCCTGGAACACCTGCGCATTGCCCTGAAAGCCGCCGGTGACCGAGTCCGGCATGCCGATTTTCTGCTTCACCTCGCCGATGCGGTCGACCGCGGTGCCCAGCGACATGCCGGGCGCGAGGTTGAAGGAAATGGTGACGGCAGGCGCCTGCCCCTGATGGTTCACCGACAAGGGCCCCTGCCGGCGCTCGATACCAGCCACCGCATTCAGCGGCACCAGTCTTTCGCCCGTGCCGCGCAGGTACAGCTTGCCCACGTCTTCGGGCGATTTCTTCGCGTCATCCGTGACACCCATGACGATTTCATAGTCATCCGCCGCCGTATAGATGCTGCCGATCTGGCGGTCGCCATAGGCGGCATAGAGGCTCTGGCGCATCGTATCATTCGTCAGGCCCATGCTGGAAGCCTTGTCGCGGTCCGGCGTCACATAGGCCTGCAGGCTCTTCAGCTGCAGGTCGGTCGTCACATCGGCAAAGCCTTGAGTCTGGTTCAGCTCTTTTTCCAGCCGCGCGGCCCAGTCATACAGCTGCTGCAAATCGCTGCCCGACAGCGTGTATTGATAGAGGCTTTTGGACTGCCGTCCGCCGACCTGGAAGTTCTGCACCGGCTGCAGGAAGACGCTGAGGCCTTCGATTTCGCCGGTCGCCTTTTTTATCCGCCTGATCACCTCCTGGATGGGCGGGCGCTCGCTCTTGGGTTTCAGCGCAATAAAAAGACGCCCGCTGTTATAGGCGCCGCCCCCGCCGCCGACGGAGTAGAAAACATTTTTAACGGCGGGCTCGGCCCGGATGACTTCCGCAGTCCGGTTCTGCTTTTCCAGCATCGCCGCATAGGAAATATCCTGCGCCGCCTCGGTCGAGCCGGAGATAAAGCTTGTATCCTCGACCGGGAAGAACCCCTTGGGCACGTAAGCAAAGGCCGCGATGCTGCAGACGAGCGTCAGCAGCGTGACGAACAGCATGGCGCGGCGGTGCTGCAGGCACCACTTCAGTGACGAATCATATTGCCCGAGCAGCCACTGGAAGCCCCCTTCAAGCTTTCGGCCCCAGGCGGCTTCTTCGTGGCGCGGCCGCAGGACGCGGCTGCAGAGCATGGGCGTCAACGTGAGCGAAATCAGCCCCGAGGCGAGGATGGCGGCGCTGATCGTGACGGCGAATTCATTCAGCACGCGGCCCACGATGCCGCCCATGAACAGGACGGGGATAAAGACCGCCACCAGCGACAGCGTGATGGAGATGATGGTGAAGCCGATTTCGCGCGATCCCTTCAGCGCGGCCTCGAACGGCTTCATGCCGCCTTCGATATGGCGCACGATGTTCTCGAGCATCACGATGGCGTCATCGACGACGAAACCCACGCAAAGAGTCAGCGCCAGCAGCGACACGTTGTCGATGGAAAACCCCAGAAGCGCCATGACTCCATAGGTCGTCACGATGGACAGGGGCACGGCCAGCGCCGGAATCATGGTCGCCCGCACATCGCGCAGGAACATGAAAATCACCGCGATCACGAGGCTGACAGTGAGCAGCAGCGTCATCTGCACGTCATGCACGGCGTCATGGATGCCGACGGAGCGGTCGAAGAGCGGTGTAATTTTGATGGCAGGCGGCAGCTGCGCGCGGAATTTCGGCAGCAGGTCGCGCACGCGCCTGACGACGTCGATCGTATTCGCATCCGGCTGGCGCTGGATGGCGAGCACCACGGCAGGGCCGCCGTTGACGGCGGCGGCGGAGCGCTCGTTCTGGACGCCGTCGGTGACGCTGGCGACGTCCTTCAGGCGCACCGGCGCGCCGTTCTTCCAGAGGATGATGAGGTCGCTGAAAGCCGCCGCGTTTTTCGGCTGGCCTGCGACATACAGGTTGAAAAGCTGTTTCTTCCCGCTGATGATGCCGACGGGCGCGTTGGAGGCCGCCGCGGTCACCGCCGTGCTGACCTCGTCGAAGCTCAGGTTCTGCTGCGCCAGCCGGTCGGGATCGACCTTGATGCGCACGGCGTATTTGCGCTCCCCGTAGATCTGCACCTGCGCGACGCCCGGCAGCGTGGAAATGCGCTGGCCCATTACCGTATCGGCGTATTCGTCCACTTGGGTGATGGGCACCGTATCAGACGACACGGCAATGAACAGAACGGGCGCGTCGGCGGGGTTCACCTTGCGGAAGGAGGGCGGCGTGGTCATTTCCTTGGGCATGCTGCGCAGCGACGCCGATATGGCCGTCTGCACGTCCAGCGCCGCGCCGTCGATGTCGCGGGAAAGATCGAACTGCAGGGTGATGCTGGTATTGCCGAGCGTGCTCGACGAGGTCATCGAGCTCACGCCGGCGATGGTGGAGAACTGGCGCTCCAGCGGCGTCGCGACGGCCGAAGACATCGTTTCCGGCGCCGCGCCGGGCAGGCTTGCGCTGACAGAAATCGTCGGATAATCCACATGCGGCAGCGCGCTCACGGGCAGCGTGATGTAACCCGAAAGCCCGCCCACGAAAATAGCCGCCATCAGCAGGATGGTGAAAACCGGCCGCCGGATGCAGAATTCCGAGATATTCATGTCTTGTCCTGCAGGGATATCTTCACGACGACGCCGTTTTCGAGCTTCATGAGGCCGTCGACCGCGACCTGCTCGTCGCCCTTCAGTCCCTCGCGGATCACCGCCTCGCCGCCCGCCATGCGCCCGACCTTGACCGGTCTGCGCTGCGCCTTGCCGTCCTCGATCGCGAAGACGAAGTCGCCGGAAGGGCCGTGCTGCACGGCGACTTCCGGCACCGTGACCGCCTGTTTTTCGACGCCCAGCGTCAGCGTCACGTCCACGAACATGCCGGGCCAGAGAACTTCCTTTTCATTGTCGAACAGCACGCGCGCCGCGATGGTGCCGGTCGTTTCATCGACGGCATTGTCGATATAGTCAAGCTTGCCCTTTTCCGCCTCCCCGCCTTCATGCGCTGCGGATGCGGGAACAACGCCCTTCGCCATCGCCGCGCGGAGGATTCCGATATCGCGCTGCGGCAGCGACACCTGCGCCCAGACGGGCCTGATCTGGTTGATGGTCACGATGGGTTGCGTGTCGTTGGCCTTCACGTTGTTGCCGATCGTCACGCTCACCGTGCCGATGCGGCCGCTGATGGGCGCGTGTATCTGGGTGTATTGCAATTGCACCTGCAGGTTCTGCAGCGCGGCGGCGGAAGCGGCGGCGGTCGCCTTTTGCGCTTCCCATGCGGCCAGCGCCTGATCGACGTTGGATTGCGTCTGGAAGCCTTTTTTATTCAGGCTTTCCTCGCGTTCATGCTGGATACGCAGGTTTTCCTCCTGCGCGCGGTCGCGCGCGACATTCGCCTCGGCCTCGGAAATCTGCGCCTTCAGCGCGCGGTCGTCGAGGGAGAAAAGGAGGTCGCCCTCCTTCACGCTGTCGCCGCCATGCACCAAGGCCTTGTCGATGCGTGAATCCAGCCGCGCGCGAACGGCGACCGTCTGGTAGGGCACGATCGTCCCCACGGCAGAAACATCCAGCGGCACGTCCTTGCGCTGCGCCGCCGCCACGCGCACGAGGACCGGCCCGTCGCCGGGCTTTTCCTTCGGCTTGTTCAGGTTGTAAACGCGCCAGCCGAGAGCGGCGGTCAAGGCCACGAGAATCAGGATGATAACGGTCTTTTTCATGGGTTGCCTTTTCAGACACGGAAGGCCTTAAGAAACGGCGCTCCTTAAACTATACGGTGACGGATGCACAAATCATGCAAAAAAGGGGGGCCATAAAGTTTTATTTATTATCAGCGGCTTAAAGAAACTTCTGGCCTTGCCTGGAATATCCGCCTATACTATTTTACATATTAATAAAGGACAGAGTTTGCATGTCTCACGAAAAGGACCTCAATCACTTCCTCACCCCCGCTTTCAATAATGTGCATAGTGAAAAACCTGTTTTCGTTCCTGCGCCTGCCGCCTCTGTGTTCGGCAACAACAAGCTCCCTTGGGAGCCCGACCGCGTGGTCAATGTTCGGCTCACGAACGGCTTGCTGGCCCAGATGATCGAAAAAGGCCTCAACCCCTACGCGGGAACAAAAACGCCACCGCCAGCAAACATCTTCGAGAACAACCGGCTGGATAATCCCGTGCCGCCGCGGCTTAGGAAGTGACCTTATTCCTGCCGACCCAGGCAATCGCCAGCGGGAGGAAGAACGCCCAGAAAACCGCATAGGCGGCGAAAGCGCCGACACCCTGCATGGTCAGGACGCCGAAGTATTCTCCCGACTTGTAGCTCAAGGGCCCGACGACCCCGCCCAGCAGCGCCGCAAGCCAGAGGCGGCGGCTGAACAGGCGGGCCAGAAGCCAGATCGCCGGCGCGAACAACAGCCAGAGCGACAACAGCCACAACGGAAATACAGCGCCCGACGGGTCATGGATAAGCCCAAGCTTCAGGAACAAGGCATCCGCCATCATCCCGCCAAGGCACAGCAGAAGCAGTATGATGCACTCGCGCCGGTTTGGCGCAAACGCCCATAAGAACAGCGCCCATCCGATAGCAGGCGCAAGCGGAGAAAGGACGCCCAAGCCCGATCTACCCAGCATGACACAGGCGAACCAGCCCGCATAAAGCCACAGGTAAAGAATGACGGACAAGTATTTAGAGCGCAAGACTACTTCGCCTGGTGCGCCAGCTGACCGATACGCTGGCTGGCGAGGACGAGCATTTCAAGATCCACCTTGGGCTGGGTCTTGAGGTCGCCCACGATGACGGCGATCTTGCCGGTGCGTTCGGTGTTGGCGGCGAACCAGTCTTCCACGGCGTCCCTGCCCGGCTTCGCATTCTTCTTCAGGCCCGCCAGAATGGCCGAGGTGAGCGCCGCCTGGTGGATGTAGAAGTCGTCGGTCAGCCCGCCCATCACGCGCGCCTGCCATGAGTTCGCGGGCACGATGCCGGCCACCTTGAGGCGCAGCCAGCCGAGGCCGAGCTTTTCGCCGACGTGAAAGTAAGTTTCGGCGATCGCCTTGATGTCGCCCTTCATGCGGCGCGCGATGCTGATGATGTCGCTCGCCGACGACAGCAGCTTGATGGTCGCGATATGGGCAGCAAGCTGCGCCGGCATGCCTGCCTGCATGAAGTCACGTTCCATTTCCGCGGTGGACTCGCGTATTTCCATCGGCACCATCTTCGCGATGGATTTTTGCAGCAGCTCCACGCCGGGCCTGAAGGCCTCGATCTCGGCCGCCACGTCGAGGTTGTTGCCGCCGAAGCGCAGGCACCAGGTCACGGTGCGCTTGGCGACCTGGAAGACCTCGTTCAGGGCCTCGATCTGCACGCGCGCGGGCACCTTGTTGTCAAGCGCCTCGATGCTCTTCCACAGGTCGTTCAGGCTGTAGGACTCGGTCACAATCATGAAGGCCTTGACGACTTCGGCAAGCGGCGCGCCCGTCTTCTGCATGCGCGACAGCACGAAGACCGGCCCCATGCGGTTGACGAGCGTGTTCACCACCTGCGTCGCGATGATTTCGCGGCGCAGCTTGTGGGTTTTAATTTCAGCCGCGTATTTATGCAGGGCTTTCGGGAAGTAGTCGAACAGGAGCGCCTCGTTCGCGGGATCGTCCGGAATGCCGGTCTTCAGCAGTTCATTGTAAATATCTATCTTGCCCCAGGAGGTCAGGATGCAAAGCTCGGGCCGGGTCAGACCGCCGCGCTCCTTGGACAGGCGGTTGAGCGTCTCGTCATCCGGCAGGCCTTCCAGGCTGCGCTTGACGAGCCCGGATTTCTCGAGCGAGCGGATGAAATCCGCATGCAGGCCCAGATGCTCCTTCGCGAGATATTCCTGAAGACTGAGCGATTGCGACTGCTGGTAATTGTCGCGCAGCACGAGCGCCGCCACGTCCTCCGTCATTTCCTCCATCAGCTTGTTGCGGGCATCCAGCGTCATCTTGCCTTTCGCCATCACGTCGCTGAGCAGTATCTTGATGTTCACCTCATGATCCGAGCAGTCCACGCCGCCCGAGTTGTCGATGAAGTCGGTATTGATGCGCCCGCCCTGCTGCGCGTATTCGACGCGGGAGAGCTGCGTGGTGCCGAGATTAGCGCCCTCGCCCACCACCTTCACGCGCAGGTCGCGGCCGTCGACGCGCAGGTTGTCGTTGGACTTGTCGTCCGCATCCGCGTTGCTCTGGCGCGAGGACTTCACAAAGGTGCCGATGCCGCCCAGCCACATCAGGTCGGCTTCCGCCTTCAGGATGGCCTTGATAAGCTCGTCCGGCGTCACGGTATCGTCGTCGATGCCGAAGCACTTTTTGATTTGCGAGGACAGCTTGATAGTCTTGGCCGAGCGTTCGAACACGCCGCCGCCGGTCGAGATTTTTGACTTGTCGTAGCCGTCCCAGCCCAGGCGGTTCTTGAACATGCGCTGGCGCTCGGCAAAGGTTTCCGCCGCATCCGGGTTCGGATCGCAGAAGATATGCACGTGGTTGAAGGCGCCCAGCAGGCGCATCTGTTTGGAGAGCAGCATCGCGTTGCCGAAAACGTCGCCAGCCATGTCGCCCACGCCGACGCAGGTAAAGGGCTCTTTCTGGATGTCCTTGCCCATTTCGCGGAAGTGGCGCTTGACGCATTCCCATCCGCCGCGCGCGGTAATGGCGATACCCTTGTGATCATAGCCGGTCTTGCCGCCAGACGCGAAAGCATCGGCCAGCCAGAAACCGTGCTTCAGCGACAACCCGTTCGCGATATCGGAGAAAGTCGCCGTGCCCTTGTCGGCCGCGACCACCAGATAGGGGTCGATGCCGTCATGGCATACGACGTCCTTCGGGCGAACGACCTTGCCCTTGACGTTGTTGTCGGTGAGGTCGAGCAACGCCTGCACGAAAATCTTGTAGCATTCGATGCCCTCGGCCTGATAAGCCTCGCGTCCGCCTTCCTTCGGCGGCTGCTTCACGACGAAGCCTCCTTTCGCGCCCACGGGCACGATGACGGTGTTCTTCACGCCCTGCGCCTTCATGAGGCTCAGGACTTCCGTGCGGAAATCTTCGTGGCGGTCGGACCAGCGGATGCCGCCGCGCGCGATTTCCCCGCCGCGCAGGTGCACGGCCTCGACGCGCGTGGAATAGACGTAAATCTCCACATGCGGGCGCGGCAGCGGCAGCTCGGCGATGTTCCTGCTGTCGAGCTTGACGGCCAGATGCGCCTTCGGGTTGCCTTCGGCGTCGGTCTGGTAATAGCTGGTGCGCAGCGTCTTCTCGATAAGCGTCTTGAAGTTACGCAGGATACGGTCATGGTCGAGCTTCTGCACATTCTGCAGCATCTCGACGATTTTTTCGCCGATCAGGCGACCTTTCTCGGCCGATTTCGCGGCGCCTTTCGGGTCGTGCATGGCTTTGAACATCTCGACCAGCTCGCGCGCGATCAGCGGATAAGCGGAAAGCGTCTGCTCGATATAAGTGCGGCTGTAAGGCGAACGCGCCTGGCGCATATAGCCCGAATAGGTGCGCAAAATCATCACTTCGCGCCAGCTTAAGTTCGCACGCAGCACAAGCTGGTTCAGCCCGTCGTTTTCCGCGCGTCCGCGCCAGACCTGCTGGAAGGTTTCTTCCAGGTTCGACTTGACTTTCTCGATCTCGACCCCGGGGTCTCCCCTCAGCAGGAAGTCGTGAATCCAGATGACGCCGTTATACCCCTGCGGCTTTACCTCGTAAGGCATTTCCGACATGGAGCGGAAGCCGAGGTTTTCCAGCACCGGCAGGATCTCGGACAGCGGCACGGGACGGCTTTCATGATAGACCTTCAGGTGGAAGTCGCCGGGCGCCGCGTTGGACAGGCGGTAGAATTCGACGCGGATGTCGTTCTTCGCCTCGTTGTGAATCATCGTCTCCAGCTGGCGGATATCATGCACCGCGTTGCCGATGAGGATGGACTCGTGATAATTCGCCGGGAAGGCGCGGCCGTAGGTAAAGGCGAGCTCCGCACCTTTTATCTTGCCGTAGACATCGATAAGCACTTTTTTGAGGCGCTCATCCCATTCGCGCGACATTTCGATAAGCAGGGCTTCCGTCCCCTCATGGTCGAAACCGGCGCCGCCCGCGTCGAGGCGCACCGTGAACAGCACACGCGCATAGGCGCTGTCGTCCAGCGTCGTGAAATAGTTGGTGACCTTGCCGCGCAGTCCCTGCTCGAGGATGCGGGCCGCGTTCAAACGGTAATTCGTGTTATAGCGGTCGCGCGGCACATAGATGAGACAGGACATATGCTGGCCGAGCGGGTCGAGGTGCGAGAACAGGGCCACGCGCTGCTTGATCTGCAGGTGCAGTACGCCCAGCGCAAGTTCGGCCAGGTCTTCGGAGGAGACCTGGAACAGCTCGTCGCGCGGCATTTTCTCGAGGATATGCTCGAGCGCCTTGTAGTCGTGCGTGCCGCGGATAAAGCCCGCGCGCTCGACTGTTTCGCTGACCTTCTGGCGCACCATCGGTATCTCGCTGGTGCGGCAGGAATAGGTGGACGACGTGAAAAGTCCCACGAACAGGTGCATGCCGGTGAGATCGCCCTGGGGACTGACCATCTTGACGATGAGCGCGTCGAGCGGCACGCGGCGATGCACCGTGGCGTAATGACTGATAAGCTTGCTGACCATGACGGGCCAGCGCGCCGTTTTCAGCGTCGCCACTTCCGGGCTGTCGGCGCCGAGGCCGAAATGCAGCTGGCGCCCGTTGCGCAAAATACCGAGCCCCGCGCCCTCCACGACCTCAGAGGTCGTCTTGCCGCCCTGCGTCGTGAATTTGTATTCGCGGTAGCCGAGGAAGGTGAAATTGTTGTTCTTGAGATAGCCCAAGAATTCCTGCGCCTCATGCACGTCGTGCTTGTCGTGATTGCGGACATAGCCTTCGTTGAAGGAGGTGACGGCATCCACCTTCGCGATCATCTTGCGCCAGTCGGCTGTGGCCGCGCGCACGTCGGCCAGCATCTGCTCCATCGCGGCCGCCAGCTTGCGGCAGGCGTCGGAGGTCAGCATCTGCTCCAGCTGGATATAGACGTAGGACTCGACTAGCTTCGCGTCAGCCACCTTGCCCGCCTGCACGGACCGCAGCTTTTCGCCGTCGCGCGCGACGCTTAAAATCGGGTGGAACAGCACCTCGATGCTCAAGGACTGCGCCGTCAGCTCGGAAACGATGGAGTCGATGATGAAGGGCATGTCGTCGTTGACGATCTGGATGACCGTATGGGGAATGTGCCAGCCGTCGCGCTTCTGCTCCGGGTTGAAGACACGCAGCTTCACATTGCCCAGCTTGCGCTCCGCGCCGAAGTCGCACATGGAACCCGCGACGCGGGAGAGGTCTTCCGCTTTCCACCCGGTCAGGTCGTCCGCCGGGACCTGCTGGTAAAAGGCGCCCAGGAATTCATGCAGCAGCTGTTTTTCCTTCGCAACCCCCTTGCTATCGCGCGAGGCGATAAGAGCGTTCTGGATCAGGCGGTCTTTCTGCGGAGACTTGGACATGGCTAAACCCTGTTTGTCTGTCGATATGAATGCCTCAATCATACCCCCGGAGGCATGAGCAATTAGTTAAAGCAGAAAAGGCTTCCTGCCAACAGAAAAAGAGGGGGAAAAGGGGCGGGAAAACAAAGGGTTACAAGCGGAAAAATTGCTGCATTGCAGCGTGAATTTCTCGCCAAAGTCAGAAGGCCGGCTTCATGCCGGCCTTCCGTCAACTTTCAGGCAGAAAATTACTGCTGTTTGAAGTTCGCGCCGGGCAGCTTGTGCGGACCCCACCACTTGCGGGCCGACAGCGCTTTTTTGGCTTCGGCCACGAAGGATTCAGCCGAGGCGGCATCGTTGAAGGAAACCATCATGCCGGGCTTGCTGAGTTCAGGACCCGCGCAGATTCCGGCAGAACCGCCAAATTTCTCGGCGATAGGGCGCAGGGCCTCGTCCAGGGCGGACATATTGCGGTTATACTGGGGAATGTCTGTGGCTTTTGCGGTGATGATAACTTCGGTCATGGCATCCTCTTCTATTACTGCTGGGTCTCCCTGATGATTCCCAAAAACTGCCGCGACCTTAGCTCATTGAAATGCATTATGTCAAACTATTTATCGTTATGAAAACTTGGTTTTTCTTCAATCTCCGCGCCGCCATTGCCGCATTCAGGGCCAGAAACTACCCATCCCGTTTATTCATCAGCCGGTCTTCCTGATCGCGAAACAGGTCATCTTGTTGCCCTCATGGTCCTTGGTTATTTCCTCCAGATAGTCCAGCGGGATTTTGGCGCCGACCGGCGAGCGTTTCGTGTCGATTTCTGTGGCTCCCATCTCCATATGCGCTCTATAACCGTCTTTCTTCTCATCGTAGATGAGCGCGTAATTCATCGCTGTGGAGCTCGGCTTTTTCCAGAGGTAACGCCCCACATTATATTCCGGGCAAAGGAGCCAGCCGTCGCTGCGTAAAGTTCTGAAGACCGCCGGATCATACGTTTTAATATGCTCAAAATCGGGATGCCCGAAAACCTCGGCAATAAATGTCGTCTCCTTTCCCGATATCGAAGACGGCGCATCTCTGCCAAATAGCGCGCACAGGTAACCCATCGGGTCCGTACGCAGGCGGTTCGCATCAAAAGCAAAAAATGCTTTGACGCTATAGCCCAGGGCAAGAAAGTTCCTGAGCATCACGACTATCGGGAAATTCCACCGAGCCCCCGTTTCGGTGCCGGTTAGAACCTCCAGCATCGTCGATTCAGGAAAAAATTTCTTGTTCAGCGCCTGAAGCTCGTCCAGGCGTCCAAGATGGAAAATGGATTTTTCAAAAGAAGTAACGATCGACCTGGCAAGCATTCTCCTATTCGAACCCAGGCTTGCCTCACAAAAGAATTTCGGTTCATCCATAGCTATCGCTCCCTCTGGCATTACAAGCCACATGATGCGCTACTTTAGCATGCAGGCCGCGGGCGGCAAAGTAAGACTGCCTCAACGCCCATTTTCAAAATCCTGAACGATTTTATCCTGAACGCCTGGCATTTAAGCCGCCTTACTCATCTCCCCTTCGAACGACCCGCGGATGGCCGCGTTCAGCGCCTGAATGGATTTCACGTTTTTATTCTCGACGCGGTAGATCAGACAGTGCTCGTCGTAGAACACAGGGGCCTTGGGTACCCGCTGGATTTTCTTGAGCGTTCGATCCGCCACGCGCGAGGGCAGGATCCCGATGCCGCAGCCATTCGCGGTGAGGTCCGCGATGACCTCGAGGCTGCTGGAATTTATCGTGCGCTCAAAATTCATGCCGGCTTTTTTCAATTTTTTCAGCAAGGACTGCGACTGCAGCAGGTCCGGATCGCAGATAAGAATCGACTTGTTGGCGCGCGGCGCGGTCCAGAGCGTCACTTCGTCTTCGCAGAGGCGGTGGATGACAAGATCCGAGTGCTGCACGGGGTTCACGACCACGCCCACGTCGATTTTCATGCTCACCACATCCTCGGCTATTTTGCGCGACAGGTCATGCCGCAGGCGGATATCGAGCTTCGGGTGCTCGCGCAGCAGGCCGGGCAGAAAACGCCACAACAAGTATAGCGCAACCGATGGGTGGCAGCCGATGGTATAGGAACCCTGAATCTCGTTCACCGAGGCCAGCGCGCCGGACCTGATGCTTTCCCATGACTGCAGCAGGTAGCGCGCATGGGTCAGCAATTGTTTCCCGGCCTGCGTGAGCGCGACGCCGCGCTTGCTGCGTGTGAACAGTGGCGCGCCCACTGACGTCTCGAGCCTGCGCAGCGCCAGCGACAAGGACGGCTGGCTGATGCCGAGGCGCTCTGCCGCGCGCGATACGTTGAGGGTGTTGGCTACTTCAACGAAATAGCTGATATCCGCGGGGCTCGGCATCATAGTCTTCTCCTATCATAAATATTGATAGTTAATATTATACCTATGCCTCAGCTCTGGCTAGTCTTTCCTTATCGGGAGCGAAGGAAGCTTCCAAAGTCCAGAAACGAAACCAGGGAGAGGAAGATGAACAAAAGAGAATGGGCGCCGTATGACAAGGAAATCAGCAAGGTGTTCAACCGCTTTGCCGGCAAGATCGTCAACCCGGCCAACCCCGAAGACCCCGTGCTGGAGGCCATGCGCCTCGAGGCGCATATGCACTACAGCTACCTGCGCCTCGTGGCGCCGGGCACGGAGCGGGAGGAGAACAGCGAGAAAATCACCCGTATCAACGCCGAGCTCGAAGATGCCGGAAACGGCAAATGGCGCATCGGCAACCGCTTCTTCCGCGGCTGACAAAACACATCAGAAACAGGAGACTCAAACATGACTACCAAAAGCTTTAAATTCAACACCAAGTCCGCCCGCCCCTCAGCCCCGCCCGAGCCCGAGGTGACGGCGTACCACGTCCACATCTACTTCGAGCCGGGCAAGGAAGCCGATGCGATCGAAACCGCGAAGCAGCTCGACGAGCGCTTTCCCGGCGCGGTCGAAGGCATCCACCGCGTCGGCCTGGTCGGCCCGCATGCGCAGAAGAACATCGGCATGACCATCGATGCGGACAGCTTCGGCGAGATCGTGGGCTGGCTGCAGATGAACCGCAAGGCGGACCTGTCCATCCTCGTCCACCCGCGCACGGGCGACGAATGGCGCGACCATATCGATTGTCCGCTCTGGCTCGGCAAGCCGGTGCCCTTCAACATGGACTTCTTCAAGGGCATGGAGCCGGCGAAGCCGAAGGGGCCGTCGCTATAACTTCGCTACCCCGGCGCAGGCCGGGGTCATGAATATCTCAGCACAAAATGGCGGAAATCGTATTCAAACGATTTCCGCCATTTCTTATTGTTAGATGCTTGACCCCGGCCTGCGCCGGGGTAACGTAATTGAACTTAAGCCGCTTTCGCCTTCGACAGCGTGTCTTCGCCCTTGGTCCAGTTGCACTGGCAGAGCTCGTCGGTCTGCAGCGCGTCGAGGATGCGCAGAACTTCGTTCACGTTGCGGCCGACTTTCAGGTCGTTGACCGAAACATGGCGGATGATGCCGTTCGGGTCGACGATGAAGGTCGCGCGGTTGCAGACTCCGGCGGCGTCATTCAGGATGCCGAGCGCGATGGAGAGGTCGCGCTTGATGTCGGAGAGCATCGGGAACGGCAGGTCTTTCAGGTCTTTGTGGCTCTGGCGCCAGGCGAGGTGAACGTAGTCGCTGTCGGTCGACAGGCCGAGCACCTGTGCGTCGCGGTCCGTGAAATCCTTGTTGAGTTTGCCGAAGCCGGAGATTTCCGTCGGGCAGACGAAGGTAAAGTCTTTCGGCCAGGCAAACAGAACGAGCCACTTGCCTTTATATGTAGCATTGGTCACCGGCTTGAAGGCCGTCTTGGCATCCGACGACACGACGGCCGTCAGGTTGAACTCAGGAAATTTATTACCAATTGTCAGCATGTTGGTGCACCTTTCTATGAAACAGATAATCGCGAAACCAAAATGGTGCGCGCCCGCCGCCTTGTCAAGGCAAGGGGAGGAATTTCATTATTCACATAATATATTTTCGGAGTGTTTCAACCCCGCATTGACATAGATTTTTCAGGCAGTTAGAGTTTCTGCATCCCGTTTAAACATTTTTATGAGCCCCCGATATGTCCGATCCCGCAATCGAGAGACAAACCAAGATGATTGAAGCCGGCGACAAGGGCGATTTTGACGCCGTCAACCAGCTTCTGGCCGAAGATAAATTCCTGCATTCCTTCGGCAATTACCTCAACAGCATGATGCGTCACGGCGCCGATGCCGTCGAAAAAAGCCTGTCCCTGCCCAACCTCGACCGCAGTTCGGCCGTATTCGAAAGCATGGTCAGCAATCTCGTCGTCAATGCCGCTGCGAACGGCGACGCCCGCATGCTGGAGGTGATGCTGAAACACTCCCGCAAGCCCGCCGACGATTCCGACCGCGCCCTGAAGACGCTGTTCAACAAGCTGGCGGAAAAGCGCAACGCCGAAATGCCCTCGAGGCAGGTTGGTCTGCTGCTGCTGAAAAACGGCGCGCATCTTGATGAGGCGCTGGCCCAGCCCGAAAGCCGCTTCGCGGAGAAGCAGGCCGAACTGGAACAACTGCGCGCGCAGGTCGAGGAATTCCGGCAGCGCCTTGCTCCCACGCCCGTCGCGGCCGCAGCCGACACCGGGCTCGAAAGCCTGCCCACCGAGCCCAAGCCTGAGCCGGGACGCCTACAAAAGCTCCTGTCGAAACTGCCGAAGATTCCGAAGATAAGGTTCAAGAGATAGCCGCTTCCCGGCAGTGACACGCGCCCGCTTTTCCGGCATACTTTGACGCATGAGAAGCTTTCAACGCCTTTACGAGGAAATGCAGCTGGGAGAGCGCGCGGACCTGACCGCGCGGCTGGTATCGACCGTGGCGAATGTCATGGGCTCCTTCCGCCGCCGCCTGCCCGCGCATGAGCTCACGACACCGGAATTCATGCAGATATTCATGCCCGGGCGTTTCGAGACGGTACATGATTTCCTGCAGTCCCATGCCGCGCGCCCGGCGCCGTGGAAGGGCATTCCGCCGAACCTCGTGCCCGAGGATATCGTCGATGCCGCCAACCACATCGTCGACCGGAAATTCTCGTTCCTGGGCTGCGACTTCCATTTCCGCGAAAACATCGACTGGCATCACAGTCTCGGCCCCGGCGGCCCCTGGCCGCGCGCGCACTGGTCGGAAATCCAGTTCAGGGGCATTTCGCACCTCGGCGACATCCGCCCCTGCTGGGAGATGAACCGGCACCAGTTTTTCGTCTGGCTGGCGCTCGCCTGGCACAAGACGGGCGATACCAAATACCCAAAGGCGGTCACGCGCTTCCTTCATTCCTGGTGCGACCAGAACACGCCGGAAACCGGCGTCAATTACATTTCCGGCATCGAAATCGGGTTGCGCTGCATATCATGGCTGCTGGCCGACAGGCTGCTGAAGGGCTCGCCCGACTGGGACGAAGCCGCGCAGGAGCGCATGCACCGCAATATCTTCAGCCAAGCGCAGCATATCTCCGAATACCTCGTTTATACCGAAAAAATGTCGGGCAACAACCACCTGCTGGGCGAAGCCGCCTCGCTCGCCTGGATCGCGCTGCAATATCCGGAATGGCTGGATTCCGAGCGCTGGCTGAAACGCGCGCTGAACGTATTATGGCCGGCGCTCGACGCGCAGGTCTTCCCGGACGGCATGCATTTCGAGGCGTCGCCCGGCTACCAACTGCTCGTCGTGGAATTCCTCGCGCTGGTTTTCACCGAGCTGCGCCGCCAGAAGCTGCCGCTGCCGTCGAAATCCTACGCGATACTCGAAAAAATGACGGCGGCGCTGCGCACCCTGCAGCAGCCGGACGGCGAGCTGCCCAATATCAACGACAACGACAACGGCTGCGCCATTCCGCTGCCGCTGCCCGCCGCGCGACGGCTGGAAGGCGTGATGTCGGTGATGTGCGCCTTGTACAACCGCCCGGATTTCAAGTCATCGGCGGGCAAGGCCTTTCCGCTCTACGGCCACCTGCTGCTGGGCGAGCAGGGCGCGGAAGAATTCCGCATTGTGGCCGAATACCCCGAGAAATTCCCATTCGTGACGGAGCTGCGCAACGGCGGCCTGCATATCCTGCAGCGCAATTCCGACTGGCTGCTGCTGAAGAACAACCCCGATCCGTTCCCGCAGTCGGGCCATAACCACGCGGATCTCCTGAACGTGCTGCTGCAGTTCGACGGCAGGCCGGTTCTGGTCGATGCCGGCACCTATCGCTTCAGCGACGAGCGCGGCCTGCGCAACACGCTGCGCGCGACGGCCGCGCATAACACCGTGACGGTCGACCGCCGGAACCAAGCCGATCCCGTCCGCAACTTCGACTGGAACGGAACCGTCAAGCCCGGCTTTACGCAGAGCCATGAGGAAGACGGCTTTGCGATTACGGATGCGCAGCACGACAGCTATCACCGCATCGGAATCACGCACCGCCGCATCGTCCTGTGGCTGAAGCAGGAAGACGCCATCCTTATCATCGACCGGCTGCAGGGCAGGAACACGCATGCGATGGACCAGTACTGGCATTTCGCGCCCGGCACCCGCGTGGAGGAGATCAACCCCTCGCTCTACCGCCTCAGCACGGCGGGCAGGCCGCTTGCCTGGGTGAGGTTCCTGCGCGACAAGGATCTCGACCGGCATGAGATCGTCGCGGGCTCGGAAGGCAATCCCTCCTTCATGTTCAGCCGCCGCTACGGCGAGGTCGAGCCGGGCGTCGCGCTGAGGCATTCGTGGATCAGTTCCTTAAGCGCAACCCATGCCTCGCACCGCATCGCCCTGTTCAGCAAGAAGGAGCTGCCCGTCGAGTTCGGCGACGTCTGGCCCGGGGAATTCCTGTTCAACGGCTGGGCCATCGACCTCAGCCACACGCCCGCGAAAGTCGGACGCGCAAAGATGCCGGTTGTCGAAGGTTAATGGGAAGAGCCCCAGCGGTCGTCGCCGTTGCGCATGAAGCGCAGCTTGATCTGGTACATCCAGACGATTTTGTTGCCCGGGGTGTGCAGGCAGCCCATCTCGATGGCCGGCATGCCGGGCGGATCGTCGACGATCGTGTGATTGTCAGCCTCGATGCCGATTTCGACCCTGGAGGAATAGTCCTTGTTCCCCGCAGCCACCCCGCAGGCCTTGGGCGAAATATTGGGGATCATGGCGTAAAGCACTTCCAGGGTGCCCTTCGGCTCCGTCGTGCGGCGCAGGTTATAGACGAGCGGCGTGCCCTTCTTGGTCGTCACCGCGTCCACGAGCGCCTGGTCTATCCAGGCGCCGTCATTCGGCTTGTAGGCGATCTTTCCATTGGGATTGAAAACATTGTACGGGTCGGTGCTGGCCACGGGCGCAAAATCAAGCTTGTCGAAATCATCCAGCGTGACGGAGCGCCGGTTCAGCGCCGCGGTCACACCCGTCTTCAGCATGCGCATTTTCGCCTGGATGTAGAAAATCGGGCTGAGGTGCCCCGTCTGCAGCATACCCTTTGAGGCGTTGGGGTTGATCGTCGTCGCGGGCGCGGTCGGCGGCGGCGGCGGAGCAGGCGTCGGCCTGCTCACGGCGACCGTGGGCGCTGGCGTGGAAGCGGGCGCAGGCGCCTGAACCGGGGGGCGGCCTCCGCCCTTGTGCGTGACCTTATAGACGACCCCGGCCAGAAAAACGGCGACGGCAATCGCCAGGAAACCGATGATAAGCTGGTTGGATTTCATGCCCTATGACCTCACACTGATTTCAGCGCCTCGATCAGGCGCGCGTTGTCGTCGGCCGTGCCCACCGTGACGCGCAGGTGCTCGGGAAGATTATACGCCCCCATCTGGCGGATGAAAATACCCTTGTCTTTCAGCTTCAGGCGGATTTCCTCGGCCTTCGGCCCGAAATGCACCAGCAGGAAATTGCCGACGCTGGGCAGCGGCTGCCAGCCCAGCTTCTTCAGGTTTTCGGAAAGATACGCGCGCCCCGCCGCCGTCATATCGATAGTTTTTTTGATAAAATCCTTGTCGGCGAGCGCCGCGACGCCGGCCGCCTGCGCAGGCGCGTTCACGTTGAAGGCGCCGCGCACGCGGTTGATGACCCCCGCCACTTCCGGGCTGCAATAGCCCCAGCCGAGGCGCAGCGCCGCGAGTCCGTGGATTTTCGAAAACGTGCGCAGCATCACGGCGTTCGGATGCGCGTCGACCAATGCGCGGCCGTCTTCATAGTCTTTCTCCTGCACGAATTCCGCATAGGCGCTGTCGATCAGCAGCAGCACGGAAGACGGCAGTTTTTCGCACAGGCGTTTCATCTCGGCGCGGTTCAGGTAGCTGCCCGTCGGGTTGTTCGGGTTGGCGAGCAGCAGCATTTTCGTCTTCGGCGTGACGGCCTTCAAGAGCGCGTCGACATCGGTGCGGAAATCCTTCTCCGGCGCCGCGACGGGCGTTGCGCCCACGGCCTTCGCGCAGATCGGGTACATCAGGAACCCGTACTGGCTGAACAGCACCTCATCGCCCACGCCCGCGTAGGAGCGCACGAGCAATGAAATCAGTTCCTCCGAGCCCGAACCGCAGACGATGCGGTCGGGGTTCATGTCACAGGTCTTGCCGAGCGCCGCGCGCAGTTCCGCCGCCGCGCCGTCCGGGTAGCGGTGCAGATCCAGAGCTGCCTTCAGGTAAGCTTCGCGCGCCTTCGGGCTGCAGCCGAGTGCGTTCTCGTTCGAGGCGAGCCGCACCAAATGCGTGATGCCCTCCACGCGCCCCTCGCCGCCGATATAGGGCTTGATATCGAGAATGCCGGGTCTGGGAAGGGGCTGGGCCATGGGAACCACTCTTTGCAAACGTGAACCGAAGGAATGGACACGAATTTACACGAATACGCGGTCAGTGCAATGAAGCTAGATTATGGAATGGGGCGGCTCAAGGCGTCGCCTTTTTGAAAGTGATCGGCTTCAATATTGACATATTCTCCTGCAGCACCACGGATTTCCGCGCCGCCTCGGCCAGCGTTTCCTCCGAATAGCGGAATTTTTCAGGCACCTCTTCCCATGATTTGAAGGTGCCGAAGTCGCTCATCAGCTTGTTGAACTGTTTCGGCGCGCCTTCGAGCGACGTCAGGGGATTTCCGGCACAGGCAAAATCCCCGGTGATATTTTCCGGCGCATGCGCAAGCGTTGAAAGCCTGTTATTACTGCAGATATATTGCCCGGTAATGCCATTGGGCGAATATTCCAGCGACTCAAGCCGGTTGCCGTTGCACCAGAACCCGCCGCGCACTTCCGACGGCGCACCTTTGAGAGAGGTCAGCTGATTATCCTGGCAATAGAAATTCCCTGTCACGATGACGCAGCTGAGGTCCGGCAGTTCCGCCAGCTGCCTGTTGGCAATGTCGATATTGCCCTGCACCAGCAGCCTGCCGTCGCCCTGCCGCTGAAACGAATAGCTATGGCAGGCCAAAAAATCCTCTGCTTCGGCGGTCGAACACGCAGCAGCGTTGAAAGCATCTTTCATGGGGCGGCTTTCCCTTGGAAACACGCGTTTTTATACCCAAAAGAAAGTATTATGTCAATAAAAAAGAGGCCCGGACAGCCTTGTCAGGGCGCCGCTTGGGGCGGACGCGCGGGACGCGCGACATCGTTGCTGTTGGCCGGCGCCTCGGTGGGGTCGTGCGTGGCGAAGGCGGCAGGCAGTGTATCCGAATAGGAAACCTTGCCGTTGGCGACGGTCGCAAAAATATTGTGCTGCGGCGCCAGCGTCGAATGGTGCGCGACGCTGATGACGATGCCGTGTTTCATGCGCTCCAGCAGCTTCGGGTAAAGCGCGGCTTCCGACTTCGCGTCGAGGGCCGCGGTGATTTCGTCGACGATCAGAATCTTGGTGTTCTCCGCATGCAGGAAGGCCCCCGCGAAACCGACCTTGTTCTTCTGCCCGCCCGAAAGGGTGTTCTTCCAGTATTCGCCGCGCTTGGAGATATCGTCCATCTGCTCGATAAAGTCTTCAAGCCCGGCATCCTTCATCGCCTGCACCACCTGATCGCGTGTGAAAGCTGTGACAGGATCGGGGGCGCAGATCATGCCGAGCAACGAGCGGTCGGGGAAATAATCTTCCTGCGGAACGAAGCGGACTTCCGGCGGCACGGTAATCTCGCCTGTGCCGCCCAGCAGCCAGGCGCCGCGCAAGGCGGCAAGGCCGGCCGACTTGCCGCAGCCCGCGGGGCCCTTGATCATCATGCGGTCGCCGGGCTTCAGCGTGAAACTGCCGTAATCGATGAGCGGTTCGCCGTCCGCCCCGATGAGCGAGACGTTTTTGAAGACAAGCTCATTCGTTCCCGGCACTTCTCTGACCGTCACGCCGTTGATCTTCGCGGGCTGGATAAGGACCGGTTCTTCCACCTTCGGCGGAGGAGCCTTTTCCTTGCGGGAAAACTTGGCAAAAATTTTTGCGAGCGGATTTTTCATGGCTGCGGCGGCGCCGGCGCTTTCGGCTTCGGTTGCGCGGCAGATTCGTTGGGTTGCGCAGCGACGGGCTTTTGCGGCTCCGCCGCAGTGGGCTTCGGCGCGTTGTCGTTCTCCGCCTTCTTCCCCGTCACATCAGACTTGTTCTCCTCAAGGTCGCGTTTAAAATCCATCAGCTGGCCGACGTTGGCGGACCAGCTCGCGATCTGCGAATAGCCTTGCGGGAACCAGCTGACGGCGCCATAGAACTGGCCATAGGCCTGACGCGTGAGTTCGAGGCTGCCGAGCGTGGCTGTGCCGGCCAGGAACTTCGGCACGGACAGCGCGATCGGCACGACCTGCGACGCCTGCCAGTTCAGCCCCCAGACGAGGCCGGTGCGGTAGTTGGCCTTGTAGAATTCGCGGCGCTTGTTGTCGAGCTTGCCGAATTCCTCCTTCAGCGTCTCCTTCTCGACCGGCTCGTAACCGGTGAGCGCGATGGTCTTGGCATTGTCGCGCACGCGTCCCAGCGCATGGCGGAACTTGGCTTCGGTATCCATCAGCGCGCGCCATATCCCCCTCATAGGCCCGCCCGCCCAGGTTATCGCCGCATGGCAGCCCACGGCGGCGACGACCGCCGCGCCCAGCATGATCGGCGCGATGTGCCAGAGCAGGACCGCGAAAGTCACTGTGCTGACGCAGGACCGGAACAGGCCGAGGCCGAGGCTTAAGGTCGTGCCCGTCACGTTGCCCACGGTTTCGGCGATGCGCTGGTCGGGGTTCTGCACGTATTTCTTGTCGTGCTGGAGCCTCAGGTAAGCCTTGTCGGTAAGCCAGGCGTTGTTGAATTTATTCGTCAGCCAGCCGCGCCAGTTCTGGCCCAGATTGTTCGTCATGTATTCGCGCTGGTTGCCGGCGACGGTCGTGGCGCCCATGCCTGCCATGGTCGCGCCCCCCACAAGCCCGAAGGTCATAATATTCTTCGCGACAAGCGCATCGAGCGCGATCTTGAAGCCGAAGCCGATGCCGGCGGTGAGGCCGATTTCCGCGGCGGTGAGAGCAAGGATGCCCACCAGCATCCAGCGCGCCTTCTTTTTCTGGTCCGGCGCGACCCAGAATTCTTTCAGGAAACGCAGCTGTTCGCGGATGGAACGCTTCTGCTCGACGTCCGGCGCGTCTTTCGGCTTCTGCGCGCTGTTATCGGTGGCGGTGCTCATCCCAAAAACCTTACCCCTGACCCTGGCCTGACCTTATGACTTGCCATCCCCTCGCGGCCAAGGGGGACAGAGGTTATATCAAAATAACCAACGCGTTCATTTGGAAGAACAAATGTTATCCAAGCGGTGGTTTAATTGCAATATACTTTCAATATTCAATCCGGGCAGCGGCCGGGGGCTCTGGGGATAACCCGTTACATCGGCCCTGCAGGCGCGATCCGACGCCGGGAGGCCAGCGCGGCGGAGGTTGTGGCGGCGCCGACCATGGTACCGGCATAAAGCTGCTTGGAAGCCTCCACGATATTGACGCCGCCGAAGGCGTTAAAGAATTTCTGCCCGATCTTCTCCCAGGCGGTCGCCGTCGAGAGCAGCAGGCGGGAGGTTGACGGCGGCACAAACAGCGCGCGTTCCGCCCTTTCCGGAACGAAGAGGTATTCTTTAAGGAAATGCCGGACCTGCCCGACCGAGTAGGGCGTGCCATGGCCAAAGGGGGTCGAGTCCACACGCGCCCAGATGCCAGTACGGTTCGGCACGACCAGAATGAGCCGCCCCTGCCCGGACAGCACGCGCCAGCTTTCCCGTAAGATGGCATCCAGGCTTTCGTAGCCCTGCAGGCCGTGAACGACAAGCATGCGGTCTATGGAATTCGTTTCGATGGGCAGTTCCGCCTCGTTGCAGATGCTGACCAGGCCTTTTTCGTCGCCCTTCTCCGGCACCGGCCAGAACACCGCCCCCTGGTGCGAGGGCATCAGGGCCACCACCCGCTCGGCCTCGCCAAGGAAAGGTTTCAGGTGCCGGAGAAGGGCGACGAAAAAGGCCTGGTCAGCATCTGCAACGAGGCGGAACTGCCCATCGAAACGAATTCC
>SCTB01000046.1 GCA_004297545.1 Alphaproteobacteria bacterium
CCTTGGTGGAACCCGCTCCTTCGGGCGCCTTCATAAGCTTGAACGGCAGGGACCGCCCCTTCGGCTGGGCGATTTTCGCGGAGAAAGGCCGGGTCAGGTATTTCACGATCTCCCATTCCGGCAGGTATTTGACCAGCAGGTCGATATCCTCGATTTCGAGGGGCTTCAGCCACAGCCGCTCCGTCTCGATCTCGTTGATGTGCACGATCACGATGCGGTACCAGTGCCGCTTGCCCACTTTCAGCACGTCGTTGGTTTTTACCGCCAGGATTTCGTCGGGGTCGGAAACCTTCTCGCCGTTGAGCTCCACGCCGCCCTGCTTGATAAGCCGCCGTGTATCGCCCTTGCTCTTGTCCGGCCGCGTGATTTTTACAAGATCAAAGCACGGGAGGCGGGGGGAAACCACGGGCAGCACCGGCAGGTCGTCGGGCACATGCTTTTTCGAAAACGCGCTTTCGAACCAGTCGCGCTCGCCCTTCGCGACGCTCTCCCCGTGATAACGCGCGACAATGGCGGTCGCGAGGCGCAGTTTCGCTTCCCGCGGATCGGTTTTGATGAGTTTTTTCAGCGCCGCCATCTCGGCCATGGGCACATCGGTATAGACGATGAACCACTCTTCCATGATTTTGTCGGGGATGCTCATGACGCGGCCGAACTTGTCGCGCGGGCTGTGCGCGAGGCCGACGTAGTTGCCGACGCTCTTGCTCTGCTTGCCCTTGCCGTCCGTGCCGGGCGTGATTTTTGTCGTGATGATCGTCTGCGGCTTCTGGCCGTTGCGCTCCTGGAAGAAACGCCCCATCATCTCGTTGAACAGCTGGTCGGAGCCGATGATCGTCAGGTCGGATTCGATGGCCACGGAATCCCAGCCCTGCAGCACGGGGTACAGGAGCTCGTGCATGTAGATTTCCTTGTTCGCCTCGATGCGCTTCTGGAACATGTCGCGCGAAACCAGCTTGGCATGCGTCACCTGCGAGAGCAGGTCGAGAAAATGCTGCAGCGGCAGCTTGTCGAGCCAGTCGGCGTTGTGGCGGATTTCGATGAGCTCCGGGTCGTCGAAGCGCAGCACCATTTTCGCCTGCTCGATGAACGCGCGCGCGTTGCGCTCGATCTCGTCACGCGGGATGACGGGACGCGCCTCCAGCTTGCCGTCGGGGTCGCCGATACGCGTCGTGAAATCGCCGATGAGGAAAATGACCTTGTGGCCGTGGTCCTGCAAGTGGCGCATGAGCCACAGGTTCACCGCATGGCCGATATGCAGCGTCGGCGCCGTCACGTCGACGCCGTATTTGATGCGCAGCTTCTTGCCGGATTTCAGCTTTTCGCGGAACTCTTCCTTTGAAAAGAACTGGTCCGACGTGCGGTCGAAGTGCGCAAGAATTTCGTTAATGATCTTGGTGTTCATGTCCTGAACCCCATGCCCTTGAAAATGATTGTACTGTGATGAAAGCCCTTACAGGGCAAAAAACTACTGCTTCCCGGTCAGGGAATAGGAGGAATAATAGCTGCAATATGTAACGCTCAAAACTTTCATGCCCTTAATATAGCAGATTTCGCCGGGAAAGGAACAAATTTTTTTCATAACCCCGTGGCATCGGGGCCTGCTCCCGGTCCCTGCGGGAATTGTTTTTCGGTTTTTGAAAATTTTTTCCAGTTCTTCCCTCTCCCCCCGCTTTAGCGGGAGGGAGAGGGGCAGGGTGAGGGGGGCGGTGCAGCAAGCCGAATGCCTTCTTTTGCTGCGACACCCCCTCACCTTAGTCCTCTCCCTCCATTCGCTTCGGCGAATGCAGCGTCCCCTCAACGGGGACCTGCATGGGAGAGGAGACAGAGGACTTTCACAGAGCCTTGCGGCGGCAGCGCGGGCCCGGACGACGGAACGTGCGTATTCCAGCCCCGCCCGCAACTGCCTCAAAAGCAGCCGCTTTCTCTTGCGCACGGCCTTGGCCTCGGCCGTATAGCGGCCTGATTTGAGCGCATTGCGGTTGCCGCGCGGCGCGCCGCGCCGCCGGTTTGGTTCGGACGAAGGGGCGGTGGGGTCGGGGATTGCAGTCATCTTGGTTTCCTTTCCTGAACCCATCATACACGATAATTGTGATTTTCGCAACTTTAATTATTAAAAACGCAATATAATTGCTTTTCAAATTCCGGAGGAAGGCTTTCTCACATCCCGCCAACGCGGAGCCTCTTGCGGGCGCAACGGCGGTGGATTTTATTTAAATATGCTATCCGAGAATATCCCGTAAACCATGAGGGTGAGGGCGAGATATTGAAGGGCGACATAAAGGGCGAAAACTATATTTACGGTTTTCTGTGCCCGCGCGCTTAGAAACTTTAACGAGATAGAATAGTAAATCATGGCCGCGACCGAACATACAAGCGGGTGCTGTTCAATCGGCCCCCACTGCTCTATAAAAAAAAAGTGCCACTGCGGTAATGTGTTACCGGAGTTTTTCAACATTTCCAAAAAGGGCGGCATGAACAGCCAATAAAAAATTACGGCCATTACCGCAGTAGTTATGAACCAGCCGTTATATTTCTTCAGCTCTTCAGGTTTAATAATCTTTATGTTCTCAACTGGTGTTCCTGGTGGCACAAATGCCCATTCTTTTGCAGCGTTGCCGTTCATTATTTTTTCGAACAACTTCTTTGCCGCTTCTAGCTGGGCTCGTGTGTTGCTATCCGATTCAGCGGCAAGTAAATGCTCAACGTCACTTAAAAACTGTTTAGCTTCTCGAGAGGAGATGCCTATAAAATGTGACGCTCCGAATGTATCGAAAGTGGCGTTCATGGCTGATGCAAAATCCTTAAGATATTCGCGCCCACCCCTCCGTAGTAAAATCGTTAACAATTCGGAGTAATACGTTGGCGCCCCCCACGCCTCCCGACTGCAAAGTGCCTCCTCCTTGAGGAGATCCGACGTAAGAGAAACTGAGCACTTATCTGGCTCAGATAGCACAGCCTCGACGACTGCCCTTCTGAATTCAAGATTCTCGTCCTTAAACTCCTCCGCATGTTTACCATTCCACGCAAACCTGATTTTGCTTCGTTGGCTCGAGTTGTAACTGGCTGCAAAGGATTTGGCTGACTGATCCATGTTGGGTTCAAGTGTGTGATAATGTTTTTTACGAATAATTGACCATGGCCTAATTGGCGGTTTGGATAGCATAGACGACAAAATCACCAGCATCGAGCTTGATCGTCTGTCGCCAAACATGTTTCTTATCCGGCACTTGAATCCATTCCTCTCGATATCCACAGCCTGCTAAAAAATTTCTTTGGTCTTTTGTCAGCGTTTTCTGGTCGCCTTTTGGCATCTCATTGAGCCAGCCCGGCACAAAGCTTTTGATGTTGCTATAACGTCCCTGAGCTACATAGGTTTTGTTGTTAAATGAGATAATGAACGTGTAAAAGGGCATGTGTTACTATGTGTGATAATGTTTCTTCAGTAATCCTTCCCGCATTTTGCCTGTTTTGCCCCGCTCTGGAAAGCCGTTGCAACAAGTGCCACCCCGCCGAAGGGCCAGGGCTATCGCATATGAACAATTATTACAGCGTTCTGAAATCCGGAGAGTCTCCTCTCCCATGCAGGTCCCCGTTAAGGGGACGCTGCATGCGGCGGAGCCGCATGGAGGGAGAGGATTAAGGTGAGGGGGCGGTTCAATAAGCGCCAAATATGTTTTTTGCTGCGCCACCCCCTCACCCTGACCCTCTCCCTCCATCCGCTTCGCGGACGGGGGAGAGGGAAATTTTCTTTCATATGCGATAGCCTTGGCTCTTCGCCCGGGTGGGTTTGTTTGGACCACCAGCGCTGCACGGAGAGAGGAGACTTTCCAGATTCCGTGTCGCTGTAATCATCTTCGATATGCGATAGCCCTAGCAGGCCGCTGAAAAACGCTGAATGTCATTCTGAGGGAGCGTAGCGACCGAAGAATCTCCCTTTGTTTTCAAAGGAAGAGAGATTCTTCGCTGCGCTCAGAATGACAGAAAGAGTAGTTTTTGAGCAACCTGTTAGGCGAAGGCCGGGTAGCGCTATGGGTTAAATTGACCCTCCTCCGGCCCCCTGCTACGCTCGTCCAACGGTAAAATGAGGGTCTGAAACTTTTAGGGGATCGCATGGCGAAGCTCTGGCGCAAGACCCGCGACGGCAATAACAAATCCAAAATCCAGGACGTGGATCTATCCACGCTGCGCATCGACAAGCCGTCGCTCATCTACCTGAGCGGATTTTTCACGCAGGACAGCACGCCGCAATATATCCGCGCCTCGCTGAAAAACACGGAAGACCTGCTGGCGAACTGCCCCGGCGCAGGGGCGCCGGTCGATGTCTATGCATGGTCGCATGAAGGGCTGAAGGATGTTTTCAACCTGACCGCCTACAGCATCCGGCCCGGTTCCCGCGCCTGCCCCGCGGTGCGAAAGCTCGCGGCAGGCGTGATCATGCCCCTTGTCGCGAAAGACTTCAAAGTAGATTCAAAAGGAAAGGTGAGCGGCACGCCGCTGCCGCTGGATGAAGCGAAGAAGAATCTCCGTAACATCACCCTCTTCGGCTACAGCGCCGGCAGCATCACGGCGCAGGAATGTTTCAACGCATCGCTGCAGATGATGCAGGACATCGGATACAAGGAAAAGGACGCGCGCGAAGCTTTAAGCGAAGTTGTCTATATCGGCGTCGGCGTCATGTCGCGCCCGGCGCGGGAGAAAAACCGTTTCACCAGCCTTTTCCTCGAGGCGACAAACGACAAGATCGTGCGGCTCAAGAACCGGCTCTGGGCCCCCTTGCGCGCCATTTTCGCCCATTTCGCGAACAAGCTGAAGATCGAGCCCATCTGCGACAACGGCTGCATTATCACGGCGGCCGTCGCCAAGAAAAACTGGGAATTCCGCATGCGCAACGGCGAGACAGTGAAGGAAAAGGTGAAGTCCCTGCTGCCCAAGTGGATGCTGCTGAAAAGCTATCACGAGCTGCCGCGCTACGTGACGCAGGACGAAGAACTCTCGCCGTTTGCCAAGATGGTGCATTACGGACTTGCGAATGCGGTGGCCCGCAAGGGGCCGCTTGACCCCTTAAGCCTCCTTGAACCGCCCCCCGGCACCGATGACAAGACCGCAGCGGCATACCGCGAAAAGATCGCCAAGGCTTACGTGAAGCCGAAGAAACCGAAGTAATTTACCTTTAAAATCAGCAGAATATATAATTTACCATATTTCTGATTGACCTCTTAAGGGGGCGCTGATATTCTCTACGCGCCCATTAATATGGATAAAGGTTAAAGGTCGCCGATGGCAAAGCTCTGGCGCAGGCCGAACAGTAATGAACCCGCAACGCCTGAGGCGCTTGAGGTGGATATACCCGCGCTGCGCATCGACAAGCCGTCGCTGATCTTTCTGAACGGGTTTTTCGTCCTCGACAACAATTTCGAGTGGGTCAAGGCATCCTTGAAAAAAATGGAAGACCTGATTGCGCACCGCCCCGATGGCGCGCCGCCGGTGGACGTCTATTCCTATACGCATGCCGGGCTGAAGGAGTCCTTCAATGTTGCCGCCTACTGCATGCGCCCCGGCAGCCGCAGCTGCCCCATCGCAAACAAGCTCGCCTCCGGGATCGTCATGCCGCTGGTCGCGAAGGATTTCAAAATCGGCGCCGACGGCAAGGCCACCGGAACGCCCCTGCCGCTCGACGACGTCAAAAAGCACTTACGCAATGTCACCTTCTTCGGCTACAGCGCGGGCTGCATCACGGCCCAGGAAATTTTCAACGCCTCGCTGAAGATGATGAAGCAGGTCGGTTATACCGAGAAAGACGCGCGCAGCGCGCTCAATGAAGTGGTCTATATCGGCGTGGGGGTGGTGTCGCGCCCGGGCCGCGAGAAAGACCGCTTCACGACGCTGTTCCTCGAGGCCACAAATGATAAAATCGTGCGGTTCAAGAACCGGCTGTGGACTCCGCTGCGCGTCCTGTTCCAGCGTTTCGTGCACGGACTGAAGATCAAAAAACTGGGCGACCATGCCGCCATCATCACGGCCGCCGTACCGAAAAAGCATTGGGAAACCTTCACCGTCGATGGCAAGACAGTGCGGGAAAAGGTCAGAAACCTGCTGCCGTCGGCCATGGCCTGGATCAAAACCTATCACGAGCTGCCGCGCTATGTGACGCAGGATGAAGAACTTTCGCCCTTCGCGAAAATGGTGCAATTCGGGCTGGTCAATGCGGTTGGCCGCACCAGCCTGCTTGATCCGATGGACCTGCTGGAGCCACCTGCCGGGACGGACGAAAAAATCGCCTCGGTGTATCGCGAGAAGATTTCCAACGCCTATGTGAAGCCCAAAGCCTTGACGATTTAAGCCGCCTTGTCCCACTTCGGCGCCCATTCGGGGCTGATCATGCGTCCGTCGGGGCGGGCTTCGGCGTGAATCGCCTTCATCTCGTCCTCGGTCAGCGAAAAGTCGAAGATGCTGAAATTCTCGATCATGTGTTTTTCGCTCGCGGCTTTCGGGATGGCGGCCACGTTTTCCTGTTCCAGCAGCCAGCGCAGCGTAATCTGTCCCGGCGTCTTGCCGAGTTTTTTCGCGATCTCCTTCACGGCCTTGGCATCGTTCACCTTGCCGCGCGCGAGCGGAGAATAGGCGGTCAGGAACATATTATGCGCGCGCACGTAATCCAGCACGGGCTTCTGCGACAAAAACGGATGGTATTCGACCTGGTTGGTCGCAACCTTCACGCCCAGATTTTCGACGACTTCCTTCATCTGCGCGACGGTAAAATTGGATACGCCGATCAGCTGCGTACGCCCTTCTTCCTGCACCTGCTGCAGCGCCTTCATCTGCTCCGCAAAGGGCACGTCATTCACGGGCCAGTGGATCAGCAGCAGATCGACGTAATCCGTCTGGAGCTTCTGAAGGCTGCTGTCGACCGACTTCTGCAGCGCGCCATCCTGCACGCTGGTCATCCAGACCTTGGTGGTCAGGAAAATTTCCCTGCGCTCGATGCCGCAGCCGCTGATGGCGAGGCCCACGTCCGCTTCGTTCTCGTAAATCTGCGCCGTGTCGATGTGGCGGTAACCGATGTCGATCGCCTTCGCGACGCCCTGCGCGCATTCCTTGCCGCGCAGTTGCCAGGTGCCGTAGCCGAGCGCGGGAATGTTTTTTCCGTCGATGGTGATGAAATCCATGAGAAACTCCTCTGTTACCCTCAGGCCTTATATATTAGTATCGCCACCGCTGGCTGCAAGCACCCAAAAAGGCAAGCCTTGCCAAGACGTTAGATGTTTACCGCCCCTTCAGCATTTTACGGTAACATCTGAAGTGCAGGGGACGTTCCATGCATAGCGAGCTTTTTTTCAAGGGCAAGAAGATAACCGACAGGGAAAGAAAACTCCTGTCGGAAATTTTCGAGGAAAAAATCGACGACCTTTATCTCTGCCAGTCCATCCTGCTGGCGGCGATGCGGCCGGAAAACGTGCTGGCCCGCTCCGCCTTCACGCGCGCGCTGACGCACAAGCATTGCGCCTATACCGACGGCGGGCGCGAGGCGCGCAAGCTGATCCGCCGCATCCGCCGCAAGCTCGGTTATCGCCTGTCCATTTCCGACCGCTGGGAGCGACTGAAGTATACGACGAAAAAGGTCCACCGCGATTTCCAGGAACATGACGAGCGCATCAAGGAGGATATCGGCGACGTCATCGGCGCCACCTTCCGGCTGATCTTCTTCTTTCTCTGAAATCTCAGCCCTTTTTCTTCATCTCATCCAGCAGGCAAAAAATAAACCGGGCGGCGGCGGCAAGAATGACGGCGGACGCCATCAGAAGGAATATGCTGGTGACGTTCAGTTTCCCGGATTCGACGGCGGTCGTCAGCGCCTTTGAAAAGAATTCCTGGGGCTGTTTCATCTTCGTGACCGCCGTGACGGCGACGAAAGCCAGAAAGGCAGCAAATCCGCACGACAGCCAGCACCGCCGCAGCGCGCGGAAAAAGGCGGGCGCACGGCGCGTAGCCGCTCGCTTTTGCGCGAGGTCCGCCATGCTGACCGATTCAAGGACTTTGCCGTTTTCGGGATCGCTGCTCATGCCGCCGGAGGATGACAAGTTTCAATGCGCCTCGGCCCAGTTGACGCCCCAGCCCGCATCGACGACCAGGGGAACGCCAAGACCGGCGCCTGCGGATTCCATGATTTTCTTGACGAGCGCTTCCGTCTCGTCCTTTTCCTTCACGGGCACTTCGAACAGCAGTTCGTCGTGCACCTGCAGCAGCATGCGCGCGCCGAGTTTCGCCTTCACGAGTTCGGGCTTCAGCGCGATCATCGCGCGCTTCATGATGTCGGCGGCTGTGCCCTGCAACGGGGCGTTGATGGCCTGCCGCTCGGCGAAATTGCGCATGGCGGGATTCTTGTCGGCAATGCCGCGCAAGTAAACTTTACGGCCGTAATAGGTCTTCACATAGCCGTTTTTGCGCGCGAATTCCTTCATCTCGTCCATGTACTTCTTCAGCTCGGGATAGCGCGCGAGATAGGCCTTGATATAGGCGGCGGCCTCGGCCTGCGGTATGCCCAGCTGCTTCGACAGCCCGAAGCCTGAAATACCGTAGATGATGCCGAAGTTGATCGCTTTCGCGTTGCGGCGGATTTCCGTCGTCATCTTGTCGAGCGGCACGCCGAAAACCTGGCTGGCCGTCGCCGCATGGATGTCGATACCGTCATGGAAGGCCTTTTTAAGCGCCTTGATATCGGCAAGCTCGGCCGCAAGGCGCAGTTCCACCTGCGAATAGTCGACGGAAAGGAATTCATAGCCTTTATCGGGCACGAAGGCGGAGCGGATTTTGCGCCCGTTCTCGGTCTTGATCGGAATATTCTGCAGGTTCGGGTCGCTCGACGACAGCCGGCCCGTATTCGTCCCGGCCATCGAAAACGACGTATGCACGCGCTGCGTGCTCTCGACGATGCATTCGGGCAGCGTCTCGGAATAGGTGCTGCGGAGTTTCGACAGCTCACGCCACTCCAGCACCTTCGAAACAATCTCGTGCCCCTGCTCGGCCAGCTCATCCAGCACGCCCGCGCTCGTCGAATAAGCGCCGGTTTTCGTCTTCACGCCGCCGGGAAGACCCATCTGCTCGAACAATACTTCGCCCAGCTGCTTGGGCGAGCCCACGTTGAAACTGTGACCCGCCATTTTATGAATCTGTATTTCCAGTTCCGCGATCTGCTTCGCGAAGTCGTTCGACAGCTTGCGCAGGATTCCGGTATCCACGCGCACGCCCGCGAATTCCATTTCGGCGATGATCGGCACCAGAGGACGTTCGAGCGTCTCATATACGGTCGCCACCTGCTCCTGCGGCAATCGCGGCTTGAACATCTGGTGCAGGCGCAGCGTCACCTCGGCGTCTTCGGCGGCATAGGCGAGCGCCTTGTCGAGTGGGACAAGGTCGAAAGTCACCTGGTTCTTGCCTCTGCCCGTCACCTCGTCGTATTTTATCGTCTTGTGGTTCAGGAACAGCTCGGCGAGTTCGTCCATCCCATGCCCGTGCAGCGCGCCGTCAAGGATGTACGACATCAGCATCGTATCGTCGATGGGTGCTACCTGGATGCCGTAGTGCATGAACATCTGCAGGTCGTATTTTATATTGTGCCCGATTTTCAGGACCGACGGGTCCTCCAGCAGGGGCTTCAGCAGTTCCATCGCGCGCTTGACCGGAATCTGCTTCAGTTCCGGCGTATCGGCTTTTTTCTCCTTCATCGAGAAATCGAAGCTTTCGGAATAGCCGGCCGGGTCGCGGTGCTGCAGCGGAATATAGCAGCCGTTGCCCGAGGCCGTGGACATCGACACGCCGACAAGCAGCGCCTTGCGCGGCGTGAGGTTCGTCGTTTCGGTATCGACGGCGACATAGCCGGTTTCCATCGCCAAGGCGATCCAGCGCTTGAGCGCTTTCTCGTCCTGCACGAGCTCGAAAGTACCGGCCGCGGGAGCGACGACCTGCAGCTTGTCGGTATTGGCGGGATGGGCGACGGGCGGAGCCTCGACCGATCCGCCAAATTTCTTTTCCATGCGCGCCAGCACGCTTTTGAAGCCCTGCTGCTGCAGGAAGGAAAAAAGCTTGTCCTTGTCGGGATGGGTTATTTTCAGGTCGTCCATCGCCACGGGAACCTTGACGTGGGAATCGAGCGCGACGAGCTTTTTGGAAATACGCGCCATCTCGGCGTTGTTGACAAGCGCCTCGCGCCGCTTCTCCTGCTTGATCTCGGTGGCGCGCTTGAGCAACGTCTCGAGGTCGCCGTATTCATTGATAAGCTGCGCGGCCGTTTTCACGCCGATGCCAGGCACGCCGGGCACGTTGTCGGAAGAATCTCCCGCCAGCGCCTGCACATCCACGACCTTGTCGGGCGTGACGCCGAATTTTTCCAGCACCTCGGCTTCGCCGATGTCCTTGTATTTCAAGGGGTCGATCATGCGTACGCCGGGACGTATCAGCTGCATGAGGTCCTTGTCGGATGACACGATGGCCACGGGGCGCCCTTCTGCATGCGCGAGGCGCGCGTATGTCGCGATAAGATCGTCGGCTTCAAAGCCTTCCAGCTCGATGGCCGGGATGGAGAACGCCTCGGTCGCTTCGCGGATGATAGCGAACTGCGGCTTGAGGTCGTCGGGCGCTTCGGGCCGGTGCGCCTTGTATTCCGCGTAAATCTCGTTGCGGAAATTCTTGCGCTTGGCGTCGAAGATGACGGCGATGTTCGGCACGTGCATTTCGGTGATGAGCTTCACCAGCATGTTGGTGAAGCCCAGCACGGCATTCACCGGCGTACCGTCGGGGCGCGACAGCGGCGGCAGCGCGTGATAGGCGCGGAAAATAAAGCCCGAGCCGTCGATAAGGAAAAGCTCTTTGTCGCGGTCTTTTTCGTTCATCGGCGCCGCCCGCTTGAAACTATGTGTGCTGATCATGATGCCAGAGAGAATGCCCCTGAATAGCCGTAATGTCCAGATTCATCTCCGTTGACATAACTTGAGCGGCTGTTATATTTTTTCAAGCTGCTACTGTCATTCTGAGGGAGCGCTTGCGACCGAAGAATCTCCCGTTGCTGCAGCAAAAAGGGAGATCCTTCGCTTCGCTCAGGATGACATCGTAAGGAGGTTACATACGGCATATGCACAGCATCAGCGCGACAGATCCGGGAAAAACCATCAACTGGGGCAAGACTTCCGCCGACTACGCGAAATACCGCGTCGGCCAGCCCGACAGTTTCTTCGATCTCATGCGCGCCTTTGGCGTCGGCCTCAACGGCCAGGAGATTCTTGACCTCGGCACCGGCACGGGCGCCATGGCGCTGCGTTACGCCCAACGTGGCGCCCATGTAACCGGCGTCGATATTTCGGCCGAGCAGATCAGCATGGCCCAGAAAATGGCGCAGGAAGCGCGTCTCAGCGTCGAATTCCAGGTGGGCGCCGCCGAGCGCCTCACCTTTGCGCAGCATTCCTTCGACGTGGTGACGGCCAACCAGTGCTGGCTTTATTTCAACAAGAAAGACGTCATCCGGCAGGTGCTCTGGGTGCTGAAGGAAAAAGGCCTGCTGGTGACCAGCCATTGCTCCTGGCTGCCGCTCGTCGATCCCATCGCGCAGAAGTCCGAGGACATCGTGCGCCAGTTCAACCCGGACTGGACAGCGCACTCATGGGGCGGGGAAGTGCCCGCGATGCCGGCCTGGGCGCTCTCCAGCTTCCGCCTGCGCGGCTTCTTCTGCTATGACGAACCCATTCCCTTCACGCGCGACACCTGGGCGGGACGCATCCGCGCCTGCCGCGCCATCGGCGCTTCGCTCGACGCCGACAAGGTCGCCGAATTCGACAAGCAGCACATGCAGATGCTGCAGACCGTGCCGGACAAATTCACCATCCTGCACCGGATCGATGCGCATATTCTGGAGCCGCTGTAAACGGAATTAAAATGGCAACGCGACCCGATGATCGGAACCCAGGTTCCACAGGGCGGCCAGCGCAATAATATTGATGGCCAGATAAAACTTCAGCGCCAGGTTCTTTTCCTTGAACAGCGCGAGATACTTGAAAATAATCGCGACCGAAATGACGGGATAGAGCCAGTGAAAATCCAGCACCGGAATGAAACGACTGATGCCTTCGACCAGCGTCATCAGGATGACAAGCCCGCAGGCGGCCAGCAGCGCCGGCATCGTGAAGGAGCTCATGCGCGGGCGCAGATAGTCGAGCACGACCAGCGTCAGGAAGTTCGCGATCGACACGAACAGGATGACCCAGACAATCAGCTGCGCCGATTTCCAGTCGGCGTGGAATTTCGTCATGATCAGGATGGTGAAAGCCAGGCACGGAATCGCGATAGCCAAGCTGATGACATAGGACTTGATCAGGTCCTTGCTGGAGAGCTCATGCTGCGGAACATCCTTGTCCGACTTTACGGTCTTCTTGGCCATGAGATAAACATATAATATTATTTGATAATTTGAAAAGCCGTACGTACAGGAATATCCTTTGACATAAATTCGGACTTTGTCGTATTGTCCAGCATTCCTCAGTAAATACTTGGCGCGAGGTCTTTAATGATTAAACTCGGCATGTCTTTAAAATCCGGCATCGGCGCCATTTTGAGAGCCTGTGGCTCCGAACTGTATTCCTGTCAACATCAGGATTTTGGCAAACTGCCGGATGACCTGCCCAAGCCCGAAAAAACCGGTCACCCCCCTTCCAAGTGCTACGGCTCCGAAATGTCCTGCCACAGCGATTCCTGGTAATGACCGACCGCATACCCGAATATTCGTTCTTTCGTGCCGAAGGCCTTTCGCTGGCCGCCATTGAAACGGCCGAGGAGGCGCGGGGTGAATTTTTCGAACAGCGTAAAAAACTGGAAAAGCGTTTCGGCGCCCGCGGCATTTTCACGCAAATGGACAAGGACACGGGCCGTCTGAAAATCGACTGCTTCGTCTACAAGCGCGGCGACAAGGCGCCCGAGGACTGGAATATCGACTGGCCAAAAGAAGACGAAGACGACAGCTACCTGGCCTCCGGCTTGCCGAAACCCGGTTCGTCCGACGCCTTTTATCTGGCAAGCATGGCGGGTCTGATGGAACGGTCAGCGAAGAATATGAGCATCGAAAACATTTTCGGCTGCGGCGACATGCCGATGAAGGAACTGCCCTCCGGAAAGTATCACGGCGAATTCGTGAGGTGGACGTCGCTGGAAGATTCCGGCCCGGACGCAAAACGCGTCGGCAAGCTGCGCGACCGCATGACGATATGCTTCGGCTCGAACAGCGCATGCAAGTCGTCGGACCCCATCGACTGCATGAAGCTGGATGGAGACTGGTATATTCGTGTCCCGAACCTGCCGGGAACGGCGGAACCACGGTTTACGCCGCCCGATGCTGTTCCGGTGAGCTACGATAGAATGCTGGAAGCCGACAAAGCCGAATACAACAACCGCTATAACCCGTACCGGCCGGGCATGAGCGGCCCCCTTTGCTGATTGACGGAGAGATGAATGAAAGATTATTCCTATTTCCTCGCGCAAGGCATGTCACTGGAAGCTTTCGATACGATGAAAGAGTCGAAAGCCGAATTCGAAAGCCTGAAGGCAAAACTGTGCAAAAAGGTCGGCGCCAATGACATCATGGGCGGCTGTCTGGAGAGAGGCGGGCGCTTCGAGATCGTCTTCTTTCATTTCCGCGCCGATCAGAAAGTTCCTGACGGCTGGAAGGTGAACACCGAGCAAAGAGACCAGGACGGCGCGCTCCAATGTACTTTTGCCATGCCCGCGCCCAATACGCCGGACCATTTCTATATGGCGAATATGAGCGGCCTGATGGAGCGCGCGGCGCGGCATATGCTGCTGGAAGATATCTTCGGGGCAGAATGGTTCATGCGCGACGTGACGGCAGGCGCGGGAGAAAGCGCCTTCGTACGGCAGAAATACGTGGGCGACGCGGGCCCCAAGGGCAAGATCCCGGGTCCCAACCCCAGTTATGAGAGGCAAGAATCCCCCGGCTCCAAAACGGCCGACCAAATGGCCGCGATGGAACTGGACGGAAAAATGTACATCCGCGTCGCCAACAAGCCCGGCACCGAGGAACCCATCTGCGCGCCGCCGGATGCACAGCGCGTCAGCTATGAAGACATGCTGAAAGCCGACCAGGCCGAATGGGACCGCCGTAACATGCGGCGCTACCCGCCTGATATTTGCTGGGGGTTCTGATGCGCGAATATTCCTATTTCCGCGCGGAAGGCGCATCGCTCTCGGCCATCGAAACCGTTGAGGAATCGAAAGCGGAACTGAAATCGCTGGAAGACCGGATTTGCAGGAAATTCGGCGCCCGATACGTTTCCGCGCGGTTTGACGACGACAACCGGTTTGTCATCCGGTTTTTCGACTTTGGCCAGGCAAAAGACCCGCCGGAGGGATGGGTGATCAAAAACCGGCAGATGTCCTATGACGGCGAACGGCAGGAGGCCTTGCTGGCGAAACCCGCCCCCGGCTCCGCTGATGAATTCCATATCGTCAGCATGGCCGGGCTTATGGAGCGCGCCGCCCGCCACGCGCGCCTCGAAAATGTTTTGGGCTCCGGGGACATGCCCCTGCGCGAGATGCCCGAAGGACGATACTCCGGTTCCTTTGTCCGGTCATCCAGCTGCGAAGACAAAATGAAATCGCCGGATGACCTCCCCGGGAGAATACCGGATACGACCACCTTCATGTTCTCTTCCAACAGCGCGGTGAGAGGATCAGACCCGCTGGACGCCGTTAGAATGGGCGAGAGCTGGTATATCCGCGTGCCCAACAAAAAGGGCTCCGAAGAGCCCGTTTTCGTTCCGCCGGATGCCGTGCCGGTCGCTTACAGAGAAATGCGCGAGGCCGATAGCGCCGAATGGGACCGCCGCAATCCGCCCCGCAACTACTACGACATGTCCTGGGGCTGTTAGAACGGCAGCGCGATCTTGCTGGTATCGCCGAGGCAGGCCAATGTGGTCAGCGCCATTGCATTGATGAGAAGGAATACCTTTATCGAGAAATTCTTCTCGCGGAAAATGCCGCTGTAAATAACCAGCAGCGCAAGCCCGGCGAGCGGCGTCAGCCAGCGGAAGCCCGAATTGATCACGAAGCGGTCGAGCGCCTCCGTCACCGTAAACAGGATCGTTATCGCGATAAAGGCAAGCATGGCGGGGATGGTCATTTTGCCCAGAGCCTGCCGGTGGGGCTCCAGCATGACGAGTATCAGGAAGTCGAGGGTCATCAGGCCGAAAATCACCATCATGAACATCTGCGAATGCGGCCAGGTCACGCGGCTTTCCCACATCAGGAAAGAAACAAACACAGCGGGCAGAATGAGCATAAGGTTCGTTACCACGGGTTTTACGGCGTGGATTTTTGCCAGCGCATGCGTCAGGGGGCGTTGGGCGGTTTGGATGTCTGAGTTCATTGGGGCACCTGTTACTACGACTCCAGAGTATCAAAACAATCTGAATACGCGCTTAAAAAACCAAGGGATTTCAGGCACATTTCAACCACATTTCGGAGGAATTTTAAAGGGATTTTAAGCGCATTTCGGCGCGCCCGCGGCCGCCGCCCGGCGTTAATACTTTAAGGCTTTATTGCCAGTGGGTTAGCTGTTGCGCATCAGTTCGTAGAGCGCCACGGCCGCCGCATTCGACACGTTCAGGCTCGAGATCGGCCCGGAGGTCGGCAGCTTCGCCAGCGTGTCGCAGGTCTCGGACACGAGTCGGCGCAGGCCCTCTCCCTCGGCGCCCAGCACCAGCGCGACCTTGCCTGTCGGCGCCAGCACAGCCAGATTCTCCTTGCCCTCTTCGGCGAGGCCGATGCAGAAAAATCCTGCTTCCTTCATCTGCTCGAGCGCGCGTGTCAGGTTGACCTCTTTCACCATCGGCACGACCTCGACCGCGCCGGAGGCGGATTTGGCGAGCGTGCCGGTGATATCAGGCGCATGCAGCTTCTGCACCACCACGGCAATCGCGCCGAAAGCGGCCGCCGAGCGCAGGATGGCGCCCACGTTATGCGGATCCGTCACCTGGTCGAGCACGAGAATCTTCGCGTGTTCGGGCGCGGACAGCAGGATATCCGCCAGAAAGACTTCTTCCGGCGGCTGCGCATCGAGCAGAATGCCCTGGTGCACCGCGTCGCGGGGCAGCAGGCGCTCGATATCATAGGATTCGACATAGGTCGCATCCGGCACCTTGATGCCGTCGTTGCGGGCCGCGTCATAGGCCTCGCGGACGGCTTCAAAGCCGCTCTCCGTCACCAGCAGGCGCTGCATGATGCGCCGCGGATTCTGGAGCGCCGCGCGCACGGCATGCACGCCGTAGATATAGGCGGATGACGGCGCACCGTAGCCGGGGCGGTCGGATTTCAGTTTCTGCCGCGTTTCGGGCGTCGCCTCGAAGGCCGTGACTTCGCTCACCTCGGCCAGCGGCGTATCGAATTCGGATTGTTCTGCCCGCTGCTCGCGTTCGCGGAAGGGCTTGCGCCGCTTGTCGTCGAAATTGCGCTGATAGGGCTTGTGACGGTCGCCACGGGCCTTGTAATCGCTCTTCTGGTCGTCGCGGCCCTTGAAACCACCCCCGCCTTCACTGCGCTTGAAACCGCCGCCGCCGCGATCGTCGCGGCTTTTATAGCCGCCACGGTCACCGCCGCCTTTGTATCCACCCCCGCCCTCGCGGTCGCGGAAAGGTTTTTTGAACGGACGGTCGCCAGCGCCTTCAGGGCGCTCGCCTTGATTCTCGCCGCCCTCGAAGCTGCGCGGACGGTCATCCCGCTCGCGGAACGGCTTTTTGAACGGCCTGTCGCCGCCACCCTCGGCACGGTCGCCCCAGGGCTTTTTCTGGTAGGGTTTGCGGTCGCCGAACGAGCGTCCCCCGCCGCGATCATCGCGGCCTTTATAGCCGCCGCGGTCTCCGCCGCCTTTGTATCCGCCGCCACGGTCGTCACGGCCCTTGTAACCGCCGCGGTCGCCGCCGCCTTTATAACCACCACGATCACCGCCCCCGTCACGGTCACGGAAAGGCTTCTTGTAGGGACGATCACCGCCTCCTCCCCCCTCGAAACGGGGTTTGTACTCGCGCTTCTGATACGGCTTGTCACCGCCGCCAGCGCCACGGTCCTCGCGGGGCTTGAAGCCTCCTTCACCGCCCTCGAAACGGGGCTTGTGCTCGCGGCGCTCGAAACCGCCGCCGTCGCGGCTGCCGCGCCCTTCAAAGCGCTTGCCGCCGCCCTTGTAGCCGCCCCTATCCCCTTCAAATTTCTTGCCAAAGCCTCCGCCGCCCGGACGACCCCTGCCTTTACCGCCGCCGCCAAATTTTCTGGATTTGGACTGGAATTTTCCTTCTTTTTGTGACATAAGCTTTCATTCTTTCGTTGACGTTTCGGGCAATTTACCTTAATTAACCTGAGAAAGAAAGAAAATAAAAGTCATATCAGGCTTTTAGCGTGTGGAGGGGTGGCCGAGTGGTCAATGGCAGCAGACTGTAAATCTGCCCTCTTATGAGTTCGAAGGTTCAAATCCTTCCCCCTCCACCATTTTTTACCGCGAAGCGGTAAAAAATGCCACGGCGAAGCCCGCAGGGCGAAGCCGGGCTGGCAAGCCGGAGAATAAAGAAAATGCCCCTCCACCTCATCAAACTCTCCGTCGGTTCCGAAAGCCTTGCCGATCTTGCGGCATGGCAGAAACAGCGCCTGAAGGACATGAAGGCGAAGGGCAGGAAGCCCGAGCTGATTCACGTCACCCGCCAGACGCCAAAACGCGCGGAGGAGCTGCTGGAGGGCGGTTCCATCTACTGGGTCGTCAAGGGCTGGATCGTCGCGCGGCAGCGCCTTGTCGAACTGCGCCCGCTGAAGCGGGACGGCGTGCCGCATTGCGGCATCGTCTACGACAAAAAAGTCATCCCCGTGCAATGGCGCCAGCGCCGCGCGTTTCAGGGCTGGCGCTACCTTGAGCCGAAAGACGCCCCGCCCGACCGCAAGGGCCCCGGCAGCAACGACGACGAACTGCCCCCGGAACTGCGGCGGGAACTGGCGGCGCTAGGCCTTCTTTGAGGCAAAAGCCTTACTGTATTCCGCTTCATCAAACCCCAGCCGGATATCATCCCCGCGCACCAGCATCGGGCGGCGGATGATGGAGGGGTTGGCGAGCGCGGTTTCGAAGGCAAGGCGCTCGTTCATGGCTTCCTTCGCCTTGTCGGGCAGCGCGCGCCAGGTCGCCCCTTTGCGGTTCAGCACATTTTCCCAGCCGTGCTGTTTGAACGCGCGCTTGAGCAAATCGGCGTCGGCTCCGGCTTTCTTGTAGTCGTGGAACGCATAGGCCACCTTGTGCCCGTCCAGCCAGGCAAAGGCTTTTTTCATCGTGTCGCAGTTCTTGATGCCGTAAACCGTCAGCTGTTTCATCATCCCACCTGCGACCAGTCGATGGGCTTGCGCCCGTGCTGTTCAAGATATTCGTTGGCTTTTTTGAAATGCCCGCAGCCGAGGAAGCCGCGATGCGCGGAGAGCGGCGACGGATGCGGCGCTTCGAGCACCAGATGTTTTTTGCGGTCGATGAAGGCGCCCTTTTTCTGCGCGTAGGAGCCCCAGAGCATGAACACGATATTTTCGCCGCGCTCGTTCAGCGTGCGGATGACTGCATCGGTGAACTGCTCCCAGCCGCGGCCCTGATGCGACCCCGCATTCGCCGCCTGCACGGTGAGCGTCGCGTTCAGCAGCAGCACGCCCTGCCGCGCCCAGCCCGTCAGGTCGCCCTGCCGCGGCAGCTTGATGCCGCAGGAGGCCTCGATCTCTTTATAGATATTCACCAGGCTCGGCGGCAGCGCGATGCCGGGCCGCACGGAAAACGCCAAGCCATGCGCCTGATCCGGCCCGTGATACGGGTCCTGCCCCAGAATCACAACCTCGACCCTGCCGAACGGCGTGGTATTCAGCGCATTGAAAATATCCGCGCCCTTCGGATAAACAACGCGCCCCGCCGCCTTCTCCTGCACCAGAAACTCTTTGAGCTTCTTCATATAAGGCTGCTCGAACTCGCCGCCGACGGCGTTCATCCAGCTGGGGTCGAGTTTGATGGCTTCATTCTGTGTCATGATGGTTTTTTGCCATGAAGTAGGGAAGAACGGAAGTGCTTTTTCAAAATGGACGCAACGCTGGCCATGGCTGTTATAAGCTGGCACTCCCATAGATCGATGACCCGCCACCCCAGTCCTTCTAACGCGCGCTTTTGAGTCTTGTCGCGCGTTCGATTCCGGCTGATTTTTGCCGTCCAATACGAGCGATTGGTTTTCGGAATTCTGTTCCCGCGCTTGCACCTGTGCCCATGCCAGAAGCAACCCATAACGCGAATTACGGTTTTGTATTTTGGCAGAACAATATCGGGTTTGCCCGGGAGAGCATCGGTGTGAAGGCGGAAGCGAAAACCTTGTTTATGTAGGGTGCTGCGAACAAACTTTTCCGGCGAAGTGTTTTTGCTTTTCACCGCCCGCATAATTTCCGCGCGTGTGGCAGGCTTATTCTTCGTCTTCACCGCTGCCATCTTTTTGGGCGTCTTCTTTTATGGCCTGCGCCTCGAAGGGTTTGTATCGTTCTTCCGCAAGCCATAGCAATCGCGTGGCCTGTATTTTCAAGGTGCGCCGTAGGCCGGGTTGAACCTTGCGTTCATTGATGACCTGCGCCAGTCGCGCAATTGTAGCAGCGCGGCGCGCAAGACGCGTGTCAGGATGCCCCCGTAGTTCTTTGACTTCATCAGAAACGATAGCTCCATAAATAGGCTTTGGAACCGGCGCCTTCCTGCGCGAGTAAGGAATTTTTTCATTAAGGACGGCTCCGAACTTCGAGTGTTTCACCAATTGAGTGAACACAGCCGCTTCGAGGGTGTCCATGTGCTCTTTGATTTTTGGGTCCCCTTTCTTTCCTTGCTGGAATTGAGGGCAAGGCCAAACGGCGATTGCGTAGACCTCATAGGGGTCGAGAACATTCATCGCCACGGCATCCGTGCGTTGATTGGTCAAGTGTCTGCGAATGCGCGTGGATACTTTCTCATGCGTCTGCCCTACGTAAATCGGCTCGTTATCGTAGTCAAAGAAGGCATAAACGCCATATTTGTAACCGCCGAGAACTTTAACCTTCGGCGCCTGCGGGTCTTTGACAGGCCGATTAAGAAATTCGCGCAAACCCTCGCGCAGCGCCGCGGTTTCGAACGGCGATAAATCGGTGCTAATAGCAGTTGCGGGCGGACGCGACTTTGATGACATGCCCAAAGATTAAAGTCTGACCGGCGGAGAGTCTAGCAGAATTACTATATCTCTTTGGCCAGTTTTTCTAAAAGATGCTTCGCCAGATAGCGGGAAACTGGCAAAGCCACCGCATCTCCCATGGCCGTATATCCATCGTTATATGAACCAGGAAGCTTGAAAGTATCCGGCGCGCCCATAAGTCTCGCCGTTTCCCTCACTGTCAAAAGGCGAGTATCAAGGCGCTTGCCTTTTTTAAGGACGACAACTTGCCTGCTGCTGCCCCCTTCGGCGGTGCGCAGGCAACCAGCGATTCCATCAAAACGCAATTCCAATACCTGGCGGCCGTTACGGGTGCGTTTATAGCCGGGCGCAACAGATACTGCGCTGCTCTCCAGTTTTTCACGATGCGCCTTCGGCACAAGGCTGAGCCTGCTTTGCGTCGCATGCGGATCGTCCGCAGGGGCGTCCCATTCTACGATATCGGTTAAGCTTATTTTTCGCTGCGGAGGTTCCGGCATCTTCCACCAGATAAAATCTTTAAGGTCGCGAACAGCATTAACCAACGGAGCCGGATGCGCCCAGTTCGGCCCGGTATCTATCAGCCTGGCGGGTATC
>SCTB01000047.1 GCA_004297545.1 Alphaproteobacteria bacterium
AGGCGCTGGCGACCGTCGGTTCGCCGCGCCTGTATCGACGGCAGCTGTTTCATGGCCGGAATGGCGGCGGTGCCGCTGATGCTGTGGCCGATGAGCAGTTTCGGCGGGGCGAAGCTTTTTTCGACTTCCCGGCAGGCCGCCACGATATCGGCGATGCGCGTCGTGAAATTGGTGTCGGCGAAACGCCCCTCGCTCTCGCCGAGGCCCGTCAGGTCGAAGCGCAGCATGGCCGCGCCGTCTTCCGCCAGTGCGCGGCAGATCTTGGCGGCGCCGTGCGATTCCTTCGGGCAGGTGAAGCAGGGCGCGAAAACGCCCCAGAACAAAGGCTCCTTCGCCGGCATATCGATGATGCCGGCAAGTTCCTCGCCGCGGCTGTTGCCGAACTTGTGCCGGATGCTTTTGCGCGTCACGGCGGGGCCGGTATGGAGAGGGTGCGTGTGGATATTCTTACTGGCCTTCCGGGACGGGCGTGATCTTGCCGCCGTGGCCCGCATCCTGGATGATCATGTGCCAGGTATATTCCCGGCCGTGTTTCTTGCGCATTTCCTTGTACTTCAGCAGCACGGCGCGCTCGATGCCGGGCATTTTCTCCATAAATTCCTTTTGCTGCGGGCTGGGGGTCTTCTTTTCTATTGCCGCGATCCGCTCCATTTCAGCCTTGTTCCTTGCGATATAATCGTCGCCGACCTTCTTTAGCTTCTCGATTAAGGCCTTTCTCTTCTCCGGCGGCATCGCGTCAAATCCCTTGCGGTTGTTCGCGAAGTAGGCTTTGCGTTCTTCCGGCTTCATTTTTTTGATTTTTTCGGCCTGTTCTCTGACGAAAGCTTCGCGCTGGGCCTGCGTCATGCCGGGTACTTTGGCGGCATCCACTACCGTGATAATTCCAGCCGGCGCGCCCGGCTTGGCCGGCGTTGCGGCGGGTGTCGATGCAGTGTTTGATGCAGGCGCGGGACCGGCGCTGAGTGCGGGCTGAGCCAGCAGCAGCGGGACAACAATCACGGCAAGGCATGCAACAATACCGGTCCTCATAGTACTCCTTTGATTCCCCAGCATAATCTTCAAGCAGCTATTCTATACGTTCCGGGCCTCCGAGGCCAAAAGAAAAACCCTGCAATCCCAAGGACTTGTTTATATGAAAAATTTGCGCCGCATGCGCATGATTCATAAATGTCATACGTGACAGTTTGTATATAGGGCAAAACCGTTTATTTTCAGGGAGCAAGTGAAATTAACCGACATCTTATCCCGGACGAAAAACGGATGCAAAAACAGGCTCCTACAGGCCATGTGACGGAAGAGGCAGACGATGACGCCGGGCTTATGCGACGTATTGCAGCAGGGGATGAGCGGGCCTTCAGAGGGCTTATGCAGCGCCACCTTGCGCGCACGGTCAGGCTTGCCGCAAGGGTTATGGGCGGCACGGCCGCCGCAGAGGACGTCGCGCAGGAAGCTTTCATCCGCGTCTGGAAGCACGCGGGCGACTGGCTGGAGCCGCACCAGGCCGGCGCGAAATTCACGACCTGGCTGTATCGCATCGTGCTCAACCTCTGCATCGACGAAAAGCGCAAGCACCGCTTCTCCGACATCGAGGCGATCCCCGAGCCGATGGACCAGGGCGACGACGCGCAAACGGCCATCGAGCGGCGCGAACAGTCTGAGCGCGTGCGCGGGGCGCTCGACGAGCTTCCCGACCGCCAGCGCGCCGCTTTCGTGCTGTGCTTTTACGAGGAGCATTCCAACAAGGAAGCCGCCGAGATTCTGGGCATCAGCGTCAAGGCGCTCGAATCCCTTCTGGTGCGGTCGCGCCGCGCGCTTAAAGACAAGCTTGGAGCAGAGAGGCAGCCATGATGACGCTTGATGAATTCCGTGAACACGTCGACATCTATTCCGCCGACCTGTCGCGCTGGCCGCAGGACAAGCTCAAGCCCGCGCTCCAGATGGTCAGGGAAAACACGGCGGCGAAGGAGTATTTCGACGCGGCGCTGGCGCTGGACAGCAAGCTGCGCGCCTATGTGCCGAAAACGCCGGCGCTCCCGGCGCTGGAAGACCGCATCCTGAAAGGCATTTCCACGCCGCAGGCGGCGTCCGTGCGCGTCAGCGACGAGGTGCATATCCGCTCCGCCTGGATTTTCGCGCCGGGCGGTGGCCTTCTCGCGGCGGCGATACTCGGGTTTATCATCGGCCTGACGCCGCCCTCGCAGACGAACGGCGATACGCTGGTGGACCCGGTCTACTATGCGCAGGACCAGATTATCGGCGGAGATACGGACGATGACGACGACATGGGAGAGGTTTTTTAAATGAATCGGGACAAGCTGCTCATCATCCTCGGCGGGGCGCTGTTTATATCGCTGACGGCCAATCTTTTCGCCGCGGGCATCCTTTTCGGCCGCTCGTATGAGTCCGGGCGGGGCCCGGATGCGCGCCGTGCGGAATGGCAGAAAAAGGACGAGGAGCTGCGCAAGAAGCTCTCCGAATCCGACAAGAAGATCATCAAGGCCGGCATGCAGCAGCAGCGCGGGCAGTTCCATGCGCTCAAAGACGGGCTCGATGCGGCGCGCCAGAAGGTGGAAGACGCCCAGATGGCGACCCCCTTCGACCAGGCGGCGCTGGACGCGGCCCTGAAGGCCGAGCAGGAGAAGAGGACCGCCCTCCTGGAGGCGATGCGCAAGGCGCGCGAGGATATTTCGGCCAAATTGTCCCCGGAAGGGCGCGAGACGTTCAACAAGCTCGGGCCCGGCAGCCGTTTTGGCGGCGGAAAGTGGCGGGGCCGCGGCGGCGGCGAATGGGGCGGCGGGGACAGGGGCGGCGAGAAGCCCTTCTGGCGGCGCGACAAGGGTTTCCCGGGGGGCGAAAAGCCCGTTCCGGAGGGTCCGGACTCCCCTGCTCCAAAGCCTTGATTTCAACAGGCGTCTTGTCTATCCTGTGCCTTGTCAAACATTCCAACTTAAACCGGGAGCTTCAATCCGTGAAAACTATTCAGAAACTGGTACTGTGCCTTGGTCTTCTCACTGTTCTTTCCGCCCCTCTTGCCGGCTGCAGCGGCACCTGGCACGGCATGAAAGAAGACTGGCATGACGTGACGAGCAGCAACGATTCACCCTCCGATACGGCCCCCGCGACGGCGACGGCAGACGCTTCGACAGCGCAGGCTTCCGCATCGGCTCAGGTGGAACCGGCGGCACGGGCGGATACGACCCTGCGTTCGGAAACCACGACGACCACGACCTACAACCGCTAAATACTTCCCCGCACCTTGCGGGAAGGATTTAAGAGGTAGAGAAAAGGCCGGCTGCATCAAGCGCCGGCCTTTCTTCGTTGACGACGCTTGACGGTTAAGGCTTGGGCGCCCGTTTCGATGCCGGCTGCTTTTCGCGCGCGGGATAGGTGAAGTTGTCGTTCGCCTTCAAAGGAGCGGATGCAATGCTGAAATCCGCCTGCGGGTTCGGCATGGGCCGGCTTTCCGTCTGCTCGCCCAGGACCTGCTGCAGCAGGTATTCGCGGCCAAGCTCGGTGAGCGAGGGGGCAATCTTCACCTGCTGCGCGGGCAGGGCAGCCAGCGCATCCTTCAGGTTCTGCGTCCAGGCCGCTTTCGCGGTTTCCGCCTTTGCCGCCTCCAGCCCCTGCTTCTCGACGAGGTCGAAAAGGTCGCGCGACTGGCCGGCGTCGAGGCTGATGGGGAATTTGTCGTTATCCGCCACGACGAAGGTCTTGTCCTGGGCATTCGAGTAGAACAGCATCGTCGCGTGCTTCATCTGCACGACGTCGGCCGGGACCTCGGAGACGCCGGAACGGTCCCGGATGTAGTTCGCCCCCACCACGGCGAACCCGTCTTCATTCGCAAGCCCCTTCAGGATTTTATAGGCCGGCGCTTCCTCGCAGGGGATCTGCAGGATATCGTTGCCGACCAGCATGTAAAAATGCGCCTTGTCGGCGTTGTAATAGGCGTCATCGACGCAGGACTTGTGCGTGATCACGTTTTCAGCGCAAATGAGGTTCGGGTTCGACGACAGCCCGGCGAAGATGCTGCGCGCGAGATCTTCCTCGGCGCTGATGAAGCCCGGCTTCTTGGTCGGTCCGTACTTGCGGCAGGTGAAGCCGGTGTCGCGCGAGTCCGTGAACATCAGGTAGCCCAGCTGCGCGAAATTGAAATGCAGCTGCTGCAGCGACTTGCCGCCTGGCGCCGAAATCATGTCGTCGGCGGCGATGGCCTGTTCCAGCTTGCGGAAATCCGCCTTGGAGGCCAGCTCGACGGGGTAGAAATACTGTCCTGGCACGGCGCTTTCCAGCAGGTCGTCGAAATCGTTGCTCTCGCAGCGGAATTCCAGCGTGTTCTTGTCGGCGTTCATCTGCATCAGCGCGGCGTTCTTCGGGTTGAACCATGTGCCGGACAGGTCGAGGAGCGGCGGCTGCGCCTTCAGCGACACGGCCCCGTCCAGTATCTGCACGCTGCCGTAGCGGTCGACCAGCAGGTGCGTGCCGTCGGAGAGCGGTTGCAGCAGGGCGATGCTCTTCTGGTTGATGCTCAGGATGGCGCCGTTCTTGCCGGTAACATGCGCGAAATCGTCGCGCGCATGCAGCACGTCCAGCGTCGGCTGATCGACGTTCAGCTCGCCGGTGTGGCGGTTCCAGGTGATCTTGGTGCCGTTCTGGTCGGTGGCGATGCGGTCAATGTTCGCGGGGTTGTAGACGCCGTCGTATTCGGTCATGAAGCCGCCCTTGCGCTGCAGCAGGGTCAGGACTTCGCGCGCCTCGACGGGGGAAAGGCCTTCCATGAAGGTCTGGCCGGTGCCGTTCACGGTGTAGCGCATCGCCTTGGTTTCCGCATTGTACCAGATATTGGCGATGCGATCGAGGTTGGTCAGTATCTTGCCGTCGCTCAGGCGCACGTTACTGCCGGCGAAATTTTTCTCAAGATTTGCCAGGACGACCGCCGCCGCCGGGCCCGCGCCCTTGGCGTTCGCGGCCTCGAACAGGATATTGGCTTTGGCGGCGTCGGACTGGAAGGGCTCCAGCAGCGCCGCGATCCAGTTCAGCTTGCCGTCCTGCGAAAGCTTGCTGGTGGCCGCCTGCTCCAGCCAGCCGTGCGCCTGCGTGAGCTCGGTGCGCAGCCGGTCGAGGCCGCCGTTGGCGAAGCTTGCGGCGACCAGCCGGCGCGCCGTATTGAGCGAAAAATCGCCCGTCGGCGGCATGACGTGCTTGTTGAAGAAGCCGAAGAAATTCGCGGCGGAGCCGTTGACGGCGTTTGAGTTAATTTTCAGCTCGTCGAGGATGCCTGCCGACAGGGCCCTGTCCATCAGCATGGCGAGCTCGGCCTTGTTTTTGGCGACCGCCTCAAGCTGCGCCACCAGCGGCGCGGAGCCGGCCGGATGACTCAGTTCCCAAAGCGCCATGAATTTGTGTCCGCCCTGCGCATAGGTCATGCCCGTCAGGAGGCTGCTGAGGCCCTGTGTGTCTTTTTTGGCGACCACCTCCATGAAATTGGTCAGGTTGTCCTGCGCGCGGTCGCGGTTGTTGGAAAGACCGTCCAGCAACTGTCCCATCGCCGTGCGCACGGTCGTGGCGCTGGCCTGGAAGCGGTTCACCAGGCGCTCGAACACGGTTTTCTGCGCGCCGGACTTCAGGCCGATGAGGTCGGCGAGATCGTCCTTGCCGGTCTTCATCTTGTCGAGCGCGATTTTGACCGCGCGGGAATCCAGCGGGTCGTCTGCGTCGGTGGCCTGGGTAAAGATGTATTCAAAGATATCGCGCTTGGCGGCCTGGCCCGTCAGCTTGATCTCGGGCTCGTATTTCAGCGCGGTTTCGAGCAGCAGCAGCTGGTCGGCGCGGCTTTTCACGCGGGTCAGCGCGAGATCCGCGAAGCTGGCCACGCCGAAATCCTGTAGCAGGAATTCCTTCATCTGCTTCGTTTCGTTGGTTTCCGTCTTCGGGAACAGCGTCGGCAGCAGCGCCACAAATTCGGCGATTTTCTGCTCGTCGATCAGCGACGCCGTTTTTGAATATTCCGCCGCCTTGTCGCGCACGCCCTGCGCCTTGACGTTGATGACAAGGTCGTAATCCGAGCGCGCGAGGTCGATGACGTGCTGCGGGTTCTGGTACGTCTCCATCAGCTTGTCGACGTTCGGCGTGGCGACGCCTTTTTCCGGCGCCAGCGTTTCGCCGACCCAGTTCATGAAGCTGTCGATGTAGTAATGGCGGTCGCTCTGCAGGCTGATCAGCTCGCCGCGGACAAGGCGCCAGTGGCGGCGCAGTTCTTCCGCGCGGCGCTGTTCTTCGGCCGCGACTTCTTCGGGGTCGGGGCCTGCCGGCTTGCTGTCTTTCTTGAACCAGCCCGAGGGCTGCCACCATTTTTTCTTCTCGGGCTCTTTCTCCGGTTCCGGCGGGGGCGGCGGCGCGACAATCACGCGCGGCGGCGCATTGGGGTCGGGCAGCTTGATTTCGGGAAGCTCTTCCAGGATTTTTGGCGGCACGCCGACCTGACTTTTGCGGATTTCCTGCGACAGCGCGCTGTTCGCGCCGAAGGAAGCATCCGACATGGCGGCGAAGTCGCCGATGCTCAGGACGAAGCCGGCGGCGTCGCCGAAGGCGGCCAGCGTTTTCAGGGCTTCCTGCTCGTCTTTTTTATACTTGATGGCGCGCACCAGCTGGTGGTGGCCCATGATCAGCTGTGGCTGGTTCTTCTGCAGCCAGAGGTTGATGGCATCCGTATTGCGTTCGAGCGTGTTCAGGTAGTCGCTGAGCTGGTCGCGCATCTGCGCGAGCGTGGTCACGTCCTCGGGCAGCTTGAAGGGATTGTTCGACGGAAGCGTATCAGCCATCGCGGATGAGTCCTCAAGAGGTGTTTATAATCGAGGGGACTATAGCATCCGGGTTTTCCGTATGCAAATCATTTTCGGAAAATGAAATTTTCCAAAAAGAGGTTGTATTTTAACGATTTAGCCGCCAATTTTCCAGAAGAATTTAGGCGTCTTGAATGGCTTCGCGGCCCTTGTTACAAGGGGGCCCATTCACAGATTCTTCAACCCTGAAAAGAGGATCCTTAATGCTTAACGAATTCAAGGCATTTATCATGCGCGGCAACGTCGTCGACCTGGCCGTCGGCGTCATCATCGGCGCATCGTTCGGCAAGATCGTGAACTCGCTGGTCGAGGATATCATCATGCCGCCGCTCGGGCTTTTGGTCGGCAAGGTGGATTTCAGCAACTTCTTCATCCCGTTAAGCCTGACCGACCAGCATTTCGCCTCTATCGCCGAAGCCAAGGCCGCGCATGTCGTCACCTGGAACGTCGGCATGTTCGCCAATAACCTGGTCCAGTTCGCGATACTCGCGGCAGCGGTATTCTTTTTCGTGGTGAAACCCATCAACCGCTTCAAGAAAAAGGAAGCTGCGGCCCCGGCTGCGCCTGTGGCGCCGCCCCGCTCCGAAGTTCTGCTTGAAGAAATCCGCGACCTGCTGAAGAAGAAGTAAGTTTCACGGCGTCGCAGGCTTTTCCGCGAAAAGCCGCGCGAAGAACTTTTTCATCTCCTCCCACGACTGCTTGTCGGCGCTCTCGTTATATTCGATGGGCAGGCCGAACTTCTTGCCCGTTTCGGTGGCCGCCGGGTTGGTGAAGGCATGCGTGGCGCCGGGATAATCGACAACGCGGAAGGTCACGCCCGCCGCCGTCATTTCTTTGGCGAAGTTCTCCCGTTCCTGCTGGGACACGAACTTGTCGCCGCCGCCGTTCAGAACCAGCACTTGCGCCTTGACGCGGCCCGCTTCAGCGGCTTCCGGCGAAGCAAGGTTGCCATGGAAGCTTACCACGCCTTTCACCTCTTCGCCGCGCCGCGCCAGTTCGAGCGCGACGGCGCCGCCAAAGCAATAGCCGATAACGCCGAGGCGTGATTTATCGACTTCCGGCTGTTCGGTCAGCGTCTTCAGCCCCGCCTGCGCGCGGCGCAGCATCAGGCTGCGGTCGTCATAGAACGGCTTCGACAGTTTGCCGGCCTCGTCCGGGTTCGTTCCCGCCTTGCCGGTGCCGTACATGTCAATCGCGAGAGCGGCATAACCGAGGCCGGCAAGCTGTTCGGCGCGATGCTTTGAATAATCGTTGTTGCCCCACCATTCGTGCACGACCACCACGCCCGGCATAGGCTCCTTCGCCGCGTCGTCATAGGCGTAATAGCCGGTCAGTGCCGTATCGCCGTCTTTATAGGTAATGTCTTTTGTAACCAGCTTGGCCTGCGCCGGCGCGGCGGCGAAAATAATCAGCAGTGCGAAGATGACGGATCTCATGGCGGCCTCCTTGTTGGTTCCCCAACGTTGCATCGGCAACATCGGTTCAGGCAAGACCCAAGCGGCGAAATTATACATATTCTCAGCGCGGTCAATCTATTGATACCCCCGTTACCGCATGCTATAGACTATGGCAAATTTTCATTGCCATAGGCAGAATCGGTGTTCGGGTTTAACAAGCAGAAAAGACTCAACCGGAGCCTTGCGTCAGCGGCGCAGGAAGGAAATATCCGTGACATCGCGCAGCTGCTGGATGCAGGCGCGGATATTGAAATGCGCGACGACCGCTACTGGGACATGACGCCGCTCGGCATGGCCGCGCACAAGGGCCATCATCCTGCCGTGCGACTGCTGCTGGAGCGCGGCGCAAACATCGACGCGCAGGACAAGGCCGGCGACACGCCGCTGATGAACAGCGTCTACGACAGCCGGCGCGAGGCGCTGGAGGAATTGCTGAAGCGCGGCGCCAACCGCGACATCCAGAACAACAAGGGCCTCACCGCGGCGGACATCGCGCGGAAGCGCAGCGACGCGGTCATACGCAAGGCCCTGGGCGTCGACCCGGAACAACCCGTGCTGCCGCCCGCCCCGCCGCCGCCCGCGCCAGAGATGAATCCTGATGAAGTCGTGCTGAAGCGCAAGCTGGGCGACAAGGTGCTGGAAGAGGTTTTCAACTTCAGCGCCTGCGAGCGCATCTCGCTCGTCCGCGCGTCAGAAAACGGCCGGGTGGAGGCGATGACGCGCGACAGCTTCGACGCCATCAATCCAAAGGTGCTGCGCAACGCTTTCGAGGCCTATGCCCGGCAGGGCGGGACGATACCGGAAAACGAGGTTTTCCCCGAAGCCATCGCCAAGATCAAGCCGCAGCCGAGGAATTCCTGACCATGGGCAACGGCAATTCCTCTCTCGACAAAAGACTGCGCCGCGCCGCCGCCAAGGGCACCGTGGATGAAATCCGGAAGCTGCTGGACGCGGGCGCAGACATCGAGGGCGTGGGCGGATTTTTCTCGCTCGGCCAGACTCCGCTGGCCTGCGCCGCCTGGGCCGGGAAGGCGGAGAACGTAAGGTTTTTGCTCGAGAAGGGGGCGAACCCGGAGCCGCGCGACATGAGCGGCGACACGCCGCTGTGGAATGCCATTTCCTTCGGCCACAAGGAAGTCATTGAAGCTCTGCTGGCGCACGGGGCGGACCCGCGCACGCGCTCGACGAGCGGCGAGCGTTACACGCCGTTGGAAATGGCGCGGCACAAGAAGAATGAGGAGATTGCGGCGATACTCAAAAAATCCATCGCCGAGCACGAGGAAAAGGACAGGATCGCGCGCGCCAGGGCCGAGCAGGAAAAGCTGGATCGGGAAAAAGCCGCGCGGGAAGAAGAGCGCCGCAAGAACAAGGACGTCGTCATCTTCTTCCAGGAACTCGGCGACCGCACCATCGAGGAGATCTATAACTTTGCCGCGCTGGAGCGCATCACTCTTGTGCGCAAGGGCGAGGAAGGCCCGGTGGAGGCGGTGACGCGGCAGGATTTTGCGGAGCTGGGCGAGAAGTCGGCGCTGCGCAAGGCTTTCGAGGAACATGTGCGCCGCGGCGGCGCGACCAGCGTCAATGCCGTATTCCCGAATGGCCTGCGGATCATTCCGACGCGCCCGAGGCACGAGCCATGACACATCCTCTCAACCCGCAAATGACGAAGGCCGCGCAGGACGGAAATCTCGCCGAGCTGCAGCGCCTTGCGGCGGCGGGCGCGGAGGTCAGTTTTTCCGGCACGGATGATCCGCTGATACAGGCGTCCTGCAAGGGGCATATCGACTGCATGCGCTGGCTGCTCGACCGCGGCGCCGTCGTCGACCGTCAGGACAACGACGGAAGATGGACGCCGCTTTTATGCACGGCCTATTACGGCCATGCGGAGGCGGCGCGTCTGCTGCTGGAGCGCGGCGCCAGCCGCCAGCCCCGCAATCATCGCGACCAGACGGCGCTCCAGTGCGCGCGCGCCCAGAATCATGCCGCCGTCGCCCGGCTGATCGAGAATAACGCCGATGAAATTTCCTTTTGCCACCCCTTAAGCGACCGCGTGATGCAGGAGGTTTACAACTTCCCGCTCCGCGAACGCGTGACGCTGATCCGCAAGGAGGAAGGCGGCCCGGTAGAAGCCATGCAGCGCGAGAGCTTTTCGTCCCTCGACGATCTGACCGGCCTGCGCAAGGCCTTCGCCGAGCACAAGCGCATGGGCGGCAAGCTGGAGGAAAGCGACGTCTTCCCCGGGATATTGAACAAAGCCAGGATCATACGCAAGGAGATGTAACCATGGATGCCGCGACACCCCCTGACGAGAAAAAAGCGCCCGAAGTAAAAGCCGTGGAGCAAAAGGCCCCGGAATCAAAGCCGGCGGAACAGCCGGTGTTCGAAATGAAGATACCGGGCCAGCCGGCACCCGTCGTGAAAACCCCGGAGCAGGTTGCGGCGGAAGAAAAGGCCGCCGCCGAGCAGCGGCTCGCAGCCCGGCAGGAAGAAGAAAGAAAGGCCGCTGCGCAAAAGGCGCTCGACAGGCAGTATCTCGAAGCCGCCAAAAAAGGCAACCTGACGGAACTCAAAGGGCTGCTTGGCAAAGGCGCTGCCCTGCTCGCGAATGACGACGGCAATACGGCGCTGTTCTACGCCGCGCAATTCGGCCGCAAGGACGCGGTTGAATTCCTGCTGGATGCGGGCATACCCTTAAATGTCAAGAACCGCATCGGCTCCACGCCGCTCACTGGCGCCGCCGGCGGCGGCCACAAGGAGGTCGCCTGGGAACTTTATATGCGTGGCGCAGACCCGAATGAAAAAAACCTGACCGGCATGTCGCCGCTGAACTACGCCCGCAGCGCGAGCTATACCGACATGATCGAGCTCCTGTCGCGCCCGCGCAACCCCGTGGAAGTCGTCCTCTCGCGGCCCGTGGGCGACCGTACGCTGCAGGAGATATTCAATTTCACGCGCGAGGAGCGCATTTCCCTTATCCGAAAGGGCGAGGAAGGGCCGGTGGAGGCGATGCAGCGCGACAGCTTCAGCGACATCACCGACAAATCCGGCATCCGCGAAGCCTTCAATATCTACAAGAAGCGCGGTGGCACCATTACCGAAGCCGCCATCTTCCCGCGCAAGCCGGAACCCGTACAGCCGGAGCCGAAGAAAAAGCGGTTGGGGTTATTTTAAAGCGCGTAACCCCGGCGAAAGCCGGGGTTACGGATGTGGATCAAGCCACAGCTTTCCCAAACAAATCGTATTCGTCGGCGTCGGTGATTTTGACCTTCACGATATCGCCGGGCTTCAGGTTCTTGCCCGTGACTTTCACCGTGCCGTCGATCTCGGGGGCGTCTGCTGAAGAGCGGCCGATGCCGCCTTCCTTGCCGCTGGTGTCGATAAGGACGGGAATGGTTTTGCCGATTTTGCTTTTCAGCTTTTTCGTGCTGATTTCCTGCTGCAGCTGCATAAAGCGGTGCCAGCGTTCTTCCTTCACTTCTTCCGAAACATGCGGCTGGATCTTGTTCGACTCAGCGCCAGTGACGGCTTCGTACTTGAAGCAGCCGACGCGGTCGAGCTCAGCCTCTTTCATCCATTTCAGCAGGAATTCGAAATCTTCGTCTGTTTCGCCGGGGAAACCGACGATAAAGGTCGAGCGGATGGTCAGGTCCGGACACATCTTGCGCCATGATTTGATGCGCTCCAGCGTTTTTTCCTGGTGGGCTGGGCGGCGCATGTTCTTCAGGACCGCAGGCGAGGCATGCTGGAAGGGGATATCGATATAGGGCAGCACCTTGCCCTCGTTCATCAGCCCAAAAACCTCATCTACATGCGGATAGGGGTAAACATAGTGCAGGCGCACCCAGGCGCCGAGTTCGCCCAGCTCCCGGCACAGGTCGATGAACTTGGTGCGGATGGTGCGGTTCTTCCACGGGTAGGGCTGGTATTTCACGTCAATGCCGTAAGCGGAAGTATCCTGCGAGATAACAAGGATTTCCTTCACGCCCGCCTTCACCAGCCGCTCGGCTTCCGCCAGCACCTGGATGATCGGGCGGCTCACCAGGTCGCCGCGCAGCTTGGGGATAATGCAGAAGGTGCAGCGGTTATTGCAGCCTTCGGAAACTTTCAGGTAAGCGTAATGGCGCGGCGTTAATTTAATGCCCTGCGGCGGGACGAGATCGACATAGGGGTCATGCGGAGCGGGCGCGGCCTTGTGCACGGCGCTCACCACGGCCTCATACTGCTGCGGGCCGGTCACGGCCAGCACCTTGGGGAATTCTTTTGTAATCTGCTCGGGTTCCGCGCCCATGCAGCCGGTCACGATCACGCGGCCGTTGGCGTCCATCGCCTCGCCGATGGCCTCCAGCGACTCCTTCTTCGCGCTGTCAAGAAAGCCGCAGGTATTCACGATGACGACATTCGCGTCTTCGTATGAGGGCGAGAGCTGGTAACCTTCGGAGCGCAGCTGGGTCAAAATCCGCTCCGTATCGACCAGCGCCTTGGGGCAGCCAAGGCTGACCACGCCCACGGTCGGGGCTTCCTGTTCCTTGGTATTCTTTTTCTTTTTTGATGCGGTTGCGGTCATGGTCTTTCTTTAACACTCAATGTCATGCCAGCGAAAGCTGGCATCTATAAATCAGAGATCCCGGCTTTCGCCGGGATGACAGCGGAGTGAGATAAGTACCAAAAATATTGAATTATGTAAAGAAATTTCAAGCCTTCGGCACCGGTACCCAGTAGCGCCTCTGCATCTTGCCCTCTTCCAGGGGATGCGGCGTAATATCAATGAGTTGGCCGCCGTTTTTTTCCATGGTGCGGTAGGAGGCCACATTGTCCTCGAGGCATGACAGCAGCGCCCGGTCCAGCTGCAGGTTCTCACGCGCCCAGATCAGGCAGAGCCGCAGCATCTCGGTCGCATAGCCTTTGCGCCGCATCGAGGGACGAACGCCATAGCCGATATGCCCGCCGGATTTGAGCAGCCGGTCGTTCAGCCGGTGGCGGATTTTAGCATCGCCGATAAACGTATCGCCTTCCACCAGCCAGACGGTCGTCTGCGGCACACGCTCGAATTCCTCGCCTTTGTCGTTGACCCATGTGGGCGGCTTGGGCGCAAAAAGTTCATCAAGGAAGGCCTGCGGGTAGGCCTGAATCTTCAGCACATGATCCGCCGTCGCCACAGCCCCGCCGCCGCAGCGATGGCCTTCCTTCAGCGCCTGCACGTAGCTCGGAACATGCGCGAGATCGGGGATAATAAGACGGAGGTTTATTTTCATAACCTATGATAATCGGGGTTTGGTTGAGGCGCGGGCGAAATTAGTGTACATAAAATCCCCGGAACAGGAAAGATGCAGCCCAGACGCAAGTCCAAATTTGACCTCCCCCAAGGCGACCTTGCGCTTGCGCAGGTGGCGGAGCGCTATGCCGTTTCCGTGACCGACGCGGTCATGGAAACCATTGACTCCGCCAACCCGGCCGACCCCGTCGCCCGACAGTACCTGCCCTCGGCGGAAGAACTGAAGACAACGCCGGATGAGCTGGATGACCCCATCGGCGATGACGTGCATTCTCCGGTCAAGGGCATCGTGCACCGCTATCCCGACCGCGTGCTGCTGAAACCCGTCCATGTCTGCGCCGTATACTGCCGCTTCTGCTTCCGGCGCGAAAAAGTGGGGCCAGGCAGCGAGGCGCTGTCGAAGGAAGAGCTGCAAAAGGCGATCGCCTATATCCGCAACACGAAAGAAATCTGGGAAGTGATTTTAACCGGCGGCGATCCCTTCGTGCTCTCTCCGCGCCGCCTGCGCGATATCATGGATGCCTTGAACGAAATCCCGCATGTGCAGGTCATCCGCTTCCACACAAGGGTGCCGGTGGCGGACCCCTCGCGCGTGACGGATGAACTGGTGCAGGCGCTGCACAGTGAAAAGGCCGTTTATATCGTGCTGCATGCGAACCATGCGCGCGAGCTCACCGTCAAGGTGCGCGAAGCCACCCGGAAATTCATCGCGGCCGGTATCCCGCTGCTCAGCCAGTCGACGCTGCTCAGGGGCGTGAACGACGATGCCGCCGTGCTGGAGGAACTGTTCCGTGCATTGACGGCCATGAAGATAAAGCCCTATTACCTGCACCACCCGGATCTCGCCCCCGGCACATCGCACTTCCGGCTTTCCATCGCGCGCGGCCGCGGGCTTGTCGAGAAAATCTGGGGCCGCCTTTCAGGCATCGCGCAGCCAAGTTATGTGCTTGATATTCCGGGCGGCTTCGGCAAGGTCCCGGCAGGCGGTGAATGGCTGCAGGAAGACGGCGAAGGTTATGCCGTCACAGACTATCAGGGCGGAAAACACCGCTATAAAGACAGCTAATCCGTATTGTCGTTCGCTGCCGCAGGACACAGGTTGCGTGGCGTGTTCAAAGGATAGGCCGTGATAATCTGGTCGTGGCGGCCGTTCACGACGATGCGGATTTTAATGCCGTCTTCCATGACTTCCGCGACATCATTGCCGTTTCTTTCGTGCCGCCAGTCCAGGTTGTCGTTCGCGGCTTCTTTCGTCACCACCGCGATGATTTTACCGGCGTCCCAGTCCGCCGGGAATTCCGACTTGCAGGGGCGCGCCTGTCCGTGCAGGTGGCCGCCGCCGTGCGAGTCGCCATACAGGATATGCCGCTCGCGCGAAGGCGACAGGTTGACGGCATGCGTGACGGTCCCGCCATGCGGCGTCACATGCCCCAGCAGGCGGACACCGACCTGCGCGACGACAATTGTCGCCACGGCGGTCATAAAAAGTCTCTTCATAAATCTGTCGCGCAACATCGGTGCCTCAAACCATTGTAAGCATTAGAAAACTGACATTGCAAACAATTAATGCTGTGTTAAGCGGGCAAACATGCGCCGCAGCCTACACTTGGATCATGAGCTTTTTTCAGGATCAAACATTCGCCCGCCGCGCTGCCGCCATGATGATCGTTGTGGTTATCGCAGGAGCGGCAAAGATGCAGGCTGCAAGCCGGCAGGACATCGACGAAAGCGCCATTGTTTTGGGCCGCATCGGCGTGGCGAAGCTTGCGCTGGTCCATGGACTGAAGGGGGAAGCCCGGGCGAATATCAAGTCTGCCATCGACGCAGCCCAGGGGCTGAGGCCGAACACGCCGAAATTCAGTATGGCCTTCGGCCTGTTGTCCTACAAAACGTCTTCCGGTGAGGGCCGGAGTTTCGTGCCGCTGGTCGGCGGCGCCTTCTCCGCCCGGATGCTGGATGAAAAGCTCCTGAAATCGGGCGCCACGAAAACCGAACTGACGGATGCTGAAGTCACCCATGCGCAAGTCGGGATCAACGGCGACGCGGTCAAGGCCGGGCTGCAGAAATCGGAGGAGGCGCTGAGAAGGGGGCAGGGGGACGCCGCGCTTGCCGTCCTCAACGGGATTACGGATGCTGCGCTGACGCCATCGGAAACAGCGCAGGGAACGCTGCAGCTCGCCCGTGACAGCCTTATGCTCGCGCAGCAGCTTCTGAAAGACCGGGATTTCAGGGCGGCCGCCTTCGCGGCAGGCCACGCCCGGGAGGCGCTTTCGGCGGCGGCAGATACAGACTCCGTGCTCAAGGCGAAGGCCGCCGATACGAACAAGGCAATCAAGGGCCTGGACGACCTGGGTGACAGCATCCGGTCGGGCAGGACTCTCGGCCAGAAGTCGCCGGAGGCAGCCGCCTCCGAGCTGGCCAGACAATTGGAAGGGCTTGCCCCGAAAGGGTGAGCTTTTCCTGAAAAAGAACACCTCTCGCTGCCCCGAGAGGTGCGGGAGAGAAGCCATCCCCTCTATCGGCTTCTCTCCCTTTTCTTTTTAGGGAAAAGAGTCTATATAAACGGGAGAGGGGAGCCGGAGGAAACGATATGCGTATCCTGGTGGTTGAAGACGACAAAAGCCTTGGCAAATACATCGTCGACGGGCTGAAGCAGGCAGGCCACAATCCCGACATCGCCTTCGACGGGATGGAAGGCTTAGGGCTTGCGACCAGCGAAAATTACGACGTGCTGATCATCGACCGCATGCTGCCCAAGCTTGACGGTCTTGCGGTCGTGCAGGCCCTGCGTGCGTCCAAGAAAAATACCCCCGTATTGGTGCTCAGCTCGCTCGGCAAGGTCGAGGAGCGCGTGGCGGGCCTCCGCGCAGGCGGCGATGATTATCTCGCCAAGCCCTTTTCTTTCGACGAACTGCTGGCGCGCGCGGAGGCGCTGTCGCGCCGCAACGTCCATGAGGCGGAAAAAGTGCACCTGGCCGTAGCTGACCTTGAAATGAACCTGATCACGCGAGAGGTCAGGCGCGCCGGGAAATCGATTGAGCTGCAGAACCGGGAATTCCGGCTGCTCGAATATCTCATGCGCCGTCCCGGCCAGGTGGTGACGCGCACGATGCTGCTGGAAGGTGTCTGGGATTTTCACTTTGACCCCCAGACGAACCTGATCGACGCGCAGATGAGCAAGCTGCGCACCAAGGTCGACAAGGGCTTCGACCGGCCTCTCATCCATACCATCCGCGGCGCGGGTTACAAGATCGCCGCCTGACATGTTCAAATCCTTCTCCTTCCGCGCGGGCGCCGCCTTCTTCCTCCTGATCATGGCGACCGTCGTGACGCTGAAGCTGATCGCCTACCGCCAGGCGATCGTCACGGGCGAGGAAGACACGCGGCGGATCATCCAGGCGCATGCCGACGAGATCGAGCAGGGTATCGAGCGAGATGGCGTCAAATACGCCATCTATCTTGTCGACGCGCTGACCGACCAGCCTGAAGACAAGCATCTTGTCCTCGCCATGAAGTCCGGGGGCATCCTCTACGGCAACCTGCGCGCCTGGCCGGAAGGGTTGCAGGAAAAATCCGGATGGCATGAGAAAAGCGTCCAGCTCGCGCGCGAGCCGGAGCCCGTGCAGGCGCTGCTGCTGGTCAAGCGCTTTCACAACCATCAGAACCTGATCGTCGGCTATGACCTGACCCGCATCGTGCAGACGCGCGCCGCGCTGGTGTCGTCCCTGTTCCGCGATGTGGGCATATCGGCGCTGGCGGCCCTGTTCCTGACGCTCCTGCTTATCTACGTTATCAGCCGCCACCTTGAAAAAGTGAACGCCGCCTACCGCCATGTCATGGCGGGGGACATTTCCTATCGCGTGAACGCGGAAAAGGACAGCGGCGACGAATTCGCGAAGCTGGCGCGCAACTTCAACGAAATGATGGACTGGGTCTCGTCCCTTATCTCCACGCTGAAGGATTCGACCAACAGTATCGCGCATGACCTGCGCACGCCGCTGGCGCGCATCCGCCTGCGCCTGCAGCAGATGGAGCAGCATCCGGATTTAAGCCCCGAGCAGCGCGGCATGCTGCAGGAATGCATCATCGACGTCGATCATTTGACCGAGATTTTCAACGGCATCCTGCGCATCGCCAAGGCGGAGGACTTAAGCCTTGTCCGCCAGTTCGAACCCATCGACCTGAACGTCATGATGCGCGACCTGGCGGAATATTACGCGGCCTATCTCGAGGGGGAAAGCCAGGGCATCGTGCTCGATACGCCGTCCCAGCCGGTCTCCGTCCTGGGGGAAAAGCAGTTGTTGTCGCAGGCGGTGGCCAACCTTATCAGCAACGCGTCGAAATACAGCGGCGGCAACCAGGATATCGAAATCACGCTGCAGCGCTCGGCGAAGCAGAAGGGTATGATCGAAATCATCGTGGCGGACCGCGGCCCCGGCGTTCCCGCGGAGTATCGCGAGAAGGTCAAGGAGCGTTTCTTCCGCCTCGATGAGAGCCGCAACACGCCCGGCATCGGCCTCGGCCTCAATCTCGCGGACGCCGTCGTGCGCCTGCACAAGGGCAAGCTGATGCTGGAGGACAATAATCCCGGCCTCAAAACCGTCGTGACGCTGCCGGAATTCCAGTCGGACAAGAAAGCGGCCTGAAGAGACTATCCCTGTCCCACGACACGCAATGGCGGATCGGAGGCGGCGGCGCCGATCATGGCGGGAATATTCTGATAGACGCTTACCACGGCCTTCTGGAACCGTGCCGCCCACGTGTCGCCGTCGATAACGGCGAAGGGCAGCTTACGGCGGGTCAGTTCCTCCCGCCACCAGTCGAACATCGCGATGCGGTCCTTCAACTCCGGCATCAGCCGCAAAGGGTCGGATGCATAGAGGTTTTCGACGCCCCGCGGATCCAGCAGCATATAGAGATCATAGCTCCTTTGCTCCGCCAGCCGCTCGATCCAGTGCGGGCAGGCGCCGAAGAAATGCTTCGACCAGTAAGACGTCGTCAATAGTTCGGTATCGCAGAACAGGATGCGGTTCGCCTGCCGGGCGATGGCGTCTTCCGAGGCGATCTGCCCCCGTGCGATGGTTGAAAAATCGCGCGGCTCCGGCTTTGCCATGTCAACCCCCGGGATATTGGCCGCAAAGTTCTCCAGCATCGCCCGCGCATATTCCGCGACCTGCGCCGTATCGAAATGCTCGGCAAGGTTCCGCGCCAGCATGCTCTTGCCGGTCGACTCCGGCCCCACGATGGCGACGCGTTTCAGGAAATAAGGGCGCACGACAGGGTGCAGGTGCTCCCAGTGCTGCAGCGGGTTGTTGCGCATCGCGGTGCCGGAAATTTCGACCAGGTCGCGCTTGACGTTGACGGGAACGAAGCGGATATCCATGATCCGTGCGACCTTGTAGCCGTAATCCTCAGAGGCGAAGAGCGCGTCAAACTTCTCGCCCGGGCAATGCTTGTGGATGCTGTCGCGCCATGTTTCAAAAAAAGCGAGATCGTCGGGGCCGTTCGGTTCCTGCGGGATGTCGATGTAATGGTGGACGACGTTGCAATCCGGAAAAAGTTCCTTGATCCATTTATAGCGCACTTCGCCCGGGATGGGCTCCGAGGGGAGGGAGCAGACAAGGATGGTCAGCTTGCGGCACGACTGGCGCGCGAAGTTAAGGAAGTACAGGTGCCCGTTGGTGGGCGGCATGAACTTGCCGAAGGCAAGTCCGTGGCCCACGAATTCGCTTTCGATTCCTTCCGTGATGTCGCGGCGGATTTCCAATGCGTGGCTGGTCATGCGGCTTCCTCCTGTATGTTCCCGCGCAACCGTTCGATGGCGGCGCAGGCTGTTTTGAATTTCTCATCCCATGTCCCGGATAGCGTGAGATAGGGGCGGTTCGCGTCATCCAGTGTTTTGCGACAGGTATTTAAGAAGCTCTCACGTTCCTGCGGCAGGTAGCGGTGCACGTCGGCGACCCAGGGCGTATCGATATCCATCAGCAGGTAAAGGTCATAGCGCTGCAGGGACGCAGCATCGCGTATCCAGCCAGGGCACTGGCCGAACAGTCGCTCGCTCCAGATGATGGTGGTCAGCAGGTCGGTATCGCAGACAAGCAGGTTGTCGGATTTCGCGGCGGCTTCCGCCTCCTTCCTGACCTGTCCCGCGGCGATTTGCGGAATATCCGTCAGTTCGATTTTCCCCTCACGCGCGGAGATATGTTCATGCGCATATTCCGGAACATGCGGCACGCCGAAATGCTGTGCAAGTTTCTTCGCCAGCGTCGACTTGCCGGTCGACTCCGGTCCGAACAGGCAAATTTTGACCAGCGGGATTTCTTCGCGGAAAAACCAGTGCAGGTAGGTATTCAGCAGCTTTTCCGTTGTTTCCGGGCAGATGATTCCTGCAGGGTACAACACCGCATCCGCTTTGGCGGTGTTGAAGGTCACGCCTGTCGCCTGAAACAGGTCCATGGTGCGCAGCTGTTCGAAGCGCGCATTTCCCGGCAGAACCCGGCAGAGCGACAGCGCCGCCGCCGATTCTTCGGGGGTCATGGGCTTGTTCTTCGTCAGCTCCAGCCATCTGCCGGGGGGGACCTGCCGCACCGGCCGCCCGCTGCGCGCGAGGGCCTCGCAAAACCGCGTGAGCGTCAGTCCTTCGCGGCCCGCGATATGGTAGATACCCGGCTTTGCCTGCAGCGACAGATGAACCATGGCCCGGGCTGCATGGCAAACCGGCGTGATGTCGACTTTCAGGATATCGCAAAACCCTTCCGGCGCTGCGCCCAGCCGCGAAATGCCTTTCGCGAACATCGCAAGGAAGTCGGTGGGGGAGGACGCGCCGGTTTTTGTATCTCCGGTCAGCAGTCCGAAGCGATACTGAAAGATATCGCAGGATTCGGCGGGAACATTCGACAGCATATGCTCGGCGGCGAATTTTGTCTGGGCATAGCCGCCGTAGACGGTGGAAACGCCGGAAAGATCGTCCGTTTCTTTCAGGGTTCCCCTGTTTCTGTCCGTCGCCACAAAAACCGACAGGGTCGAGGCGTTATGCAGCGCCTTGCGGCGGCCGGCGCAGGCCAGCTTCAGCATCGTCAAGCCGCCGCCGACATTGGCTGCGCGCATATCGGCATAGGGCAGGACCATATTGACGCAGGCCGCGCAGTGATAGACGGCGCTGACATTGTCAGCAAGGAAGCCCCAGGCATCAGCCTCAAGGCCGGCGTTGGGCTGCGACAGGTCGCCGGGAATGGCGACAATCCTTCCCCTGTTTCTGCGGGACACAGTGACATTGAATTTATTCATTGCGTCGTCAATGCGCTGAAGTGCGCCGTCTGCGTCCGGTGCGCGCACGATGCAGTATATTTTCGCGTCCGTCTGCTCCAGAAGCTCGGACAGCACCCGGGAGCCGAGAAAGCCGGTAGCGCCGGTGAGCAGGATATTCGGTGTCTTGTTTTCAGGCATAGCGCGCTGCGCGGCATCGGCAAACATCTGGAGTTCGCCGGGCCCGAAAGCAACATCCCGCCGCAGCCATTGTGCAGAAAGCGAGTTATGGGACAGACCGGCCTGACGCGCCTGCTCCTCGACGGTCGGAAACTTTGCCAGCAGGGAGACGGAAGCGGGAAAATCCTGCCGCTCGGCTTCCAGTGTCAACCGGATGATGCCCAGCGAGTCCCCGCCCACGGCATAAAAGCTGTCCGTAACGCCGAAATCCTCGTGCTTCAGAACGGCGCGCCAGATGTTCCAGAGTTTTTGCTCCGTGTCGTTGCGCGGCGCGATGCGCTGCCGGGCATCGCTGCTTAAGGGCAGCTTTGTCAGCGCCGTATAATCCGTTTTGCCCGAGGATGTCAGCGGCAGGCGCGCGATAACCTCAAAATGCTGCGGTATCATCCAGGCGGGCAGGGTTTTCTCCACCCATGCGGCGAGACTGGCGACAATACCGGCGTCGCTGACCGCGACAAAAGCCACCAGCCTGTCGTGGCGTTTCAGCACGGCGGCCTTCATGACCTTCGGGTGCGCGCGCAGGCGGGCCTCGACTTCATCGGGTTCCACCAGTTGCCCGCGAAGCTTGAACTGACGGTCAAGCCTGCCCAGGAATTCGAGCGACCCGTCGGGGTGTTGCAGGACGCGGTCTCCCGTCCGGTACAGCCGCTTTCCTTTCCGGGTGATGAATTTCCGCGCCGTCAGCTCCGGCTGGTTCAGGTAGCCGCGCGCGAGCATCTTCCCGCCGATATACAACTCGCCATCCGTCACGCTGTAGGTGACGTCGGGCAGCGGCTGGCCCAACAGCGGCCGGTCCCAGTCCGGGCCGCAGACATTCATGCTGGTGCAGACGGTTGCTTCCGTTGGGCCATAGACGTTGACGACGCGGAATTTCTCCGCCCAGCTGCGCACAGCTTCCGGGTCGGCTGCCTCCCCGCCGATGACCACGGTTTCAAGGCTTCGCGGCATATCTGCTGGGTTCAATGCCTTCAGAAGCGACGGAGGGATGTCCATATGCGTGATTGATTCCTCGTGCAGCAGGCGCTGCAGCGCCGCGCCATCCTGTAGTTCTTCCTGCGGCCGTATGACCAGCGTCGCACCCGAGAGTAGCGCAACGCAGATATCGGAAATCGAGGCGTCGAAACTGGTGGAGAGGTAGAACAGCGACCGGCTGCCCGCGCACATGTTAAAGGTTTCGCGCTGCGCCGTGCAAAGATTAACGATGCCGCGGTGCTCGACCATTACGCCTTTCGGCTTTCCCGTGGAGCCGGAGGTATAGATGATGTAGGCGAGCGTACCGGGCTTCACGGGACATGGCGCAGCCGAAGCACCCACTGCCCGCCGCACATTCTCCTTCGTCAGCACATGCTGAATGCCAGCGTCAGCCGTGATGTAATCCTGCCTCTCCCGGGGGAGCGACGGGGGCAGCGGTACGAAGGCGGCGCCCGCATGCCATACGCCCAGAAGGCCCACCACATATTCGGCCGATTTTTCGATTCGCAGCCCCACCGGCACTTCCGGCCCGATGGCCTTCGAAAAAAGCATGGTGCCGATGCGCGCCGCCCGCGCTACCAGCGCGGCATAGGTCATCTCGCGCCCGTTGTCCCGGATGGCGACGTGATCGGGGTGACGGCGCGCAATGTTCAGGAATTCGTCCCAGAAAGTTTTCATGCAGCCCTCGGAAAAAGATAGTCGCGCAAAGCGCCGGGTGCTGAGGCGTTGTCGACATTCGGCGCGCCCCTGCGTGCGGCGTGGTCGGCCAGATGCACGGCGCGGAAATCGAGACTGAAACGAGCCATGTCTGAATTGTTCTTCACCGTCTGGTGCAGATGCGCTGCAGAAAACACAATGATGTCGCCGGCTTGGGCGCTGAAAGCGCGGCCGTTCGCGGGCGTCTGAAGCGGCGCAGGAAAGGCGACCGGCGCATGGCTTTTGCTGCCCTGCCAGCCGTGCTGGTCTATCCAGTCGTCATATTGAAATGTATTCGATGTATTGGGGACCGCCTTTTTGAACACGTCGGGAAAGAACATGAAGCTTTGCGCTTCCGTCATGTCCTGCAGCGGAATCCAGAAATTGACCTGGGCCTGCGGATTGCCGTACCAGGTGTCGCGGTGCGCGGCATAGGCGACTTCGGAACCCTTATTCAGGTGGTTGCCGGGAAGCACGCAACGCAGCCGCAAGGGGTCGAAGGCAAGTTCCGCCGGGACTCCGGCAACGGCGGCGATTGCGGCCAGAGCTTCGGTATAGCGCGGCTCAGTGGTCAGTTTCGCGCGCAAGACGGATAGCGGCTGTTTCATGCTGGTAAAATCGAAACGCGTATGCACACTGGCAAGCGCGCCGAAATCCTGCTCCAGCAGGCTGCGGATATCCGCCACGAGGGCGCGTGTTTCCGTGGTCGCGGGCAGTCTGAAGATACTGCCGCCATATATGGCTTCGCGGAAGTCTTCTGTCGTGCGGAATGTATCTGCGCTGAACATTTACGCCTCCGGCTTCCGGCCGACAATGATGCAGCGGTGGCTTGCTGTACTGAATTCGTCACCGCGGGCGCTGCCGAAAATGCGGATATTGCGAAAGCCTGCCGTTTCAAACAGAACCTGCAGCTGCTTCGGCTTATACAGTTTCGCCCCGCCGCCGCGCTTTTCAACCCTGCGGCCATCCGCGCCGGTATATACCCAGTCCTTCACCAGCATTTTTCCCTCAAGCCGGGAATCGCATGTGATGATGCAGTTTTCCTTTTCCTGCCGGTATCCGGTCTTGCCTGTGGGGCCCAGCAGCTTCAGGCGTTCAAAGGCGTTCATGTAGTCGAGCGCGAACCAGCCGTCAGGCTTTAAAGAGGCGAAGGCGCAGTCCAGCATTTTGATGTTCTGTGCGTCGTCTGCCGTATAGCCAAAGCTGGTCCACCAGTTGAGCGCCGCGTCGCAAGCGTAGGGCGGCACATAGGTATAGGCATCGCCCGCCGCGAAATGACAGGCAGAATGGGTCATGGTGGCCTCGCGCCGCGCCTGCGCGACATAGGCGGGGATCAGATCTACGCCATGTGTGCGATAGCCCGACTTTGCCAGAGCCAGGCTCAGGGTACCGACGCCGCTGCACTGGTCAAAGATCATATCGCCGGTTTTTAGGCGCAAAACGCCCTTCAGGAAGGAGACAATGCCGCCGACTTCCTCCGCGCTGCGCGTCATCAGGCAGTGTTCGGCGAACAAGTCGTCGAAAAACTCCTCGCACCAGTCTTTTTTCTGCTTGAGTGCCTGTGTCATGCGGATAACCCGAACCTTTCCTGTATCATATGCGCGGTCAGCATCGTCATCAGCACCGGTTCCGCCGCCGTGCGGTCCTGCGCGGTCATCTGCGGCAGGCGCGCAACGAGGCCGGACGCCCTTGCCGCATCGAAGAACGGCACGTCGGCGAAGCTCTTGCTGCCGAGTGTATCCCGTATCATCGTCATCAGCCTGCCGTCCGCGAAACGGCTGACGGGCGGCGCCATAAAGGGGTGCTTCTGGCGTTTGTATATCGTCTGCGTGATAAAGGGCTTCGCCGCTTCGCGCAGGATGTATTTCTCCACGGTGCCGCGAATCTTGAAGGACATCGGCAGCCGCCGCGCGAACTCGAACAGCTTGTGGTCGAGGTACGGCAGGCGGCCCTCCACCGATTGCGCCATCTCCATGCCGTCGCCCAACGTGCGCAGGATGTAATTAGCCAGCGCCAGCTTGCTCCACAGCCAGGATGACTGGTTGACGGGGTGGCGTCCGGCAAGCTGCCCGGACGGAACGGCGCTCATCAGGCCGGCAAAGGCATCGGTCGCCGCGAAACGCGTCCGGAAACCATCCGACAAGACGCCTGAGACGCGATAGCCGAGCGCCGCTTTGGCCTCGATGAATGACGGCACATATCCCAGTTGCGCGCGGACAGCCGAGGTCGGCAGCATATCGCCATGCGCAAGCTGAACACCGGCGGAAACGCCGTTCGTTGCATAGAGCTGCGCGGTCATCTCCGCCGTCGCCGCATCGTTGGCAGACATATGCCGGAAGAGATCCTGCCGCAGGTGCGGATAGCCGGCCAGAATTTCATCTGAACCTTCCCCGGTCAGCGCCACCTTGAAACCCGCCGCGCGGATGGCTCGGTTGAGCAGGTACTTCCCGGCCAGATGCCCGTTGATGGCGAGTCCCTCGCCGCAGTAAACGGCATCGGGCAGGTTCGTGAAAAGGTCTTCCTGGCTGACATGCACGGCGTGTAGGTTTGCGCCGCTGTGATCGGCCATCTCCTGTGCAATCGACAGCTCGTCATAACCTTCGTGATCGAAGCTGACCGTAAAAGCATCCAGCCTGCGGCCCGTCTGCGCCGTCGCCATGCCAAGGACAGAGGCGGAATCCAGCCCGCCACTGAGGTGGAAACAGATCGGCACATCCGCCATAAGGCGCAGGCGGATGGCCTCATTCAGTTCATGCGCGAATTCGCCGATGATTCCCGGCTCATCCGTAACAGTCTCAACATCGCTTTCTGCCGGAAAATCCATGTCCCAGTATTTAAACGTCTCGACCTGTCCGCCGCGCGCGACAAGCGCATAGCCGGGCTTGAGCTGCAGGACGCCTTTAAACAGCGTGCGGCCCTGCGGCGTATACTGCATCGCGGAAGTATAAAAGAAAGCCTCTTCATCCCAGGCGGGGCGCAGGCCCATCGCGAACAGCGCCTTGGCTTCGGAGGCCAGCAGCACGGCGTCGCCTGTCACGGCATAGACAAGGGGCTTGATGCCAAAACGGTCGCGCGCGGCGAACATCTGCTGCTTGTCCTCATCCCACAGTATAAAGGCGAATTCGCCGCGCAGATGCTCAAGGCAGTTAAAGCCGTATTCCTCATACAGATGCAGCACAATCTCGCTGTCGGAGCGGGTGCGGAACACATGGCCGCGTTTTTCAAGATCAGCGCGGATGCGGATGTGGTCATAGAACTCGCCATTGACGATGACGTGTTTTCGGACGTCTTCGCTGGAGATCGGTTGTCCACCCGTCGAAAGGTCGACGATGGACAGTCGCCGGTGGCCGAGGCCCATATTCGCGCGGGGGGATATCCAGATGCCTTCTCCGTCCGGCCCGCGATGGACAAGCGCATCCGTGCCGCGGCGAATTTTCTCCGTCGTGACGGACGCTTTCCACGAATAGATGCCGGCAAGGCCGCACATGTTCAGGCTCCGGGGTTGAAAAATACTTTTTGCGTTTCCAGTGTTTTCGAGCGTTCGAAGACGGCGGCGAATTCCTCCAGGCGGTGCTCAGGCCCCAGCAAATCATCGACCCGTATCAGCCCTTCCGCCATCAGCCGTATCGCCTCGCCGAAATCGCCGTAATTCACGGCCGTCAGCGTGACTTCTTTCTTGACGGCGAGAGACAGGCTGATGCCGACCGGTTCATGCTTGCGGCTCTTCAGTACGATTTTTCCGCCAGGTTTCAGCGCCACCATCAGCTCGCGCAGCGTCTTTTCCGTCGCCAGCGTTTCGATGGCGAAGTCATAGGCGTTTTTGCGCAAGGGACGCCCTTCGGCCGGGTCGAAGATCATGACGCTGCCAAAGCCATAGGCCTTCAGGATACGATCGATGAGATGGCCAAAGCGGTTGTTGCCGTATATAACGCCGCGCTGTTCCGGCGAAATGCCGGATTTCATGACGGAAAGGGCGGCCGCCACCGGCTCGCTATAGGCGGCGAGGCGAAACGACAGGGTGTCGGGAATTTTGTAAACGGCGCTGGCCGGCACCGCGATGAATTCGCCGAAGGCGCCGTCATGGTCGATGCCCAGCATCGTCGTGCTCTGGCAACGGCCCTGCATTCCTGCCGAACAAATATCGCAGCGCCCGCAGGGCAGGACCGGCATGGCGGTCACGCGGTCACCTTGGCGGAAGTCGCCGGCGCGCATGCCCGCCCGCTCGACGATGCCGGAAAATTCGTGGCCGAGGATGACGTTGGCCTTGCCGGGGATGCGCCCTTCGGCCACGAAAACATCCGTGCGGCACAGCCCCGCCAGCATCACGCGGATCAGCACCTCGTCATCCGCCGGCTGCGGCGCCGCCACGTTCCGGATTGCGATGCCCTCTTCCGCCTTCATCAACGCGCGCACGGGAGCTCTCCTTTTCGTAACTATACTCTAAGAGAGTATAAAATATGCTCATAGAGAGTATTATTTATAATCATACAGAGTATAAGTCAATAGCCATTTAAAAGCGTCGGTTTCTGGAAACATGAATCAGCCTATCCGGCTGAAAAATATGGAGATGCCGCACAGTCAAAATTTTGGAAGGGCTCTGCAAGCGGGGAAGAAAATTGGAAATCGTGCGGCGACTCGGGAGGTATATCTATTTTCCCGGCTTCTGCGTAAACACGACGACGGAGCGCGCGGGGATCATGTACTTCTTGCCGTCGGCATGCACGGTTTTGTCGTCCGCCTCGGGCTCGGAAGTGTCGAGGGCGCGGGTCCAGCCAGAACCGCCCTTGAGCGCCGGCAGCCTGAATTCAACCGAGGATGCCGCGCTGTTGAAGACGGCCAGCAGGCGTTCGCCGCCTTTCCTGCCGGTGATCGCGGCTTCGTTCAGCATCATGCCGAGGCATTTGTCGCCCTTGTTGTCCCATTCGGCGTCGGTGCGCTCGTTGCCCGACGGCGAAATCCAGGTGAGATCCTTGATGCCGTTTTCGCACTTATTTTTGCCATGCAGGAAGCCCGGCGAGCAAAGGGCCGCGTGCGCATCGCGGAATTCCATGAGCTTGCCGGCGAATTTGGTCAGATCGCGGCCTGCCTCGTTGATACCGGCCCAGTCGAGCCAGCCGGTCTTGTTGTCCTGGCAATAGGCGTTGTTATTGCCCTTCTGGCTGTTGCCGTGCTCGTCGCCCGAGAGCATCATGGGCGTGCCCTGGGCGAGGAACAGGGTCGCCAGCAGGTTGCGTTGCTGCTGCGCGCGCACCGCATTGATGAAAGCGTCTCTCGTGTCGCCTTCCGCGCCGTAATTGGCAGAATAGTTTTCGCTTGCGCCGTCGCGGTTGTCCTCCCCGTTGGCGAGGTTCTTCTTGGAGATATAGCTGACAAGGTCGCGCAGCGTGAAGCCGTCGTGGCAGGTGACGAAGTTCACGCTGTCCTGCGGCCTGCCGCCGTTGGGCTCGAATTCGGGCGCCGAGCCCGCAAGGCGCGTGGCCAGCCAGCTGATCGTGTCGTAATCCCCGCGCCAGTAGCGGCGCACATCGTCGCGGAAACGGTCGTTCCATTCCATCCAGCCCTTGGGGAAATTGCCGAGCTGGTAGCCGCCGGGGCCGGGGTCCCAGGGCTCCGCTATCTTCATCTTGACCTTCGAGAGCACGGGGTCCTGCTCAATTTCCTTGAAAAAAGCGGCGGTCTGGGTGAAAGCCAGGGGATCGCGGCCCAGCACGGTGGCAAGGTCGAAACGGAAGCCGTCGATGCCGTATTCCGTCACCCAGTAGCGCAGGCTGTCGAGCACAAGCTTTCGCACCGCCGGATTGGCGATGTCGAGCGTATTGCCGCAGCCCGTGTCGTTGATGTATTTGGTCTTGTCTCCCGGCTCCAGCTTGTAATAGCTGGCGTTGTCGATGCCGCGGAACAGGATGGTGGGGCCCTTTTCATTGCCTTCGCCCGCGTGGTTATAGACTACGTCGAGGATGATCTCGATGCCATTGGCATGGAGCTTTTCCACCATGGCGCGGAATTCCTGCCGCGCATGCCCCTTGTCGGCCGCATATTCGGGCTCGGGCGCGAAAAAGCCGATGGTGTTGTAGCCCCAGTAGTTCTTCAGTCCCTGCAGCGAGAGGAAGAAATCGTTGAGCTTCGCCTGCGACGGCAGGAGCTCGACCGTATTCGCCTTCAGTGTGTTCCTGATGTAGTCGATGGATTCATCCGACGCAAGTCCGGCGTAGGTGCCGCGCAGTTCCCCGGGAATTTTCGGGTCGGTCATCGAATATCCGCGCACGTGCATTTCCACGATACGCATTTTTTCCGGTGGAATTTTGGGCGACGGCACGGAAGAGGGCGGCAGCGGTTCGGTCACGCGCGCTTTCACGGTCGCATCTGCGCTGTCTTTCTGCGGGTTGGTCTGCTCGTCGGTCCAGTTGACCTGTCCCGTTATTTCGGTGGCATAGGGGTCGAGCAGGAGCTTGTGCGGGTTGAAGCGATGACCCTGCTGCGGGTCGAAGGGGCCATGCACGCGGTAACCGTAAACCTGTCCCGGCTTCAGCCCCGGAATATAGCCGTGCCAGACGTCGCCGGTTTTTTTGGGCAGGTCGATGCGGGTGATCTCGGTCTTGCCGTCGTCATCGAAAAGGCAAAGCTCGACGCGCGTTCCGTTCTTGGAATAGAGCGCGAAGTTCACGCCGCTGCCGTCGGGTGTTGCGCCCATAACGTCGGGGGAGCCGTCTTCTGCTCTGATAGTTTTCGGGTCCATTTCAGGCCGTATTGTTGAGGTCCTGCTGGTTTACGTGAAAGATAGTAACATAGCAACGGCAGAACTTAAACACTTATGTTAATTAATGTAAGTTTCTTGAAATAAAGTTACGTTTGGCTCTTCTGGCTCGTATTTACATCAACCACTGTCCTGCGGAACGGCGGGGAGAGATAGGCGATCGCGCCCGTGACAATCAGGGTGCAGATGCCGCCCAGCACAACCGAAGGCACAAGTCCCAGCAGGCGCGCCGCCGTACCCGATTCAAACGCCCCGATTTCATTGGAAGAAATGATGAACATGCTGCTAATGGACGACACGCGCCCGCGCATATGATCAGGGGTGAGCAGCTGCATGAGCGTGGCGCGGATGGTCATGTTGATGCTGTCGAAAACGCCGCTTAACCCTAAGAAGAACAGCGACAGCCAGAAATTGGTGCTGAGGCCGAAACCGATCATGCAGACGCCAAAACCAGCCACAACCCACAGCAGGCGCATGGCGGACAGGTGCTTCATGGGCTTCAGCGCCATGATCAGCGTCATGCCGACCGCGCCGATGGCGGGGGCGGCGCGCAGGGCGCCAAGGCCTTCGGAGCCCACATGGAGCACTTCATCGGCATAGGCGGGCAGCATGGCGACAGCGCCGCCAAAGAGCACCGCGAACATATCGAGCGCCATCATGCTGAGCAGCACCTTATGCGTCCAGATGAAGTTCCAGCCGGCATGGATGCTCTTGATGGCGTTTTCCCGGCGCTCGCCGCGCTGGTGGGGGCCGATGTTGATCGCGTTGACCGCGCCAAATGCGCCAATCATGAGCAGCGCAGGCAGGAACCAGGCGCCCGCAGGGCCGTAACCACCATAGACAAGGCCCGCGATGGCAGGCCCGCCGATGGCGGAAATCTGGAACCCGGTGCCCAGCCAGGCGGCGGCAGAGGGCATTTCCTCGCGCTTGACGATTTGGGACAGCAGCGTGAAGGAGGCGGGGGCGATGAAGCTGCGCGCAAGGCCGGAGAGGAAGATGCCGCCGTAAATGAGATACAGAAGCGGTTTGCTCTCAATCGGCACGATCCCGCCCGCAAAAAGCAGGAACATGATGGTATTGAGCGCCAGCGTGCCGACGCAGGCTATATATATCTTGCGCGGATTTCCGATATCGACCACATGCCCGGCGAACAGGGCGCAGGCGATGGCCGGAATGGCTTCGACCAGACCCGTCAAACCCAGCAGGAAGGTATCTTTGGTTAACGAATATATCTGCCAGCCCACGATGACCGACTGCGCCTGCAGCGCCATCATGACGAACATGCGGGTCGCCAGCAGCATGCGGAAGTTGCGCAGCTTGAGCACGGAAACGGAGTATTTGGAGGCGGACATGGGGCGGGGCTTTTTCTTGTTCTTGCGTTCCAGATGTAAAGGGTTTGCCCAGCGCTGTAAACCGTCGCCTCCGGCCATGGTCGGGGAGGGGGAGTACGGTTTCGTGGAAATTTATTATTCTTGAACGGATGATTTTTTAACCTGGCCGGGGGCATAATTGTATTAAATATGCTTATGAAAAATATTATTGACATAATATGTCCCCGTAGAATACACTGCGGAAAACCAAAAAGGCCAGACATCGAATCTGGCTGAAAAAACAACGCAATAGAGGGACAGCATCATGAGCATCCTATCCGCACTGACCAGCGCCATCACGAACGCAGATTCCTACAAGGTCTCCCACTGGTTCCAGTACCCCGAAGGCACCGAATATGTCTCGAGCTACATCGAGGCCCGCTCCAGCAAATATGCCAAGGCGCTCGGCAAGGAATACGACTTTGCGGAATTCTTCGGCCTGCAGGCTTTCATCAAGGAATACCTCACCAAGCCCGTCACGCAGGATGACATCGACCTGGCCGAACTCCTGTTCAAGGCGCATGGCGAGCCGTTCAACAAGGAAGGCTGGCAATACATCGTCGACAAGTGCGACGGCAAGCTGCCCATCGAAATCCGCGCTCTCCCCGAGGGCACCGTGCTGCCCACCAGCAACGCGCTGGTCGAAATCGTCAACACAGACCCGAAGTGCTTCTGGCTGACCAGCTACGTCGAGACCGCGCTGCTGCGCGCCGTCTGGTATCCGACCACGGTCGCCACCAAGTCGCGCGCCATCAAGGAAATCTGCCGCGAATTCCTCGACCGCACCTCCGACAACCCCGCCGCCCTTGAATTCATGCTGCATGACTTCGGCGCGCGCGGCGTAAGCTCGAATGAATCTTCCACGCTGGCCGGCATGGCGCATATCGTCAACTTCTCAGGCACCGACACCGTCATGGGCATTGTCGGCGCTCTCGGCTATTACAACAAGGACTTCGACAAGTTCCTCGAGGAAACGCCCGACAACCCCAAGCGCGCGATGATCAAGCTGCTGCAGAAGATGGAACAGGAAGGCAAGCCGCTGCCCGCCTTCTCCGTCATCGCTTCCGAACATTCCACCATGACTATCGAAGGCCGCGCCGGCGAAAAGGGGCAGATTAAAAAGCTTATCGACGAGGCCAAGAAAGGCAAGATCGTTTCCATCGTCTCTGACTCTTACGACTATTATAACAACGTCGAAAACGTCTTCGGCGGCGAGCTCAAGCAGGACATCCTGGACGCCGGAAAAGCCGGCGGCCGTGTGGTCGTGCGCCCTGACTCGGGCGATCCCGTCGAAGTCGTGACCAAGACGCTTGCGATCCTGTGCGAGAAGTTCAAGGATGAATGCACGGTCGTCAAGAAGGGCGGCAAGGAATACAAGCTGCTTCCCCCCTGCATCCGCGTGCTGCAGGGCGACGGCATCGACCTCGACAGCCTCAAGAACATGCTGACCGCCATCGAAAAAGCCGGCTTTTCGGCCGAAAACATGGTCTTCGGCATGGGCGGCGGCCTCGAGCAGAAAGTCAACCGCGACGACCTGAACTTCGCGCAGAAGGCTTCGGCCGCCTGCATCAAGGGCGTCTGGCACGACGTGCACAAGGACCCGGTGACGGCAGACCCGAACTTCGTCAAGAAATCCAAGAAGGGCCGTCTTTCCACCATCTGGGATGGTGTTGCTTTCGCGACCAAGCGTACGCTGGACCTGCTGAAGGGCCAGAACGACTCATTGCAGGTCGTCTACAAGAACGGCGAGATGTTCAATACCCAGTACTTCGATGAAATCCGCGAGCGCGCGGAATACTTCATGAAGCGCCTGCGCGAACACGCCACGGCGCCCGTCGAAAATCCCTGGGCACAGGCCTCTGCGAAATCCGCTCCCGCGCCGGGGGCGTAACATGGTGAAAAAGGTCTTCCAGGGCGACGCCGACGAAATCGGGAACGAGATCACGGAGAACGGCTTCGAGTACGCCATTCCGCCCGGGCGCCGGGCGCCCATGCACCGCATGCATGCGGAATGCGTCCTCGACATCCTTCGCTCGGGACTCAAGCCGGTCCTCGCGATCGGCTCCGTCAACGGGCCGGAGAGCAAGCTGTGGAACCCGGTGAAAAACCCGCTCACCGTCGAGCAGCAGAAAGAGCAGTTCCGCCGCGCGCTGCCGGGCATCGACTATAACCCCGCGATGATCCTCGAGCTGGAAGACACACCCGACGACAAGACCTGGATCGAGAATTTCCACAAGAAAGTGAAAGATCTTGGGATCGAGAGCAAGTCGGTGGTCTATTTCCGCTCCAAATCGTCGGATGCGGCGACCGCCGGCGACGCCAACACAAAGCCTTTGAGCGAATACACCCAGTCCTTCGTCGACGAAGGCATGGCGGTCTGGCAGTCATATAACGCCAACCCGGCCGACGACAATATTTCGGCCAGCGCCATCCGCGCCTTCGACCTCAACCACCTCACGGTCCAGCAGCGCCGCATTATCGGCGCGCCGGACTACATCGTCAGCCTCGCGCGCGAAGCGCGGGACAGCAACCCCGACAAGGCGCTGCTCGAGGAACACAATGTTCCCCTGACCGTCCTCGACCTCTCGCTCGACCGCATGCGCAAGGAAGCGGGTATCTCGACCGCCGCCGTGATCCAGGCTGCGCTTGAGGAGGGCCCGGTGAGCGCGGCGTCGCTGGCGCTGGCCGCGACGGACCTCGTGAAGGAGCGCGCTGGCATGGCCGCGCCGAAGGTAAAAAAGCCGCTTCTCGTGCTCGGTAACAGCGTGTCGGAAGAGACGGCGGAGTTCCTGAAGACCGCGGGCGCCTTCTCGCCCGCGAGCGCCTCCATCGGAAAATTCCCGAGCGGCGAGCCTTTTGCGGAAATCTTTTACGGCGACAAGAAGAACTTCGCCGCTAATGTCGAGAAGATCAAGGGCGCGGAATGCTTCGTCGTCCAGTCGACGGGCGAGCCCGTGGCGGACAACATCCAGCATCTGCTGCTGATGATCCATACGCTCAAGTTCTACGGCGCGAAGAAGGTGACGGCGGTCGTGCCGTTCCTCGCTCTCTCGCGCGAAGATCGCGCCTTCCCCGAAAGCTTCTGGTCCGTGGGCGCCGACCTGATGGCCAGGCAGCTGAAAGTGGCGGGGGCCGACGGGGTCATTACTTTCACCATGCACTCGAAGAAGGGCTGTGAATATTATCAGGCCGAGTTCGGCGACAATTTCGTGAACGTCGATGCGACGGAAATCTTCGCGCGCCATCTGGAGGCGAAGTTCCGCGAAGACGCTGCGAAGCTCGTCGTCGGCGCCCCCGACGGCGCCGACAAACCGAACGACGAAGGCATCCGCCGCGCGTCGGCGCTGGGTACGCGGTTGACCGGCTCGTTCAACGACAGCTCGCGCTACCTGATCGCGAAACATCATACCGGCCCCAGCACGACCGAAATCGACGAAGCGAAGTCCAACTTCGGCTGCGTCAAGGACCGCGACTGCGTCGAGGTCGATGACCTGGTCGACGGCGGGGGCACCGGCGTGAACGGCGGGCGGGCGCTCAAAAAGCATGGCGCGCGCTCGGTCTCTTTCGTCTTCACCCACGCCATCCTGACGAGCGGCAGCGGCACGGCGCTTGAAAAGATGCTGACGGCAAAAGAGGGCGACAACTACGTGATCGACAACCTCGCCTTCACCGACTCCGTGCCCGAGGCGCGCGCCAAAATCGAGGCCTTTGCCAAGCAGTATCCGGACCTTGCAAAGAAAATCGGCTTCATACCGCTCGGGCCTGCTATTCTGGCGGAGGTGAAGAAGCAACTTGCGAATAAACCGGCGGAGACGTCCGAAGCTGCGAACTCCAATATCGCGGCACCGAAGCCCCCTGTCCTGAAGGCAGGATAATCCTTATAATCCTTCCGGGGCCCGCCCCCGGAAGGATTATGTAGGGATTATGTCATGTCCGGCACTTTCGAGATCAAGATAGCTTCGGCCAGCTGCAACCAGACGGGCGGCGATTGGCCCGCCAACCTCGCAAATATATGCCGGGCCATCGACCGCGCCGCCGCCGACGGCGCGGATCTGCTGTGCCTTGAGGAACTGGGCCTCTCGGGATACGAGCGCGGCGACGATTTCTTCTATTCGGATAACGCAAAAACCCGTGCGCTGCTGCAGATCATCGCCGATTACGCCGCCGCCAAAAACCCGAACCTGATTATTTCGGTCGGTCATCCGTGGTACTTCGCGGACAAGGATATTCCCGACCAGCCGGAACGCCGCAAGAACCCTATCTTCAACCGCATCAATAACCAGTTCAACGTGCAGACGCTGATTTCCGGCGGCGATATCCTCTCCATGTCCTGCAAGTCCTTCCTGTTCAACTACGAGCGCGGCTACGAGAAGCGCCATTTCGAGGAATGGAGTGATATCGCGGCGGATGCGTATGAAAACAAATTCGGCAAGGGGCGCCAGGGCACGATCATGATGGAGCTGCCCTGCTTTAGCTATCCGGACGGCAAAACCGTGCCGCCGAAAGTCATTCCCTTCGGCAGCCCCGTCGTGCACGCGAAGGGAACCGGCGGCAAGGCCATCAACATTTTTCATGCGATCTGCGAGGTTTACTGGGTCGGCTCGCGTTTCGACGGGTCGCCGGATAACGACAATTACAGCCGCGACAATCCGCTCGCCCGCAAGGCGCAAGACTACGACATCACCGTCGCGATCAACCCGAACGCGAGCCCGCCCGCCGCGAATAAAATCGACAAGCATTACGAGCTTTGCAAGCTCGCCTCGCGCCACTGCGGCGTGCTGGTGCATACCGACGGGCTGGGCACGAATGGGTCGACCTTCGCGCAGTTCGGCTCCCGCCTGATGGCGCAGGACGGCAAAATCATTTCCGAAGGCATGCGCCTGAGTTTTTCCGACATGGCCTACACCAGCCAGATCGTGCAGGTGACGGCGCCAAAGGATAAGGGGCCCTCTCCCCATGCCGTCATCGCCCACGAATTCGCGAACCGGAACAAGCCGCCCGTGCAGGACGGCCCGGCGACATGGGAAAGCGGTCCCCGGCGCGAAATGGAAGAGGAAATGCGCAACGAGCTGCTCTGGCTCTTCGACTACATGCGCAAAAATAAAATTCAGGGCGTGACGCAGGCGCTCTCCGGCGGCGCGGATTCCGCCTATAACGCCTCCAAGGTGCGGCTGATGGCGGAGCTGGCGATCAGCGAGCTCGGCGTCGAGGGCTTTCTTGAGGCGATGAGCCACCTGAAATACAAAGCGGCGGTGATGGAAGCCTATAAAAAGGGCGGGAACGAAGCCGCCATGACAGCGCTGATGTATAACATGCTCACCTGCGTCTATATGGGCACCGACAATTCATCCGAAGACACGCGGCGCGCCGCGCAGACACTGGTGGAAGGCGGCGTCACGGCAGAGGGTGCCGCTTTCAAGGGTATCGGCGGGCGGTTCCATTACCGCAATGTGCAACGCCTCGTCGAAGTCTATGCCGAAGTTTTCTCGGGCGTAAACCCGGGCGCCGTCACCGATGCGCGCGACGCGGAAATCCGGCACGAAATTGCCTCTATCCTGCGCACACGCAAGGACGAAACCACGAAGGAGGAACTTGACCGGCGCGTCGAGGCGCTGAAATCAAAATTTGAGGAAGTGACGGGCGAGGTGCTCTCGACCGCGCGGGACGAACATTCTCTTGCCTATGAAAACATTCAGGCGCGCCTCAGGCAGGTGCTGATCATGCTGTTCTCCAACGTGGAAAATAAAATCGCGATTTCCAATCCCAACCTCGACGAAGGCCGCAACTCCTACGCCACCTGGGGCGGCGACCTGCACGGCGGGATGATCGCGGGCAACGCCCACAAGGGCAAGCAGCGCGAGCTCGACCACATGCAGCTGATGTTCGACCACGGGCTCGAGGACGGCGTCGCGCCGGTGAAAGCCTATTACTGGGTGCTCAAAAACCGCCCCTCCGCCGAATTGCAGCCCAAGAGCAGGGAAGGTAAGGTCACGCAGTTCGACGAAGACCAGCTCGGCCGCACCTTCCGCCAGATGGACACGATTTCGCATTTCATGCTCTATGACCGCCCGTATGAAAACAACGAGCGTAAGAACAACCCCATCGAGGTCTTTGAGAAGTGCCGCCGGCACGCAGATTTTGCGGGGGATTCTATCGAAACCCTGCACGACCGTATCCGCCTATCCTACGAGAAATGGGCCCATGCCCAGTTCAAGGTGCACGGCAGCCCGATCTGCGCGACCTACGGCAAGAATATCGACCACCAGTCGTCCCTGCGCACGCCGAATATAGGCTCTTTTCACAGGCCGGAACTCGCGCAGCTGGCCGTTTACTGCCTCGAAAAAATGGCGCAGCGGGACGGTTCAACCATCGAAAAACTGACAGGCCTGTCGTTGCGTGAGCTGCTCTTCCGCGCGCTGGTGGATGCGGAATTCGGTAACGCTCTCGCTGCGAAAATGTGGACCCCCGCCGCCGCCGACGGGCGCAGGATGAAAGCGGCGACGCTTTATGCCTATATCAGGCAGAACGGATTCGCAGAGCTTGCCAGCCCAACGAAGATGTCAGGCATTCTGGCCGCAGCCGGATCGCGCGATTAATATGTCGCGGGCACGGAGGGCTTGGCGGCTGGCGCGGTCGCGGGGATTGCGCCCAGCACCTGCAATATATCTGTCAGCACACCGCTCGCGCCGATGCGGAAGGTGTTCGTCGAGATAAAGTCTTCGCCCATCATGCCCCTGGCGAGCGCGATGTACTGCGCGCAGTCACCCACGGTCTTGACGCCGCCCGACACCTTCAGGCCCGCCGGTTTGCCTGATTCAACAATCGCCTCCAGCAGCGTCGCGACGGCTTCCAGCGATGCGCCGCCTTTCGCGCTTTTTCCGGTCGAGGTTTTCAGGAAGTCGGCGCCGCAGTCGAGCGCCAGGCGCCCGGCGGCATAGAGGTCGTGGTAGTCGTCGAAGGCGGCCGATTCAAGGATGACCTTCAGCTTCGCGTCTTCTCCGCAGGCCTTGCGCGCGGCGCGCAGCAGGGCGGCGGCGGCCGCGGTATCGCCTTTCATGAAGCTGTCGTAATCCAGCACGATGTCGATCTCGTTCGCGCCGTTATAGATCGCGGTCTTCGCCGCCATATAGGTTTCAGCCGGGTCGCCCTTGCCGCTCGGGAAATTGATGACGGTGGCGCGGTTGATGTCCTTTTTCGCCGTCGCGTTGAAAACCTGCCGCAGGAATTTCGGGTAGACGCAGGTGGCGGCCACATGGCCGAGCTTGCCTTGGTCCGCTTTCTTCGTCAGCGCTTCGATTTTCTCCGGCGTGTCGTCGTCGTTGAGGCTGGTCAGGTCAAGGCTGTGCAGGCTCACCGACGCGGTGGTCGCATCGGGCTTGGCCGCGCGCGCCTTTTCGACGATTTCAGCAAGGCGTTCCGGGAAGTTCTTCATTCATCCTCCATGTTCTAGGCGGCCAGCGCGGGCAGCACCGGCTTTTTGACGGGCGCTGTCTTTCCGTCGTTAAACAGCTTGTTGATGGGCGAAAAGTCATAGCTGGAAATTTTTGCGAGCGTCGGCAGGATATCGGGATAATCCCGCGCCAAAATGCCGCGCACCTCGCCGGCGACCGCCGCCACAGCCGTGCGGTCATAAGAGGGGACGGAAGGCTTGGTAACCTTGCGCACCGGTGTGCCCGGCGGCTCCGCGGCATGGCCGGTCATTCGCTCGCGATGAAAACGCTCTTCGGCTTCCAGCAGCAGCGCCACGGTTTCCGCCATGTTGCGCGCCTTGATGCCTTTTTCGGTCAGTTCGATAAAGCCGTTCGCCAGCAGCTTGATGCCGGCATCGAGCGGCAGCGGCTTGCCGCGCTCGTCCGTGATCTCGATGTTGCTGCGTTTCGCGCGGCCCATCTGCATCAGCGCAGCCTGCAGATATTCCTCGCCC
>SCTB01000048.1 GCA_004297545.1 Alphaproteobacteria bacterium
CGCTCTTCCGATCTCTGCTGGACGGGAGAGAGGGAATGGTCGACGAAGACGAGCCCCGCCTCCATGTCATCCACAAACATCTTCATCCGGTCCACGACGCCCGAGCCGATGAGGGTCGCCGGCGTGATGCGCTGCAGGTTGATGATTTCCTTGTGCACGACATCGAGGTCGATGGCGCGCGCCAACCCAACGGCTTCCTCGAGCGCGGCTTCCGGCTTGCGCGTGAATTTACGATCCCCGTCTTCCCGCAACTTGTGACTCGAAAGCTCGGGGTGGAGGACGATGACTTTTTCGATCATTGAGGTAAATAGGTCCGGTTACCTTAAACGCCCGCGCCTTCGGCTTCGGCTTCGGCCGGGGCGCCGGTATCGTCATCATTCAGGCGTACGGGCGCCGCCGGCATGATGGTCGAAATCGCGTGCTTATAGATGAGCTGGGAATGGGAATCTCGCCGCAGCAGCATTGAGAAATTGTCAAACCACGTAATGATCCCCTGAAGCTTGACGCCGTTGACAAGAAATACCGTCACCGACATCTTTTCCTTGCGGATCTTGTTCAGGAATTTATCCTGCAAATTCTGGCTTTTATCGGACATTCTCTGGGTCCCTCGAGAAAATTCATAGAATATTGAATGGGCACTTGACCTATGCCGCCTCTATGAGTAATAGAGGCCCTTTATTCGAATCTCAAGGTAAATCAATAACTTTTTTTGAAAATCAGCCGAAATGCCGGTCAAGTAATTCCATAAGGTCACCATGATGCCGGACCCGGCCCGTGGGCGGATTTTTGATCAGCAGATCTTCCGGTGGCGGCTTCGTCTCAATCAGGACAGCCGTGCAGCCGGCACGCAACGCGCACATCATGTCCGTATGGCTGTCACCCACGTACCAGACTGCCGGTCCGGGTGGTATTCCGCTGCCTTCGAGCGACAGCAGCAGCGGCGCCGGGTCGGGCTTGTCGGCGGCAGCGTCCCCTGCCCCGATAACCTTGCCGAAATAGCGGTTGAAGCCTAAATGCTCCACTTCCTTGCGCAGCAGGTGCCCACGCTTGTTGCTGACAACAGCCATGTAGATATTATTTTTTTGCAACGCGTTCAAAAAATCTTCCGCCTTATCGTGCAGGCGCACGTTGTCGAGTACAAGGGCGCAGAAGGTGTCGTAGTAAACCTTGTCCGCTTCCTTCCAGCGATCAGCGCCAAAGAGCTGGGTGAAGAGGTCCTTTGCGGAGGGGCCCGAGCGGCGGCGCGCCTCGTCCTCCGTCCAGGGAGGAGCGCCCATATGGACGAGCGCCGTGTTCAGCGCTTTGAAGGCCGTGTTCCAGTTGTCGACGAGCGTGTCGTCCCAGTCGAAGATGACGGCCTGTGGCTTGGGCAGGGCTCTCATTTGGGGTGCCAGCCCTCCTGTTTACGCCCGTGGTCTTTCGCGTAGTCCATGTACATGTCGAGGATCTTGCAGGTGATGGCGCCCGCCTTGCCGTCGCCGATCTTCCGGCCGTCGATTTCAACCACGGGGGCGATAAGCGCGACTGCGGACGACGTGAAAGCCTCCTTCGCCTTATAGGCTTCCGCGACCGTGAACGGGCGCTCGACGATCTTTATCTTTTCCTTTTTGCACAGGGCCTGCAGCGCGCTGCGCGTGACGCCTTTGAGGATGGTGTTATTGGCGGTGGGGCGCGTGATCAGGTTTCCCTTTTTGTCGATGATCCAGGCATTGCTGGAGGAACCCTCGGTCACGAAGCCTTCTTCGTCGACCATCCAGGCTTCATAGGCGCCCTTCTCCGCCGCCGCCTGTTTCGCCAGCACCTGCGCAATCAGCGCCGTCGTCTTGATGTCGCGGCGCTTCCAGCGGATATCGGGGACCGTGATGGCCTTCTTGACCGCCGCCTTGCGGAGCGCGACGTCGAAATTGGCGGGATAGAACGTCATAACGAGTGCGGAATTCTTATGCTGCGGGAACTTGAAGTCGCGCGGAGCGGTGCCGCGGGTGACCTGCATGTAGATCATGCCGTCCTTCTGACGGTTGCGCCGGACCATTTCGCGCACCGCGAACTGCATCGCGCGGCGTCCAATCGGCATGGAGATGCTGAGTTCCTTTAAAGATCGCTCGAGCCGGTCGAGGTGCCCCTGTTCGTCCGCGAGCCTGCCGCCCATCAGCGCGATGACCTCATAGACACTGTCGGCGAACTGGAAGCCTCGGTCCTCGATATGGATGGAGGCGTCCTGGTGCGGCACATACTGGCCGTTAACATAGGCGATGCGTGGCATGGTCAGAAATACTCCGGCCTCACGGCGAACATCTGCTCGACGCGCTTGACCTGGTCGTGGGCGGCCAAAATGATGACGCGGTCGTCGGGCTTGATGACCATGTCGGGCTTGGGCGTCATGATGACCCCGCCGCGCACGATCAGGCCGAAGATCATATCCTTGGGCCGCTTGATCTCGCGGATGGGCGTGTTGACGATAGCCGAAGTATCCAGCGCCTCGACCTCGAGGATTTCCGCGAAACCGTCGCGCAAGCTGTGCGCCGCCTTGATGCGGCCGCGGCGCACGTGCTGGAGAATGGTGGAAACCGTGATCGCGCGCGGGTTCACGATGGCATCCACACCGAGGCTCGTCACCAGCGGGGTGAAGGAATCGTTGTTGATAAGGGTAATAGCGCGTTCGCCGCCGTGCTGCTTGGCCAGCATGGAAACAAGGATATTGCTCTCGTCATGGTTCATGACGGCGATAACCGCTTCCGTCTCGCCGATATGCGCTTCCTCGAGGATTTCCTTCGACAAGCCGTCGCCGTGCACGACGGTGATGCCCTGCAGGCGCTCGGATACGACCGTCGCCTTGTCGTAGTCGGCCTCGATGAGGCGGACGGTCACGTCTTTCAGCGTATCGCGGATATCCTCCGCGAGGCGCGTGCCGATCTTGCCGGCGCCGACGATCAGCACGCGGCGGGTCTGCTGCTCGTCATAGCCAAAAGCGGCCATCGCGCGGGAGAGATGCTCGGTCGACACGACGAAGTACGCCTCGTCCCCCGGAAACAGCTCGTCGGTGCTGGCGGGGATGATTTTCTTCTCACCGCGCACGACGGCGACGATCTCCATGACGAGGTCGGGAAACAAGGACGTCAGGTGCCTCAAGGGGGTATGTACCAGCGGGCAGTTGGACTTGCAGATGACGCTGACCAGCTGCGCGCGGCCGTCGGCCAGCGGAATGATGTTATAGGCGCCCGGCACCCGGATGCGGTTCGCGATCGCCTTGGCGACCTCCACTTCGGGAGAAATGACGACGTCGATCGGCAGCTGGTCACGGCTGTACAGGCCGCTCCAGGCCGGGCGCAGGTAGCTTTGCTCCCGTACGCGTGCGATTTTCATCGGCACCTTGAATAGCGAATGAGCCACCTGGCAGGCGACCATGTTCACTTCATCCGAATGGGTGGCGGCGATCAGCATCTCGGCGTCCGCGCAGCCAGCGCGTTCAAGCGTGTCGGGCAGCGAGGCATGCCCCACGATGCCTGTCACGTCGAGGTTTTCATTCACTTCGGCGATAAGCTCGGCGTTCTGGTCGATAAGCGTGACGTCGTTGCCCTCTTCGGAAAGATAGGCCGCGATGGCCGATCCGACCTGGCCCGCGCCGCAGATGACGACTTTCATGTATAGTTAACCCTCTGCCCGTTCCTTTTCGCCCGTCTGGATGCCGAGCGACTTGAGCTTGCGATGAAGAGCGGAACGCTCCATGCCGATGAAGCCGGCGGTTTTGGAAATATTGCCGCCGAAACGGTTGACCTGCGACAGGAGGTACTCGCGCTCGAAAATTTCGCGCGCCTCGCGCAGGGGCTTGGACATCAGCTCGACGCCCTCGCGGCCGCGGATCATCTCGACCGCCTGCTGCTTGAGGTCGGGCGGCAGCATGTCGGCTGTGATGGGCTCCGACGCGTCGCCCGGCGCCATGATGAGGAGCCACTCGATGACGTTGCGCAGCTGGCGCACGTTACCCGGCCAGTCGTAGGATTGCATCAGCGCCATCGCGTCGTCGGCAAAACGGCGGGGCGTCGCATCGGCCGTGCGCGCGGCAAGTTCCATGAAGAAACGCGCCAGCAACGGGATATCCTCGAGCCTCTCCTGCAGCGCCGGAATGACGATCGGCACCACGTTGAGGCGGTAGTAAAGATCCTGCCTGAATTTTTCCTGCGCCATCAGCTCCTGCAGATCCTGCGCGGTGGAAGCCACGATGCGCACGTCGACCTCAACCCGCTCCGTGCCGCCAATTCTTGTAAAATGCTGGTCCTGCAGCACGCGCACGATTTTCGCCTGCGTCTCGAGCGGCATGTCGGCCACTTCGTCGAGGAACAGCGTGCCGCCGTTCGCCTGCTCGAGCACGCCTTCCTTGCGGCCGTTCATGCCGCCTTCGGCGCCGAACAGTTCCAGCTCGATGCGGTCGGGCGACAGGACGGCGCAGTTCAGCGCCAGATAATTTTTGTCGGCGCGCTTGGAAAGCGTGTGAATCATCCGCGCGGCCACGTTCTTGCCGGTGCCCGGCAGACCGGTGATGAGCACCCGGCTGTTGGTGGGGGCCACGCGCTCGATGCCCTGCTTTAACTGTTGCATAACTGCCGAAGTGCCGTGCAGTTCGGATACGCTGCCCAAGGCCTTCAGCCGCAGTTCCTGGTTTTCCTTCTTCAGGCGCGCCGCTTCAATCGCGTTGCGGGTCAGCACGAGTAGCTTGTCCGCCTTGAAGGGCTTCTCGATGAAATCATAGGCGCCGATCTGGATGGCAGTGACGGCGGTTTCGATATTGCCGTGACCGCTGATCATGATGACGGGCATGTCTGGGTTGCTGCGGACGAGCTTTTTGAGCATCTCCATCCCGTCCATGTCGCTGTTTTCGAGCCAGATGTCGAGCACCAGCAGCTCGGGCTCCCGCTCGGCGATGAGCTTCATGGCCGTCTGCGAGTCCTTCGCGGCGCGGGTGCTGAAACCTTCGTCCTCCAGGATGCCTTCGATAAGCATCCGGATGTCGTCCTGGTCGTCAACAATAAGAATATCGGCCTGCATGATCGTCACCTAAATATCACTGGGGAAAACTATAACAGCTTTTGCGCCGGATTTAATGTCCTGAAACAGACTGTCCTCCAATACCACACTCCCGCCATGGTCTTCCATAATCTTTTTGACGATGGCAAGACCAAGGCCGGACCCCTTCTTCTTCGTCGTCACATAAGGCTCCATCAACTGGTCGCGAACCTTTTCCGGCAGCCCCATGCCATTATCTTCCACGGAAATTGAAGTATTTGGACCTTTTTGCTCGACTATAATCTTAACGCGCCCGTCGCCCGGTTTCTGTTGCTGGCGTTCGTGAATTGAATCGATGGCGTTGTTCAGAAGGTTCGTCATGACCTGCGTCAGCTGCGCCCTGTCGCAGTTAGCGTTCATCACCGCATCCGAGGCGATGAAGCCGAAACCGATGTCCGGATGCGCCTGGCGCTGGAGAATCAGCGCGTCCTGGCAGACGTTGACGATATTCTCGACTTTCTTGTTCGGCAGCGGCATGCGCGCATAGGCGGAGAATTCGCCGACCATATGGCCGATGTCGTTCACCTGCCGGATGATGGTCTCGGTGCATTTTTCGAAAGTCTCGGGGTCGTCCTGTATCTGCGGCAGGTATTTGCGCCGTAAACGCTCCGCCGACAGCTGGATGGGGGTGAGAGGGTTCTTGATTTCATGCGCGATGCGGCGCGCGACATCGGCCCAGGCGGCCTTGCGCTGCGCCGACACAAGATTGGAAATATCGTCAATGGTCGCGACGGCTCCCTGCCCGCCGCGCTCGGCCGTGATGCGCACGAGGATGGTTTTGCGCGGGCCGTCGCCGGCCGCGTATTCGAGCTGAAGCGGCCAGGCCTTCTCATGATGCGGAAGGGCGTTCCGCAATACTTCTTCCGCCTCCGGCAGGAACTCGGTCAGCCTGCGGCCGGTCAGCCCGCCGCCGTCAGGCCCCAGCAGCAATTCCTCCGCCATCTTGTTGGCCAGCGTGATGACGCCGTCGAGGCCGAGCCCCACGACGCCCGTCGAAGCGCCGGCCAGGATCGCCTCGGTAAAGCGGCGGCGTTCGTCCAGCATGCGGTTCGCCGCCAGCAGCTCCTCCTGCTGGCCTTCGAGCTGGTTCGTCATGCGGTTGAAGGCGCGTCCCAGCAGGCCGATTTCGTCATCCGACTGCGTTTCAGGCACGCGCACCGAAAGATCGCCGCGGCGCGCGCGCTCCGTCGCCATGATGAGCGCGCTCACGGGCGCGACCAGCCGTTCGGAGAACATAAGGCCGAACCATACAGCCCCCAGCAGCAGCAGCAGAGCCACTGCCATGAACGTCGCCGTCGCGACGAGCTGCATCTGGTTCTGCCGCTGCTGCAGCGTCTTGTAGGCATCCACCGCCGTTTGCGTCGTCTGCATATGCTGAAGGACGCTGGCGTCCACCATGCGTCCAACATACAGATAAGTATCGACAAATCGGTCCAGCCGGACCAGGGCGCGGATACGGTCGCTGTTATCTCCCGTCATCAGGATGACGTCGCCGTCTGACGCGTCTTCGACTTTCTTTTTTCCCGGCATTTCGAGTTCCAGCGAGAAAGCCAGCTGGGAGCGCGCGAGAATAACGCCGTCGGAGGCGCGGAAAACGACCGCCTCGGACAGGTTGCGCAGCAGCGACTGGGTTTCGACGAATTTGCTGAAATTCGCAGCGCTCGCCTGCATCGCGGGAGCCTCGCGGTTCAGGTCGTTGGCCATCGCCAGCACGTCCGCGCGCATGACCTGAAGGTGCTCCTTCAGGTAAGCTTCCGCGACCTCCCGGGATTCATTCACGGCGGTGCTGACGCGGTCATCGAACCAGGCATGGACGCCAAAATAAAGGAAAACAGACGAGAAAATAACCATCAGGATGGCAGGAACAGCCGCGATGCCGCTGAAAATGAGCACGAGCCGCGTATGTAGCCGCGAACCGGCAATGCCGCTTCTGCGCCGCGACCAAAGGCCAACCATCTTGTAGGCGATAAGCGCGCCCAGCACCAGGAGCACGACAAGGTCAAGGTTGAGCAGCCAGTAGGCCGTGTTGATATTGCCGGCCGTGCCTTCCGTCATCACGATGCCGGTCACGAGACATGACAGGAAAGCCACCACCGTCATCGTGATGATGATCAGTCGCGACTCCGCCATCCGCAGCAGCGCATATCCAATGCGGCTCATCGCGTTCTGCGACAGAGGAATGACGGCCTCGCTCATGGCGCCCTCCTGATTTCGATGCCGAGATCGCGGATCTTCTTGCGCAGCGTGTTGCGGTTAAGGCCCAGAATTTCGGCGGCGCGTATCTGGTTGCCGCCCGTCAGATCCAGCGCGCGCTCGATCAGCGGCTTTTCGATGTCGCGGACGACCGGCGCGTGAATGCCGTCTTGCGGCAACGCAGCCCCCCATGACGCGAAATAATCGTGCATTAGCGCCTCAATAAGTTCTTCTCGGTCTTTCGGCGTCGCGATTTCAGAGCGCGCCAGCCGCTTCAGTTCCATGGCCGCCGCCGGGGCGTCGATGATGTCCTGCGGACAAAGGGCGGCGAGCCTGCGGGTGAAATTTTCCAGTTCCCGGATATTTCCCGGCCACGACTGCTGCTGGATCAGGCGCATCGCGCCCGGCTCGAAGACTTTTGCGCTGCCCGCGCGCGCGATGAAATGCTGGACCAGCGCCGGAATATCTTCCGCGCGCTCGCGCAAGGGCGGCACGTGCAGCGGAATGACGTTCAGCCGGTAGTAAAGATCTTCGCGGAACTTGCTCTGCTGCACGAGCGCCGGCATGTCGCGGTTGGTGGCTGCGATGATGCGCAGCCGCGTCTTGACGAGCCGGCGGCCGCCGACGCTGGTGAATTCGCCTTCCTGCAGCACGCGCAGGAGGCGCGTCTGCGCCTCATAGGGCATGTCGCCGATTTCGTCGAGAAACAGCGTGCCGCCCTGCGCCTGCTCGAAACGACCGATGGTCTTCTGCGTCGCGCCCGTGAAGGCGCCCTTTTCATGTCCGAACAGCTCGCTTTCGACCAGATCCTTCGGTATCGCCGCCATGTTCAGCGCGATGAAGGGGCCTTCCGTCCAGCGGCTGAATTCATGCAGCGCGCGGGCGATGACTTCCTTGCCGGTCCCCGACTCCCCGGTCATGAGGACGGTCAGGTCCGAATTGCGCAGCCGCGCGATCGTCCGGTAAATCTCCTGCATCGCGCGGGACTGTCCGACGACGAAGGATTTGTCCATCGCGTCCGCCGTGTCGATATTGTCCTGCTCCGTCGCGATGGTCTTGCGGAAGGCGCCGCGCACCGTTTCCAGCAGACCGTCGATATCGAAGGGCTTGGGCAGGTAATCGAGCGCCCCCTTTTCGGAAGCCGAGATCGCCGTCGTCAGCGCATTCTGCGCGCTCATCACGATGACTTTCATGCCGGGGCGCTTTGCATGGATTTTCGGGATAAGATCGAGCCCGTTTTCGCCTGGCATCATGACGTCGGTAATGACCAGATCCCCGCGGCCTTCCAGTATCCACTGGTAAAGCGTCGCGCCGTTGTCGGTCGCCTCCACGTCATAGCCCGCGCGCTTGAGCGCCTGCGTCAACACGGTGCGGATGGAGACATCATCATCAGCTATAAGAACGGTTTTGCCCCCGGTCATGACTTGTCGCTCCTCGGGAAGCTGATCTTGAAAACCGTCCTGCCCGGAATGCTGGTCACGTCGACGGCGCCGCCGTGATCGTCGATGATCTTGGAGACGATGGAGAGGCCGAGCCCCTCGCCCTGCGGCTTCGTGGTATTGTAGGGCTCAAAAAGACGCCTTTGCATTTCCGTTCCGATGCCGCTGCCGTTGTCCTCCACGTCGATGCAGACGGGCAGCTTCGCGCGGCTTTCCGGATGCATGGCCGCCGCCGTATCATAATACGTGCGGATAATGATGCGCCCGCCCTGCGACGGCAGCGCCTCTGCGGCGTTCTTCACGATATTAAGAAGCGCCTGCATGATGCGGTCGGGATGGCCATAAATCTCCGGCAGGGAGGGGTCGTATTGTTCGGCAATTTTGACTCCGAAACCGGATTCAGCCAGCCGGACGACTTGCGCCAGCGCTTCGTGGATATTCAGCGCGCGATACTGGTGGTGCGGCGCATCGTCAAAAATATTCACCTTGTCGATCAGCCGGAAAATGCGCTGCGCCTCATTGTCGATGAGCGTGGCAAGCTCGTGGTCGTCGGGAGAAAGGTCTGACTTCGCCAGCAGCTGCGCCGCGCCGCGGATGCCAGACAGCGGGTTCTTGATCTCATGCGCCAGCATGCGCGCCAGATGCTGCGCAGGTTTCAGCGTGCGCTTGACGCGCGCGACCCATTCGCTCTTGACCGGAAGTGGTTCCTGGCGAAGCACGAGCAGGGAGAAGCCTTCTTCCACCATCGGCACGATAGAAAGGCTGCTGACGGGCTTGCCGCAGACGACAATGTCATGCGCCGTCACGGTCTGGAGCTTGTTGTTCAGGATATCCTGCGCGGGAGTCGCATCGCCCATGAGTCCGGCGGCCGGCTTACCGACCAGCCCCTTCTCCCCCAGCCCGAAAAAGGCCTGTGCCGCATCATTGGAAAAAATCACCCTGCCTTCCGCATCAAGCGCAAGGACAGCATCCGGCAGGGCGTGAAGCATGGCTTTCACATCCGGCGCTGCCGTCCGCTTGAGAGGGACGATTTTTTGTTGTTCCTTCAGACTGCGCATCAAGGCTCTGGTTGTTTTTTATTATAGTAGTGTTGTTGCCTATTATTTGTGCAAAACGGGGTACCGCCTAAAGTTTATGCACGGCGTATATTTGCCTTATTTTGCGAAAAATAACAAGCGTTGACCGCCATTGGCCACGGTCCTAAACTCCATTCAACAATGTTTCTGCGCTCCAGCTTGGTATATTATGGATAATAAAAAACCCAAGATCGCCGCCCTTATCGTCGCTGCCGGTACTGGCGAGCGGTTTGGCGGCGGATTGCCCAAGCAGTACCTGCCTTTGCTGGGGCGGCCCGTCCTGACGTGGAGCATTGATTCATTTCTTCAACACCCTGATATCTCGGATATTCGTGTCGTGATTCATGCGGATCACGCCGCTCTCTACAAACAGGCCACAGAAGGGTTGAACATCCCCGCACCGATTATCGGCGGAAAGTCGCGGCAGGATTCAGTTCTCAGGGGTCTCGAGGCCCTTGCTCCCTCAAAGCCGGATTACGTGTTGATCCATGATGCCGCCCGCCCCGGCGTCACGCCCGAACTTATCTCCGGCATTTGCGCCGCTGTCCAAATCGGCGATGCCGTTGTGCCGGGGTTACCCGTAACGGATACGATAAGACGCATTGCAGGGGATTCGGTAAAAACGGAAAATCGCGACGGCCTCTATACCATCCAGACGCCGCAGGCCTTCAAATTCGGCCTCATCCTCGACCTGCACCGGAAACACCGGGACAGTCCCGTGACCGATGATGCGGCCCTTTGCGAGCTTGCAGGCCAAAAGGTCACCATTGCGCCCGGTGACAAGGAAAATTTCAAGATCACCCATGCGGATGATCTCGCGCTGATGGAACAGGCGATTGCCGGGCGCTGCGGTGACGTGCGAACCGGCACCGGTTACGACGTCCACCGCCTTGTCGAACCGGCCGCGGGCCGCACGCTGAAACTCTGCGGCATCGACGTGCCTCATGACAAGGTGCTGGAAGGCCATTCAGACGCCGATGTCGCGCTGCATGCGCTGACCGATGCGCTGCTGGGCGCGATCTGCGACGGCGATATCGGCACCCACTTCAGCCCGAAGGACGCAAGATGGAAAGGCGCCGACAGTGCGACATTCCTGAAGCACGCAGGCGACCTTATCCGCGCACAGGGCGGGATTATCAGCCATGTCGACGTCACCATTATCTGCGAAGCGCCGAAAATCGGGCCGCACCGCGACAAAATGCGCGCGCGCCTGGGGGAGATTTTATCCCTCCCCCTCTCGCGCGTCAGCCTGAAAGCAACGACGACCGAAGGGCTCGGCTTTACCGGCCGGCGGGAAGGCATCGCGGCAGAGGCCGTCGCGACCGTCCGCCTGCCCTTCTCGCGCAAGGTTTCCGCGACGGCGGAGAATATCAGGAAGTGGGGAACGTAAGATGAATTTCAGCCCAACGGCCCTCGCGCAAAAAGCATCGCAGGCCATATTGCCGAAGATAAAGCCGGAAATCCGCGCGCTGCCGCCGGAAACGACGATGAAGGACTGGCGCATCCTGACGGCCACCTGGTTCGGCGCCGGCCGCATCCGTCCCGCGCCGGGCACCATGGGCTCGATTGCGGCGATTCCCTTCGGCTATATCATCGCGCAGCAGGCGGGTTTTATCGGCCTGGCGCTGGCAGCGATTGCGCTGCTCTGCATCGGCACCGTCGCCGCCGATTTCTACGGCAAGAAATCCGGCACTGTCGACGACCAGACCATCGTGGTGGACGAAGTCGTCGGCATGTGGATCGCCGCCATCCCGGCGGAGGGGCATTGGGACCTCTGGCTGCTGGGGCTTGTCCTGTTCCGGATTTTCGACATCTGGAAGCCGTGGCCTGCCTCGTGGTTCGACAACCGCAGCAAGGGCGGATTTGACGTGATGATGGATGACGTCGTGGCCGGTATCTACGCGATGTTCGGCGTAGGCACCGCTGCCCTCGCCTACCTGTAAGGATTTTTCATGACCCTCTTTCCGCAGCACCTAACCCAGCTGGCCGAGGCAGTCCTCGCCGAAGCGCGCAAGCGCGGGCTGCGCATCGCGACTGCCGAATCCTGCACGGGCGGCCTTATCGCCGGGTGCCTGACCGAAATCGCAGGATCGTCCGACGTCGTGGACCGGGGGTTCATCACCTATTCAAACGACGCCAAGGTGCAGCATATCGGCGTGCAGCCCGGAACCATTGAAAAATCGGGCGCCGTGAGCGCCGAGGTCGCGCTCGAAATGGCCCAGGGCGCGCTGAAGGCTTCGAAAGCCCATATCGCCGTTTCCGCTACCGGCATCGCAGGGCCCGGGGGGGCGACCGACACGAAGCCCGTCGGCCTTGTCTATATCGGCATCGCCAACGGAAAGACGGGCAATTCCTTTACGCTCAAGAACATGTTTGGCGGCGACCGCTCAGCAGTGCGGCTGGAGACAGTTGAAACCGCCCTTACCGCGCTTAAAAAAGAGATTGAGACTGCTTAAGAGTTTGTTTTTACAAGCATATCCCACGAATTGATTATGGCTAATATCTATGCTACAACACCGGCATGGGTATAAAGTCCTTTTTTAACAACCTCGCCGAAAAGCGGGAAGCCAAACGCAAATACAATACTCTCGCCGCGGCCATCAAGGCCGGCGATATTGAGGGTGTGCGTAAATCTCTCGCAGACGGCGCCGATGCCGGATATTTCCCCGGCAACACGAAGAAGATGCCTCTCGCGCTGGCGCTGCATGCCGGTAACGCAGAGGTCTTTGAAACGCTTCTGAAAACAAACGGCGGCATGTCCACCGTCATGATCTGGCATTACGAATTCCGCAACCTGAACAAGACGCGTGATATCAACCGGCAGATTTATTTCCTGCCCTCCTATCTTTACGCCGCCATAGAATGCAAACAGGAAGAAATCGCGCTGAAGCTGGTGAATTATCCAATGATAGATGTGGAAGAATCCGGTGAACTGATGTCCACAGGCGCGAAACATCTGGACAAGTCGTCGCCTCATTATGCCGGACTGAAAAAACCTCTCGATTTCGCCCGTGAGCAGGGCCTTACGCGCGTCGCAGAAGCCATAGAGGAGAAACTGAAACCTCTCTTGGCGAAACGCGCGGCGAAACAAGCCGAAGACTTGCTCGCACAGGCGGCACAGAAGCAGGCAGAAGCTGAAATACTGCAGCGCGAAGCTGGCATTATTCAGCCGCCGCCCCAGAAGCCGCCGGGATTCAAACTATAGATTTAATGCTTCTTCCCGCCATATAACTCAAGGGCCCGCGCCTCGAAGGCGTTGACCATCTTCACCAGCGCGCGGTGGAAGAACTGGTCGACAAGAGATTCAAATAACTTCGTCTTCAGCGAAAAGTCCACGTAGAAATCCACCTCGCACTGCCCGCCGCGCAGATCCTTGAAGACCCATTTGTTGTGCAGGTGCCGCATGGGCCCCTTCAGGTATTCGACTTCGATTTCCTTCGGACGCCTGTAATGCACGCGGGAAGAAAATTTTTCACGGAATACTTTGTAACCTACGACGACATCGGCGCTGAGATCGCTCTTGCCGCGCTCGTTGATGCGCGCGGCCAGGCACCAGGGCAGGAATTCCGGGTATTTCTCGATATCCATGACAAGGTCGAAAAGCTGCTCGGCAGTATAAGGGACGATGCGCTTTTCCTGGTGGGAGGGCATTTTATTCTCCTCTCCCCTTGCGGGAGAGGAGATGTCGCGAAGCGACAGAGGTGAGGGGTAAGCCCGTCAGGGCGTCACGTGAGTCGTTATATGACGCGCCAACGCGCTTACCCCTCATCACTCCCACGCCTTCGGCGCGGGTCCCATCTCTTCTCCCGCAAGGGGAGAAGAGATTATTTGGCGCGAGATGCATGTTTCGCCTCGCGGGCGTCGCGCATCTTTTCGAAATCGGAATCCGCATGGTAGGACGAGCGCGTCAGCGGAGAGGCCGAGACCATCAGGAAGCCCTTGCCGCGCGCGATGGTTTCGTATGACTTGAATTCTTCCGGCGTCACGAAGCGGTCGACGGCCGCATGCTTGGGCGTGGGCTGCAGATACTGGCCGATGGTGAGGAAATCGACATCCGCCGCGCGCAGGTCGTCCATGACCTGCATGACTTCCTGCTTGGTTTCGCCGAGGCCGACCATCAGGCCGGACTTGGTGAAAATAGTGGGGTCGATTTTCTTGACGCGGTTGAGCAGTTCCAGCGACGTGAAGTAGCGCGCGCCGGGGCGGATGGTCGGGTACAGGCGCGGCACTGTTTCAAGGTTATGGTTGAACACGTCGGGGCGCGCAATGGCGATGGGCTCGATGGCGTTGCTCTTGTCCTTGAAATCAGGCGTCAGGATTTCAATCGTCGTGCCGGGCGACAGGCGGCGGATTTCGCTGATAACCTTCACGAACTGCTCAGACCCGCCGTCGGCCAAATCGTCGCGGTCGACGGAAGTGATAACGACATGTTTCAGGCCCAGCTTCTGCACACCGATGGCGACGCGCGCTGCCTCGAAGGGGTCGAGCTTGTCGGGGATGCCGGTCGCCACGTTGCAGAAGGAGCAGGCGCGCGTGCAGGTGGAGCCCAAAATCATAAAGGTCGCGTGTTTCTGCTTCCAGCACTCGCCGATATTCGGGCAGGCGGCCTCCTCGCAGACTGTGGTCAGCTTCAGGTTGCGCATCAGTTTCCCGGTTTCATGGTATTCGGGCGACACCGGCGCTTTCACGCGTATCCATTCCGGCTTGCGCAAAACGGGCGTGTCAGGACGGTTCCGCTTTTCCGGGTGGCGGAATTCGGATTTCTTCTTTTCAGTCGTGTTTTCTGTGTCCTGATCCATAGCCATTACCTAGTCCGGTATCCTGTCTGAACCAGACATATTTACCGGATTTCGGGCATCCGGAGAATAAAAATATAAGACCCTGATATTCATCATTATTCCACAATTGACATAAAGAAACCTATTCCCTTTGGCCGAATTTGCCGCTAATCTTCTGCCCCATGACGATTGATGTCAAAATAAAGCCGGTCACGGAACAGGACTACGACCCCGCCCAGTTCGCGCTGCTTCTGAAGAAAAGCAGGTCGGAGGGCCTGAACCTTATCCTGCGCCTGACCGAAAACTGGGAAAGCGGGACGAACCGCTTCAACAAGCCCGGCGAAGCTTTTTTCGCCGCCGAGCACGAAGGCCGCTATCTGGCCGTCGGCGGAAGGTCGCTCGACCCCTACCTGAAAGACCCCTCCGTCCTGCGCGTGCGCCATGTCTATGTGCTGCCCGAGTGGCGGCGCCTCGGCATCGCGAAGAAGCTCATGGAAAAGATTATGGATGTTCCTGAAGGCCCGTTCAGGAAGCTGACCCTGCGCACGCTCAACCCGGGAGCGCGGAAATTCTACGAGCATCTGGGGTTCAATTACGTCGGCGAAGGAGATGTGACCCATGAGCTCCAGCTCTAAGGCAAAGAAGCGCAAAGTAACGGAAGCCACGAAACCCATCGACCGGCTGCTCGATATCATGTCGCACCTGCGCACGCACCCCGAGGGCTGCGCCTGGACGCAGGAGCAGACGCATAAATCTCTCACCCCCTATCTTATCGAAGAAGCCTACGAAACGGCCGATATGATCGACCAGGGAAAATACGACGAGACGCTGCGCGACGAGCTGGGCGACCTGCTGCTGCAGATCGTGTTCCATGCCGAAATCGCACGAGAAAGAAAGTCATTTAATTTCGACGACGTCGCGCAGGCGATCGTCGACAAGCTGGAGCGCCGCTATCCAACTATTCTGGGCGACGAGCCGAATACGCTAAAGACGCCCGCCGAAATCGACCGCCGATGGGAAGAGATCAAAGCCGAAGAGCGCAAGAAAAAGGGCGTACGCGATGATTCAAGCATCCTCGATGAAATTTCCCACGCCCTGCCCGCGCTGATCCGCTCGGCCAAGCTGAAAGGCCGCGCCGCGAAATCCGGCTGGGAATGGCCGGACGTCGAGATGCTGCTCGACAAGATCACCGAAGAAGTCGGCGAGTTGCGCCACGAGATCGAGGCGAAGAAGCCCGACAAGGAAAAGATCGCGGCGGAATTCGGCGACCTGATGTTCATGCTGGTGGATTTCGCGCGCTGGCACGGCATTGATGCGGAAGATGCGCTGCGCATCACCAACAACCGCTTCGAGCGCCGCTTCCGCTACATGGAACAGGGACTCAAAAAACTCGGCAAGGACATCAAGACCTCCGCCCGCGCGCAGCGCATCGCCTTGTGGGACGAGGCTAAGAAGCTGGAAAAGAAGAAAAAATAGCTATCTTGAACAACCGCTCTTTAACTGAATTATGTAAGTTGTTGAGAATCAATATTAATTCACTCTCTCCCTATTGACGCGAGTCTGTGGATAGATTAAACAGGGTACTCGATTTCGCCGGACTTAACGGCTCCGGCGATCCCAATAAGAGGTGTGTAATGTCCATAGCTAACCAGAAGAGCCTTTCCGGCGCATTTGCCGGCGTGGCCGGCGATGCCGAGATGCAGACGATTGAAACCGCGCTGCGTCCCCTGACCGCCAAAGGATTCGAATTCCGTGGCGGCGATACTTTCGGCCAGGAAGTATTCAGCATCTATATCAACGAGCGCACGGATGAATTCGTCATTATGCGCTTCAACCGCCCCGCGAACCAGCCGCCGCTGATTCACCAGGGCCGCATGTCGGAACTGGACCGCCCGATGGACAGCATGGACCAGATGCCCTTCATGACGATCCCTGAATTTCTGGGACTCAAGACGGAAACGGCGCAGCCTGTAGCGACAGCCATTCCGGCTGCCAAAAACCGCGCACCCGGCATTTAACGGGATTTCTTTTCCGACTGATAAGCAAGCACCGCGACCGCCAGCACCGCATAACACAGCGCGGAGATAAACATCGCGCGGTCGATGCCGGCGCCGATGTTGATGGCAATGGCAAGAGAGCTGCCCATCACCCCTGCCGCGCCGTTGATGCCCCAGAACCATGCCGTTGACCGCGCATGCGCCTGCCGCGCCATTTCCATGCCCGTCGGGAAACCGTAACCCATCAGAAATCCCAGCGGCGCGGTCACGCTGACGCAGATCAGCGAGCGGAAGAAAAGATTGACGCCCGAAAACGCGGTCATGGCGGCGTCGATGAAGAAGACCGACGCCGCAATCGCAAGCCCGGTGCCCAGCGCCCAGAGAATGCGGCTGCGGTTAGACTTAAGCGGAAACAAGTCGCTGAGCAGGCTGCCGCAGCCCGTGGAGAGCACAAGACTGAATAGCACGACGCCAAGCCCATAGGCTGGATGCCCCAGGTAAACAGCCATGCGCTGCATCAGCGATATTTCGAGCAGCATGAAGCCAAGGCCAATCAGCACGAACCACGCCGTGCCCGCCTTGACGAATTTATTCCCCGCCTTCATTTCGGAACGCAGCGGATAAACGATGGCAATAACCACCATCAGCAGCGAAAAAAGCATGATGATGTAAAGGTTCGCAATGGCATGCGCATGGCCGACGATGGCATTGTGGTCGTCGCCTGCCGCCAGCGAAATGACCTGACGCGGATTGCCGATTTTCACCTGGTTGAAAAAGAACGGCCGCCGGTCGGTCGGCGGGCTGATGTCGTATTCGCTGGTCTTTTCCAGCAGGTCGAGCGCTTGCCGGCTCTTTGCCGCCAGGACTTCGGCGAATTCCGTTCCCGACACTCCCTTGCGCGGCGAAACCAGCACGTTGAAGCTCATCTGCTTCGCGCGCTTTTCCAGCGCGTCAAGCTGCGCCGGCGTAAAGGGATCGCGCGAAAGGACCAGCGTCACAATGCGCTGGGCGGTCGCCATGAAAATATGCTTGCGCGGGTCCTTTGCCCCCGCGTCGAAAAGCGCGCCCATGGTCAGAGACAGGAGGCGCTCCCCCTCGCTCTGGGCGTCCTGCATGTACCAGCGGCTCACCGTCAGAACGCCACCCGGCTTCAGATGCGACAGGAAAGTCTTCCAGGCCTCGACGGTATAAAGCCCGTTTTCGCTCAGGGCGAAAGCCCCCGCCCCGGTCGCCGCCCAGGTATCGACAAGGCTCATCTGGATCAGGTCGAAAGTATCCGGGTTGCTGGCGAACCAGCTGCGCGCCTCGGAATGGATCAGTTTGACGTCCTTCCGGTCGCCGATAGCGGCGTAACTTTTGAACGGCTCGACCTTCGAGAGCAACGAGACCTGGATATTGTTCACATCCATCGCCGTCACCGACTTCATGCCGGCGTGCAGCGAGCTTAAAACGTCGCGCCCGCCGCCAAGTCCGATGATACCGGCGGTCTTCAGCCCCGGCAATGAATAGGCCAGCGTCGTGACATCGTAATCGAGGTAATCGAGCTCCCTGCCCTTGTCGCCGCCCCAGCGATTGATGGCGGCGCCGGCGTCCCCGTCGACGGCAAGAATGTAATAGGACCCTTTCAGGCCCTTCGGCAATTTCGGCGACGGGCCCCAGAGGAAAGGCTCGACATCCCTCAGCTCCAGTTCGACGGTGAGGCGCGAGATGGAATTCCATTTATCATAGGAAAGGATCGACTGCGGCCAAGCCTTGTATTTCATGTAGAGCGGATAGATAACGGGGCGCGCCGAAAAAAGGTTCAGGGCGATGCCAAGGCAGGCAAGTCCCGCGACGACCGCCGCCGGCATGGGCTTTATTTTTCCGAAGCACCGCGCGGATGCGAGCGCGAGCAGCGCAAGAAACATCAATGCCGTGGGCGCATCGACGGTTTCCATCGCAAAAAGCGCCAGAAGGCACCCCGCCGCCGCCCCCAGCAAGTCATAGCCGTAGGTCCGCGCCGCAGGGTATGGCGCGCGCGTGATCGCAAGGCTCAAGACCACGCCCGCAAAATAATACGGCGGCAGCGCGAAAGCCGAGACGACCGGCAGCACTATCAGCGTATACAGCAGTTTTTCCGACAGCACGGGCAGGATCATCAGCCCCGTCAGCGCGACCAGAATGCCGATGGCGAACTTGAACGACGCATCCGCCATGTCGCGCGCGTAATTCGCGCGCTGCTCCGCCTCCTTGCCCCGGTGCACCTTCAGCGCGCCGACCGTCAGGCCGAACATGGCGACGCTGACGACAAGGAACGAGATATGATACCAGGTCGTTACCGAAAAAATGCGCGACTGGACAATCTGCAGGGCCATCAGAAGGCCGCTGATGAGGAACACGCCGAGATAGAACGCGCGGGCCGAAGGGGGCGGCATCTAGGCTTTCCGTTCGGGACGATTTCCCGCGATGGCCAGCAGCGCATAGCAAAGCGCGGAGATGAACATCGAGCGATCGATGCCTGCGCCGATGTTGATGGCGATGGCAAGGGAGCTTCCCATCACGCCTGCCGCGCCGTTGATGCCCCAGAACCATGCGGTGGACTTCGTATGCGCCTGGCGCGCCATTTCCATTCCCGTCGGGAAACCGTATCCCATCAGCAGCCCGAGCGGCGCCGTGACGCTGACGCAAATCAGCGCGCGGACGAACAACCCGGCGCCGGAGAAGGCCGAAATCGCGGCGTCAATAAAGAAAACCGACATGACAATCGCGAGCGCCGTGCCGAGCGCCCACATGATGCGGTTGCGGTTGGTCTTCAGCGGGAACGCGTCGCTCAAGAGGCTGCCGCAGCCCGTGGAGAGGACAAGGCTGAACAAAACGATGCCAAGGCCATAGGCCGGGTGCCCCAGATAAACGCTGATGCGCTGCATCAGCGCAATTTCCAGCAGCATGAAACCGAGGCCAATCAGCACGAACCACGCGGTTCCCGCCTTGACGAATTTATTCCCCGCGTTCAGTTCGGAGCGCAGGGGGTAAACGATGGCGAAGACGACCATCAAAAACGAAAACAGCATGATGATGTACAGGTTCGCAATCGCATGCGCATGGCCGATCATCGCGCTGAGCCCCGTCTGCGTCGCAAGGCGCCAGACAAGCGCGGGATTGCCCATCCTGACCTGATTAAAGAAGAAGGGCCGCCGGTCGGTGGGCGGGCTGATGTCGTATTCGCTCCTGGCGGCCAGGGCCTCAAGTTCTTCCCGGCTTTTCGTGTTCAGGATTTCCGCCAATTCCGTCCCCGCCACCTCCTTGCGCGGAGAAATGAGGACGTTAAACGCCATTTCCTTCGCACGCTTGTCCAGCGCGTCGAGTTGTTCCTTTGTAAAGGGATCCCGCGACAGCACCATCGTCATGATGCGGTTCGCTGTCGCCACATAGATATGCTTCTTCGGTTCCTTCACGCCGGTCTTGAACAGGGCGCCCATGGTGAGCGAGACAAGCCGCTCGCCCTCGCTATGCGCGTCCTTCATATACCAGCGGCTCACCGTCAGCGCGCCGCCGGGGTTCAGGTGGGACAAAAACGTGCTCCACGCCTCGACCGTGTACAGCCCGTTTTCGCTCAAGGCGAAGGCCCCCGCCCCCGTGGCTGCCCAGGTATCCACAAGGCTCATCTGGATCAGGTCGAAAGTATCCGGGTTGCTGGCGAACCAGCTGCGCGCCTCGCTGTTGATCAGGCGCACGTCCTTGCGTGTGCCGATGTTGGCATAGCTTTTGAACGGCTCGGTTTTCGAGAGCACCGAGACCTGTATGTTGTTCACGTCCAGCGCCGTCACGGACTTTACGCCCGCATGCAGCGAGCTTAAAACGTCGCGCCCGCCGCCAAGACCGATGATGCCGGAGCTTTTCAGGCCCGGCAGGGAATAGGCGATGGTCGTCACGTCGTAATCGAGGATATGCAGCTCCTTGCCCCGGTCGCCCAACCAGCGGTTGATCGGCGTCCCCGCCTCGCCATCGATCAGCAGCTCGTACCATGATGTCTTCATGCTGGCCGGAAGCTTGGGCGACGGGCCCCAGAGGTAGGGGCGCCCGTCACGGCTTTCCCTCTGGATGATGATGCGCGAAATGGAATTCCAGCGGTCATAGGAGAGATCCGCCTGGTAGAAATCGCGCTTCTTGTTCCAGATGGGATAAATAACGGGCCGCGGCGATAACAGATTCAGGGCAATGCCATAAACAATGATGCCGGCGACGATGAGCGGCAGCGTTCCCTTCAGTTTGCCAAAGCATCTCAGGGCGGCCAGCGCCAGCAGCGCAAACATCATGATGACGGAAGGCGCATCAAAGATATTCATCATGAACAGCGCGAACAGGCAGCCCGCCGCCGCGCCCAGCAGGTCGACCCCGTAGGTGCGCGCCGCCGGGAACGGCGCGCGGGTAATCGCAAGACTTAAGACCGCGCCCGCGAAATAATAGGCCGGCAGCGTCATCGCGGCCACGATCGGCAGCGCAACCACGGTCACGCGCAGGTCGTCGGAAACGACCGGCAGCGCAAGCTGGCCAATCAGCCCGACAATAATGCCGACGGCAAAACGGAAAGACAATTCCGCCATCTCGCGCGCGTAATTCTTGCGCTGCTCGGCTTCATTGCCGCGGTGAATTTTCAGCGCGCCCAAAGTCAGGCCGAACATCGCGACCCCGATGACGAGGAACGAGATGTGATACCACGTCGTGACGGAAAATATGCGCGACTGGACAATCTGCAGGGCCATGAGCAGCCCGCTCATGAGGAAAACGCCGGTATAGAACAGGGATGAAGGGGAGAAACGTAAGGTCATGTGGGATATTGCCTTGGGAAGGAATAATGCTGCGTTTATCGTAGCATAAAGAAATTAACGTCGCACTATTCGCGCCCCAATGTATGGAAAACGACTGCGGGGACTTTGTACCTCTCCTGCAATGCCGTATGATATTCAGGACGCGTCCGCGGATACAAAATGTTCGAACATCACTCAAAACCCCTTCTGCCCCTCCGCGCCTTTATCGCGCGGATAACCGCCAATCTTGTTGTCGCCATTTGCCTGGCGCTCATCTCCCTTGCTATCGGGATGATGGGTTATCGTTATTTTGAAGGGCTGCCGTGGGTGGATGCCTTCCTCAATGCAGCGATGATTTTGGGCGGCATGGGCGAGATCGACCTGCTGAAGACCGATGGAGGAAAAATATTTGCGGGTTGCTATGCGCTTTACAGCGGTCTGTGGCTGGTGGCGTCGATGGGCCTGATTTTATCGCCGGTGTTCCATCGCATCCTGCACCATTTCCATTCGCACAAGCCGCCGGGACAATAACGGCTACTCTTCCTCGGTTTCCTTGAAGATAACGGTTTTCAGGTCTTCCTTGATGTCATCGAGGCAGAGCGCGGCCAGCGCCAGATGATGCTCTGAATCCGCGATATGGACCCAGTCGACGTGCTCTTCGTCGTTGATGGTCATAACGACAACCGATTTGACGTTATTCTGTTTCGCGAACTTCGCCATGTCGCGCAGAAATTTGGGAATACCGCCTTCGCCGTCAAACTGGACCTTGCTGATAATCGCGCCGTCCTTGAAGTTGACAGTGATGACCGATACCTTTTCTTCGGCAGGCTCACCGCCTTCGGGCGGTTTATCATCCATTTTTTCGGCCATAATGCGGTTCATTCCTCCCCTGCCGGACCATCGCAAACGCCCCAGAACCGGTAACGTCGCCGGACACACTTCCCTCATTTTATTTTATGCTTAAGAAACTGATAAAGGATTAACGGGAAAATTGACCATAACTATTTGAATATTAAAGGGTATTTTGAGGGATTTTTCCTTCGGGACAAGAAAAGCCACCCCGTACTGAATTGCAAATTGACCCCGCACTATGCCTTTGATACAAATAAACATTCCATAAATTCTATCCCCGCAGGCCCAGAACCTTGAGCGAGCCCGATAAAAACGATTTTGATCGCATCAAGCTGCCGCCCGCGCCGGTGCCGGACAACAAATGCCTGCATCCGATTTTCGGAACCTATTGCCGCACCGAAACCTATTCTGTCACCGACAGCGACAAGAGCACCTCGCAGGTTCACTGCGAAGCTTTCATGGATGACCCCGTCGCGAAAACCTGGACCGTCTCGCGGGTCGTGCGCCTGCCGGAGCGTTCTCTCTCCATCAATCCCTACAAGCGAAAATACGCGACCCACGTCCACAAGGTAAAATCGAAAGTCAGCTTCAAGGAAGCCGTCACGGAACTTTCGGAATTTGAGGCGAAGTGCAAGGCCAAGCCCACGGCTTTCAGCGCGATTTTCCCCGATGCGCCCGCGATGGAATTCTCCCACTTCAAGGCTTTCGCCGAGCGCGAGGGCTATGTTTTCGACTCCCAGCGCGTGCCGCATGCACGGCCCGACGCGCAGGCGCTGCCGCCGGGCTTCAGTTTCTCGCAGGACGATATCGACAGCGCGGACAAGAACCTCGCCCGGCCTGCAAATGAATTCGACAACGGCGGCCCCGCCAGCAAGGCGCCAAATACGCATTTCCTGCTTGATCATTTCACGCGGGCTGCCAACGACAGTGACTATACCGCGTCGATGAATTCCCTGCGCGTACTCAACATTCTCGACCGGCTCGTCGACCAGGTGGAGCAGGTTCAGAATAAACTGAACGAATACTGCACGAAATACCACGAACTCGGCCACGGCGGCCTGATTTCGGACGCCGAGAATATTCTGGTGCAGGCCGAAGCCTCGGTGAAGCAGATGAAAGCCTATGGCGTGGACACGACGAATTTCGAATCCTTCGTCCTGCAATGCCGCATCTCCTGCTACGTGCTGCATGCCGAAGGCCTCTACGGGTTGATGCACCAGGGCAAGGGCGATTTTGACGCGAACGAGGCGCTGTTCAAATCGCGCGTCAACCAGGCGCTGGAGGCCTACAAGAAAATCGACGGCTCCGAAAGCGGGCTGAAGACGCTGCAGAACATGATCGTGCAGATGCCGGAACCGAAAGTGCCCGACACCATCGGCGCTTTCGTCACACGCTACCGCCAGCTGCGCAAGGATTACACCCACCCGAAGCCCGGGCAGGCCGCGAAAGACAAACCGCCGGGACCGAAACCCTGATTTTTTGAAATGGAGAATTGATAATGGGAATGATCAAGGATTTTTTGAAAGCGGCGAAAAACAGCGGCCCCCTCGCCCTTGGCATGCTGCGCGTGAAATTTCATCGCAGCACGATGAGCGACGCGCAGCGCCAGGCCTATGAAGCCATCTCGAAGACGGTGACGCAGGACAGCGCGAACAATGAAATCCACTGCAGCGTGCCGGCCGGCATCGAAAGCAGTGATGCGAAAAAGGCCCTGCTCGTCCTGCAGCTGGAATACGGCAAGGACTGGAAAGTCGTACCGGGTACACCACCCGCCCAACCGCCCGCGCCGCCGCAGCCTTAAAATTCTTCGTCATGCCCGCCTCCGCGCGGGCATCCGTAAGCGCGTCCGCGCGTCTTATGATGCAAAAGAGAGACTCACAAGACGGCCTGACGGCCTTACAGACCCCCGCGCAAGGCGGGGGTGACGGGGAAGGGAAGCGATTCGGCTGAAACGCCCTGAAACACCCACACCACATTTTCAAAAAACTTCCCCCACCTCCGCCCGCCTATACCCCGCAAAATCAGACCCCTTAAGCCGCGCGTTACATCGCGTTTCACAAAATTACATTGCCGCCCCTGAAAAACTTGGTCAGACTGACAGCAGGCTTGTAGAAAGGGAGCCGATTGAATGACGAAAGAGTTTTTTAAGAAATATTATGTTGTGATGATTGCTGTTCTTCTTATTCCTGCGTTGATGATGATTCCAGTGGCCCTTCAATGGATAAAAGCGGAATCGCAAGACTTGGACGCTGAATATGCTATAAGCAGTTTGGAAATATCCAATGGAAGTGATTGCGTTGGCGGAATGAATCGGCTTCAAAAGCTTGCGAACCAAGGCTATATGGATGCTCAGGGGGCATTAGAGGGATATTACGATTGGGGTTGTCCTCCTCCTCATGGCTGGCGTGATCCTGATATAGAGATTGTTAATCCCGCTGAAGCTTACTACTGGCATTTAGTGCTTGAAAAAACCAATAAAGATTATCCAACTCTCCTTCGTCATGCGGGTTCTACGGGCTCTGGCTGTCACTATCGTCAAGCGAACGTGGACCCCGCAAAGGAAAAGGAGAAAGCAGAGCGAGAACATCGAGAGTATCTCGCGAGATATGAGAAACACCTGACCAAGGAGCAAATAGACGCAGTTAAAAAACGTGTCGAAGAGTGGAAGCCTTTGGGTATCAAATAGCCTATCTCTAAATCCCCTTCCTCCTCCTCAACGCCCTAACCAAAAACTGCGCACCCTCGTGGCCGCTGTCCTTGGTCACTTCATACGTCAGGTCGAAGTAGAGTTTTTCGGTGAAGGGGACGTGGGGAAGCTTTGCCCATGAACCTTCAAAAACTGCAGTATTTTCAATGCCCTGCATGCCCATTTTTCTATTTGATTTATGGAAATACATATGCCACAATCCTCCCGGTATAGAAAAACAACCCCGGGTGTGCATTCCATGGCCAGCAATATCACCACCATCAACCGCGACATCGCCGACGGCGAGAGTTTTTCCCACAAAGGTTCGGTCGAGCTGAATGGCAATATCGGCAAGGGCGCGGTGATTGATATCAAGGACGGCGGCATCCACGTGAAGGGCGCGGTCGCGGATAACGCCAGCATCACGGCGAAGGGCGGCAGCGGCATGAGCGGCATCTCCGTCTCCGGCGGCAGCGTGGTCATCCGCGGCAGCATCAGCGGCGTCACCATCGTGAACGGCAGGGTGATTTCAGGCGGCGGCGCCACTCAGGACAGCGGGCTCTCGGGCATCATCATCGAGAAAACAACCGGCAGCGGCGTGACGCTGGAAACCGACGGCGCCATTGAACTGAAGGCCAATGCCGGTGACAGCCTGCGCGCAAAGGCGGACGGCAGCATCACCCTTTCCGACACGGGCGCAAAACTCAAAGCTAATTCAGGCGGCAGCCTGGAGGCCGGAAATATCGGCCCGAATTCGAAAGTCTCCTCCGGCGGTTCCCTGCATATCGAGGAGCTGGGCCATCAGTCGGGCGCCAATGCAGGCGGTTCCGTTCATATCGAGAAAATCGGCAATGACTGCAACGTGAACGCCGGCGGATCGGCGCATGTCGAACGCATCGGGCGGGATTCATCGCTGAATGCCGGCGGCTCGGCGAAAGTAAGCGTCGCGCATACGGAAGCCACCATCAGCGCGGGCGGATCGAAGAAAGTCAGCCGCACCAGCGCAAAAGACGGCGATTTCGAGTTGAGCACAAGCTTTCAGGCCGTGGCCTCCCAGGCTGCCGCAGAAGGCATTTCAACCATGAAGCCGATTGTCCTGAAAAAGCCGGATGAACCGGCCGCGGATGGCGACGATAAGCCCGGCAAGCCGAAACTGAGGTTTAATCTTTAAGGTTCTTTGGGCAGGCCGTCGGCGGAGTGCTGATATTCGTCGATTTCCTTCGCCTTTTTCTCCGCGTCTTTCTTGAGGGCGTCGGGATCATCCGCGTTAACGCCCTGCTCCTTGAGGAGCTTCTTCTGCTCCTGAACAGCCGGGTTTTTGTCCATGACGTTCTTGACGGCCTTGTCAGAGGTATTCAAGGCGTAAAAGATATAACCGATGATCGCGAAGGTGATGATAAACCCTAAAAGACGCATCCACATGGTCTAAGCCGCCTTCTGCAGAAAGGTAACAGCGCTTTTGACGAGGTCCTCGATATTCGACACCTGGCGCACGCCGAAGCGGCGGCAGACGACATCGACGTTGCCGCGCCGCCAGAAACCTTCCGGGCAGCAGACCACCAGTTTCTTCGGGTTGGCGGCCACATGGATGCCAAGCTCCAGCAGCGTGATAGGCGAGCGGGTTTCGGGCGCGAAATACATGATGACCATATCGGCGCAATCCAGCGCGTCCAGCTCCCATTCCACCTGCTGCTTGAAATCAGGGTTGTCTATGCTCTGGTCCCAGGCGGCGTTCCAGTGTGTGCGGCGCGGGTTCAGGAGCAGGACGTCCAGATGGTGAAGCGCGGCGACGATGCGCTCCTGCCAGTTCTCGGCCTTGCCCATTTCGATGCTGCCGGCAAGAAAGATGGATTTCTTGCCTTTGATGGCGGAATAGTCTTCCGGCACCCTGACTTCGATCATGCTCTTCATAACCTCTTATATGGCCCCTGAACGTAACAAATTTCAGGCATTTGCGAAATTTAATTTCGTTTTTAGGAATTTCTTTTATTTTCAAAGACTTAAAAATTTTAACCCGGCAGGGAACAACTTTTTGTTTTCATGAGTTGGAATGACCGGAGACACAAGGGATAGACGACCTCAAAATCTGAAGTCCCTTGGTCTCTATTCTCTTTCCCCCCGGATTGAGCAGACCGCCGCACCCTGACGCGGCGGTCTGACTTTTTTGGCCCTGCCGTTAAATAATATCCATAGCCCATATCCATATTCATTTTTATTTAACGTATCCCCTGTAGAGTGACCTAATCGGTTCATCGGGGTTACGCGGGGGCGTGATATGGGAGTAGTAATCTGGAAAAAACAACATGCCTATTTCGGCACGCTTGTGGGCAAGACCAGCCTCGATATCGCGGTCGAGAATTACGCCTGCTCCGGCGAGCGGCATGACTTTGACAGGCTCGTGGCCCAGGCGGCGCTCCGCCGGCAGAAGGAGCCCTCCGAAATGACGCCGCGCGACATCGTGGTCAGGCGCGTCATCGAAACCGGCGGCTGCATGCGCGAACTCGCCATGCTGCGCGCGCTGGTCCGGGCAAAACGCCCCTTCACCCAGGACGATTTCCGGCGCGGCGCCGAAGCGAAACTGGCACGGGGTTGAGGCCATTTAACAAGAGCATCAAGAATTTTTCTCCCGAGAGTTTGATAGTACCCTCACCCTAACCCTCTCCCAAAGGAGAGGGGATTCCTGACTTTCGCTTCGCGAAAGAAAATATAATTTATAGTTTCCGTCCGAAGGACGTCGTTAGTCCCCTCTCCTTTTGGGAGAGGGCTAGGGTGAGGGTACTTACTGGACTCTCCCTTGCGAGAAAAACTAACCCCTTGGCTTGGGCGGTTTGTCTTTGCGGCGGATGTAGAGGGTTTTGCTGACTTCGGCCACGATATCGCCCTTCT
>SCTB01000049.1 GCA_004297545.1 Alphaproteobacteria bacterium
TCGTTGCGGTGGGCGAGTGCGTTTTCGACAAAGGCGCGCATGCCCTCGTGCTTGCCGATATCGGCCAGTTCCGGCAGCGTCGTATCGGGGTAGCGGTCATAGGTGAACAGCTTGGCCGTATCCGCGCCAGCATACAGCAGCTTCATGAAGGCTTCCTTCGACCCGCCATAGACGGCCGCCATGATCGGCGTCATGCCCTGCGACCAGCCTTCGATATCCGCCGCGTGGTCCATCAGGATGTCCATCATGTCGATGTTGTTTTTTTCCGCGGCATAGGTGAGGGCCGACTGCGCGCCGAAATCCGCGCCGAAACCGGGCGGCGTTCCGCTGTCGAGCCATGTTTTCAGGGCTTCGGTATCTCCCTTTTCGACCACTTTGACAAATTCCCGAACCTTCGCGAGCTCGGGCACCAGCGGGATAAGGTGTTCGCGGCGCGTGTAAATGGTGGACATGGCGTAATGGTCGGGCGCGCCGCAGAGGCCTTGCAGAAGCGTGAAGCACTCGGCATCGCGCGCCTCATATCCTTGCTTCTCCTGCGCCTTGTAGTAGGGCCAATGGACGAAGTGGTACAGGGCATCGTCGCCCGTCTTGTCCGTCAAGGTCGCATCCGCGCCCTTTGAAACCAGCAGCTCAATAAGATCCGGGTTCAGGCTTGCGGCGGCCTGCATCAGCGGCGTCGTATCCCTGCCGCCCGGCCCGTTGACGTCGGCGCCCGCCTCCAACAGGATCTTCGCGGCTTCAGCCATCCCGTAATAGCATACCCGGTTCAGAGTCGTTTCTCCCCCGGAATTGGCGCCATTTGGGTTTGCGCCTTTCGCCAGTCCCGCTTTGATGGCGGTAACGACCTCGGCCTCGCTCTTCTTGTCGATATCTCGGAGATCAATGACGGGCGGCGGGGGAGGCTCTTCGGCTTCCGGCTGTGCGCCCCAATGGAAAATTTTTGAGAGAAAGCTCACGGCGGCCCCCGTAAGGAGAACAGCGCGTCAGGCGTCGTGGAAAGCACAGAGACCGTCATCTCCATCAGGGCTTCCTGTTGCTGCACAAGCTAGAGAAAGTCTATATTATTATGTATAATAAGTCAATGAGGCACAAGCCCATGATCCCGCCCGGGATTTTCGGCTAGCAGGCCGCTGAAAAACGCTGAATGTCATTCTGAGGGAGCGTAGCGACCGAAGAATCTCCCTTTGTTTTCAAAGGAAGAGAGATTCTTCGCTGCGCTCAGAATGACAGAAAGAGCAGTTTTTTAGCAGCCTGCTAGGGGTTGCCGGGCTTTGGCTTCAGCCGCAGGGTTCTGACGGTGATGTCCCTTTCAAGAACCAGCTTGTGCTTCGTGCGCTCGTGCTGCATCTCGTCGGTGACGAATTTGAGCATGCCGGGGTCGGCGCTGGTTTTGGCGATGTTCAAAAGCACGGGATCGTCGTGGCGGGGGCTGAAAATATCGGGGTTGGCGCCGAGGTCGAGCAGTTTCACGAAAGCCTCGCGCTGTCCCTGTTTGACGGCGAACTGCAGCGCCGTTGCCCGCGCATCGCCGGAAAGCAGGTCGATTTTCGCGCCCTTCGCGAGCGTGAAGTCCATGAGGTCGAGATCGCCGATGCCGGCCGCGTAGGCGAGAGCGCCCTGGTCTCCGAAATTCGACGCCGCATCCGGGTGGACGCCGCTGTCGATTATTTTGCGCACGCTGGCGGGGTCGTTGCCTTCAATCGCGACCTTCAGATCGTGCGCCTTTTCCATTTCCGGCACGGCGGGCAGGAATTCTGTGCGGTGGTGGAAGACGCGCATGCGCTGGTTCTGGTCAAGCGCCATGCCGGCCGCCAGCAGCACCTTCATGGCTTCGCAGCGGCGCTGCGGATGGTCTTTGTCCCGCTCGAAGCGCATCGGCACGAAGCCGAGCAGCACGCCGAGCGCGTTATCGTTCTGCGGCGTGGCGTCCGAAATTTTCGCGCCATGCGCGATGAGCGCCTGCAGCAGTTCCGGATCGCCCGCGCGCGCGGCGCTCAGGAAAGGCGTCATGCCGCCCTTGTTTTCGGGGCCCAGTTTCGCGCCGTGTTCAAGAAACCTGATGGCGGCAAAGGTATGTCCCTCAGTGCAGAGCAGATTCAGCGCCGTATCGCCGTTGCCGTTGAGGGCGTTGATATCCGCGCCCTGCTTCAGCAGTTTTTCGAGCTTCGCCCAGAGCTGCTCGCCCGTCATGCCCTCATGGACGGTCGAGGTATTCGCCCACAAGTCATTATTCAGGCGGTGCACGCGGCCGGGGGCGCACCAGTTGAAGATTTTCGACAGGAATTTTGTGCGCAGCGTCATGGCGCCCTCTTCAGCTGCAGCGGTTTCGTCACCGTAATGTCCTGCGGCAAAGTGACGTCGGGCGGCGGCGGATTGGCGCGGGCGTAAGCGCGCTCCTTCACCAGTTCCTCGATGTATTCGGCAAGGCCCGGCGTCTGGCGCGCGAAATCAATCGCCGTGGCGCCGGAGATTTTCGGCTCGAACCGGATATTCTCATCCGCGCCGCTGTCGATAAGCAGCTTGCAGGCTTCCCGGCAGCCATGCGTGGCGGCGTTCAGCAGCGGCGTCTTGCGCACAAGCGGCGAGACAAGGTTCACATCCGCGCAGGCGTCGATGAGGATCTTCATGCCCTCGACGTCATTCGCGGTGGAAAGATAGATGAGCGAAGCATTGTCGCCGAAGCTCGCGCAGATGTCCGGATCCACGCCCGCTTCTATCAGTTCCTTCATCCAGACATGATCCTTGTTTTTGACCGCTTGGGCGAGTTCGGCCGCGCCCTGTTCGTCGGTCAGAGGGGGGCGGGCTCCATCGAAAGCCTTTGATATTGAGCTTTTTTCGGCGGCCATGGGTTCTCCATCATAGCCCGCCAGCATACATGATTATGGATATTAAATCAACGTGCTATTTCTTCAGGCCGTCGCGGTAGCTTTTAAGCTCCGCATGCAGCCAGTCGGAAACGGGTATTTCCGTGCCGTCCGGCTTGCGGATGAAATAAGGTTTTCCGGACATCGAGCTTTTGGAAGCGACGTTGTCGATGAATTCCTCGGCGGTGGAGAGGCGCTTTTGCGTGTTCTTGTACTTCAGGGAAAGGTGGTCGGCGGCATCGGCGCTGTCATGCGCCTCGCCGTTGCGGATGAACTGCAGCTTCGACTCCCGCACGAAGGAAATGAGGTGATCGATGGCCGCAGCCTCGTCGGCGGAGGGCGTCGCGAAGGCGGCGACGGGGAACGACAGCAGCGCGCAGGCGAACAGCAGCGTCATGGCCTTGATCATGAAAGCGTCCCTGAAGCAGGTTGGAAAGCGCCCGAAACGGCGCACAGGCCAGCATAGCGCAGGCGGGGAGAGGTTTGGAAGCGACCCCGTAGCCCCGGCCTGCGCCGGGGTTACGGGCAGTTAAATACCTGATTCATGGGACTGTTTTCGGTTCTGCTTCCTAAGCGCGCCGTTTATTGCCATAATACTAATCGTTACCCCCAACGAAAGGCAGAGCCTCCATGAACGCCGCCGCCATCGCACTCCATGTCATCATGAGCCAGGAACGCGAACGCCGGGAGCGCGAAGCCCGCGCCCGCCGCGAACGCGAGGAGGCAGAACGCCTGCGCCTCCAGCGGCAGCAGAAGCGGCCAGGGTATTAGAATTCCATCCAGACAGCTGTGCGTTCGTCCTCTCCCTTAAGGGAGCGGCGACAAACGGCGTCCTTCAGGCGGGATGATTAACGGAAGCCCCTCGGGTTCAGATCCGTCAGAATGCAGCGCGGGCGCAGGTCGAGCTCCTGGCCGGATTTTTCGCAGGCGCTGATGGCGGTCGCGAGCTCGGCGGCTGCTTCCGCGATATTTTCCTTGCCTGCGCTGATGCGGAAGACTTCCTGCAGCTTCACCTCTCCCGGCCGGCCGGGCAGGCGCGGGCCCTTCTGGATTTCGAGATATATCTCGTCGTCATAGCGGATGCCGGCGACGTTTGCGGTATTGCACAGATAGTCGTTTTTGTCGTCGGTCGTCAGTTTAATGAAAGTCATAAGAGCCTCCTTCGGGATATGGGCGTCCGGGTTCTGCCGGCGACAATAAAGGGGCTGTCTGGTTATGTCAATAAAAAGAGTGCAAGGCATTGATTCCGCATGTATTCCGGCCCTCACTTCACCGCCGGGCTGTACGGTTCCGGCTTCCATTCCTCGGCGCGCTTCTTTATGACCTCGATGCGGTCGGGCGGAATGCCGGGGTCGTTCAGGTACATTTCCATGTTGCCGATCATGCCGCGGTTTTTCGCCAGCACGCTGAACCAGAAAAAGGATTCCTCCCGGTTCTCATGCAGGCCGCGGCCGAAACGGTAGAGCAGGCCGAGGTTATACTGCGCGTCGATGTCGCCCTTGTTCGCCGCGCGCTTGTACCAGATTTCCCCCTTGGAAAAATTCTGCGGCAGCATCACGCCCGGCGGCGGGCGCGGGGCCTCGCGCCATTCGCCGGCGTTTCTTTCGTCGTCAGGCAGCGGGCCCGGCGGCTTTTCGCCGTTGCCGCGCATGTAGATGAACCCCAGCAGGCTTTCCGCCTCCCGGTCGTGCGCCTCGGCCTTTTTGATGATGGAAGCAAGCTCGGCGGCGTCAATCTTCGCCTGCTTCTCCGCCTCGATCTTCGCCTTGCGCTCTTCTTCCTTCCGCAGTTTCTCCTGCGCCGCCTTTTCGGCCGCCTGTTTTTTCAGCTCCTCTTTCGACAGTTTCGGCGGCTCCGGCGGCGGGGACTGCCTGCTCTGGCGCTCTGCTTCCAGCTTCGCCGCGTCGTCGGCCTTCGCTTTCTTCTGGATGGCTGCGATGACGGGATCGGCGGACAGCGGCAGGTCGGCGTATTTCACGGGCGCCGCCGGGTTCGTGGTGAGCTCTTCCTGCGACTGCCCGTTGCCGTTGCAGGCATAGACGCGGCATTTGCCGGGCTCCGCCGTCGGCGCATGGCAGGTGCAGGGAACGGAGCTGTTGTTGGTTATCTCCTCCGGGCAGGACATCAGGATCGTCTCGTCTCCCTTTTTCACAGCGCCGACGATGCCGCCGCTCGCCCCGCACGATGTATCTTCCTCCGCGAAAGCGGGGAATGACAGGAGCGGCAGGAGGGCGAGGATGAAAAGGGCGCTGCGCATGTAAAAATCCCGGTGTGGTGCGTGCTGTTAGTGCACGTATTCGATTTTTTTCTCGCCGGTTGCGTCCGGAACTGGCGCCGGTGAGGGCGCAGGCTTCGCCTCTTCCTGCACCGGCGGCGCTTCAACCTTTTTCTCTTCAACCGCCGGGGCGGGTGCCGGCGCTGGAGGAACTTCGGCCTTCTTTTCCTCGACGGCGGGCGCGGGCTTTTCCGCGGGCGGGGCGGGTTTTGGTTTCTTTTTCTTCGCGGCGGGCTTCACGGGTTTTGCCGCGTCCGCTTTCGGAGGCACGGCGGCTTTCTCTTTTTCTTCCAGAGCTGGCGCCGGTTTTACTTCCGCTTTCTTCTCCGCCCCGTCGGCGGTGCAGGCATAGACGCGGCACTTGCCGTCCGCGCCCGGCGGCGCATGGCAGCTGCAGGCGGCATTGCCGCCCTCCATCGCCGGACATTCGACCAGGATAATGTCATCGCCCAGCTGCACATAGTCGATGGAGTCGGTGGTGGGGGAGCATGAATCATCCGACTGCGCAAGGGCGGGGGAGGAGAGAAGGAGAATGAAGGAGAGGGCGAGGAGGGTTTTGTGCATGGGGAATTCCAGTGGGGGGTTTTTCAATACCTTAAGCCAAACCCATATGCTTGTCATCCCCGCGAAAGCGGGGAACTCTGAAAATGATTCAAAATTTACCCGAAATTTATGTAGAGAAAGAAGGATATTACTGAAAGCAGGAGACAAAAACTGGCCATGGATGCAATCCTCCGGAAGTGAGGACCCCCGCGCATAACGAGCCGGTAAATACCATAGGGTATTGCACAGGGTAGGACGAAGCAGGCCAAATAATACGCCACATATTGGGCCCTCGGCTCGACCACAAAAATCAGCGCATCTGCGGATATTAATGCGACGGCCACTGTGGCAACAAGAGTCCACACGATGAATCTTTCGGGAATGTTTCGGGCTAAAAGATATAGAGCGTAAACAGCGCCTAAATTTACCCCCGCTACAAGAAGGGTAAGGAGAATTTTTTTATAGTTCCAGTCAGATGGGTCAGGTATGGCTTGTAGCATCAGAACGGCAGCGATAGCTATCATTCCCCATCTGATAATCAGTTTCGCATGCGTTTTGAGCAATGGCTGCAGATGTTTTTTAAATAAGGGTTGTACATGCGTTTTGAACAGGCGCCAAAATAAGCTGCGCCCCCATACGAGGCGATGAAATGCGTCATAGCCGACCAGTGCGGTAGGTGGCAGCAGAAACCAGTGGGCATGTAAGTTGTCGGAAAACCAGCCCACAGTATTGCCCGCAATTGCGGCGCAAATGAACAGGCCGTTACGTGGAGGCTCTGAAGGCTTTAATCTGCGATACAAAATGTATGCCGTAATAACAAAGATAAGCGATAAGCCCGTTCCGGATGAAACCAAGTTGAGAAAAATTTGAATTTGAAGGCCGTGCGTCACTGTCATTTGCAGGAAGAACAATGCGACAGTAAGAAGCAGCATGAATTTCGTCATTATCGCACGCTCGGGAAGAAGAGTTTTCTTCCCAAGCAGCAGCCAATAAATAAAGTAGGGGATGGCGGGCAGTACGCTGATAGTAATCGATCTCCTTAAGATTTCAGCCCATATGTCAACGATACCGAGGCTGAGGAGAGGGCGGCGGGGAAAGGGGCTCTCATAGGCCGATAATTTGCTTTGCATTATAATAGCCACCAAGGCGAGACACAAAATGATGATGACGCCTATCTTCATTTTTTTTGTGACCTTTAACGAAGTCATGCGTCCCTGTTTTAGCAGGATAAGGAATACAATGCAGGCTGCGATGATGGCATAGGGGATAAGCATCCACAATTTTCCCAGAAGATTTACAGCCATGTTTTGCGCCGCTTGGTTATGCGTCATAAAAAAATTAAAAATTACTACCGAAAAGCAGGTAATGTAGGCGGCTATAGCTGCAGAAATGAAAAGGCTGTGGGGGGCGGATTTTCTTGTGAGCGATGAACGGCGGACGGGATCTGCCGTTGGTACCCGTTCTTCATGCTCGCACGGTGTACCGCCGGGTTTTAGCGTCTGGTATAGGTTATAGGAGGAAATCGCCAATATCATGATGACGCTAGGCCAGAATAGAAGAACACCAAGAATGCCGCCAAACTTAAACAATGGCCTTATGCGCAACAAGTCGACCAAGCCCCCGAACATGGCCTTGCGTCCCTTGGCGATTCCCTCAACGGCGCTCTCGAATTGTGTAAGGCGCTTGGGGGCTGCGTCGCATCCCAGATAATGGAAAACCCGATGCGTCTTTCCGTCGATTTTGACCGCGGTGAATAGGTAGGGAAAATCTGTGCGATAGACGCCACCGCAACTGGCGCCAAAATCGTTGTAATCATCAGGAATAAGCAAATATCTAGTGTCATTGATTGTCGCGACAAGCTTTTCAATATCGCTATGCGACAGGGTGAGTTTTATCTTATCTGAGCCTCGCGGAGCCCAATTGGAGCCGTATTCGATAGAACCGTCACCGTGAATAATGTATTCTGAACCTGAGCCGTGCCAGACCCCTGACATGCGATAGACAATTTCATCAAAATGCGTGACTGGAATATAATTGGAATTCAATTTTTCTACGCGCTGATTGACGGTTTCAATTTGCTCTGGCGTCAACTGCGCCTTTACCTTATCAACGAGTTTTGAGTAATTTTCGTCGAAGTCAGCCGCGACTTTGTACCAGAAATAGGCTTCGACAAAGTCCTGTGCGATACCGTCGCCCTCTTCATAGGCCTTGCCGAGATTTGATTGCGCTATGACATACCCCTGCTCGGCGGCCTTGCGGTACCATTTGACGGCTTCGGCACGATCCTCCTTTACTCCCTTGCCTTTCTGGTAATAGTACCCCAGATACGTCTGGGCATAAGGATTCCCCTGTTCCGCTGATTTCTTAAACCACTCAAAAGCGGCATCGTGATCCGTTGATGCGGAGGCCTTTCCCATTTCGAATTGAGCTTCAGCATCGCCGGCCTCAGCTTTCGGGCGAAGAGAGTTGACATCATACATCATTTGCGCGCGTGCTGGACACGCCAGCAGAAGCAAAAGAGCGCTAACAAAAAGAATTCGTTTCAATAGAAGTCACTCGGCGGTTATCAAAATGGTTATTGTGCGGCCTGAGATATAGCTGTTTTTATTACTACGGTACTGGATTCCCTGAGTTCACAAACGAAGTGCAGCACCTTGGTAAGGTGTTGCGATGGAAAAATCATACAGTCACTTCACAATCTCCTTCACCCGTATCGTATCGTCCCGCTCCGGGCTGGTGGAGATGATGGCGGCTTGCACGCCGATGAGTTCTTCGAGGCGGTGGATGTATTTCAGGGCCGCTTCGGGGAGTTCGGAGAGTTTGCGCATGCCGCGCAGGGATGTCTGCCAGCCGGGCATGGTTTCGTAGACGGGTTTCAGCTGCGCCTGCACGTCTTCCGATGACGGAATGTAGTCGTATTTCTGCCCGCCCGGGGTCGTATAGCCGGTGCAGATTTTGACTTCCTTCAGCGTGTCCATCACGTCCATCTTCATCAGCGCGATGCCCTTGATGCCGCAGATTTTCACGGCCTGGCGCACCTGTACGGCGTCGAACCAGCCGCAGCGGCGGCGGCGGCCGGTGGTGGTGCCGAACTCGTGCCCGCGCTCGGTCAGGATATCGCCGACGGAATCTTTCAATTCTGTCGGGAAGGGGCCGGAGCCCACGCGCGTCGAATAGGCCTTGGTGATGCCGAGGATATAGCCCAGTTGGTCCGCGCCCACGCCGGAGCCGATGGCGGCCTGCGGCGCGACGGTGTTCGACGACGTGACGTAAGGATAGGTGCCGTGATCGACGTCGAGCATCACCCCCTGAGCGCCTTCGAACAAGATCGTCTTGTTGTCGTTCTTCGCCTGGTCGAGGATGCGCCAGCAGGGCTGGATATGCGGCAGGATGCGATGCGCCACGGCTTTCAGCCTTTCGGTCAGCTCGTCCACGTCGAAGGGCTGCGCGTTCAGGCCCTTGTAAAGCGCGTTGTAATAGAAGGCGAGCTTCTCCACCTTCGCGCCGATGGTTTCCGGATGCGCAAGGTCGCACATGCGCAGGGCGCGCCGGCCCACGAGGTCTTCATAGGCCGGGCCGATGCCGCGGCCCGTGGTGCCGATTTTCGCCGCGCCCCTGGCTTCTTCCAGCGCCTTGTCGAGCGAGCTGTTGACAGGGAGGATGAGCGTCGCGTTTTCCGCGATCATCAGGTTCTTGGGCGTGATTTCTATGCCCTGGGTTTTCAGCTCGTCGATCTCGTGCAATAGCGCCCAGGGGTCCACGACCACGCCGTTGCCGATGATGGAGAGCTTCCCGCGCACGATGCCGGAGGGGAGCAGGTGCAGCTTGTAGGTCGTATTCCCGACCACAAGGGTATGCCCCGCGTTATGGCCACCCTGGAAGCGGACCACGATGTCCGCCTTCGCCGCCAGCCAGTCGACAATCTTGCCTTTGCCCTCGTCCCCCCACTGGGAGCCGATGACGGTTATATTTGCCATATTCATACCTCTTGTGCTATACGACTACCAATACCACGCGAAACCGGCCTGAATCAGTAAAAAATTTAATGAAATCAGGAAAAAGAGGAGTCGGATTCATGTGGAGAAATTGGTAAATTGGTAGAAATAAGAACCTTTCTGGAAGAAGGCTCTTCAGGCTTGGGCCCTCACCAGAGGCCTTACGAGGCGAAGATGGCATTGCTTGTTTTAAAATTCGGCGGCACGTCGGTCGCCACGATACCCGCAATCGAAAATGTTGCGAACAAGGTATCGCAGGAAATCAAGCTCGGCCACAAGGTGGCCGTCGTCGTCTCGGCCATGGCGGGGGTGACCAACCAGCTGGTCAGTTACTGCTCTTCCATCAGCCAGCTTTACGACAGCAAGGAATACGACGCCGTCGTCGCCTCGGGCGAGCAGGTGACCTCGGGCCTGCTGGCGCTCGCGCTGCAGAAGCGCGGCGTGAAGGCGCGATCCTGGCAGGGCTGGCAGGTGCCGATCGTCACCAACGACGTGCACGGCAAGGCGCGCATCAAGGGCGTCGAAACCGATACGCTGCACGAAAGCCTGAATACGGGCGAGGTCGCGGTCATCGCGGGCTTCCAGGGCATCGCGCCCGACGGGCGCATCACCACGCTGGGCCGGGGCGGGTCGGATACATCCGCCGTGGCAGTCGCGGCGGCGCTGAAGGCGGAGCGCTGCGATATCTACACCGACGTTGACGGCGTTTATACCGCCGACCCGCGCATCGTGAACCGCGCGAAAAAAATACCCCGGATCTCTTACGAGGAAATGCTGGAGATGGCCTCTGTCGGCGCGAAAGTGCTGCAGACGCGGTCGGTCGAGCTGGCGATGAAGGAAAAGGTTCCGTTGCAGGTTCTTTCGAGCTTCGACGGCAAGCTGGGCAGCGACCTGCCCGGCACAATGGTCATGGATGAGGCAGAAATCGTGGAACAGGAAGTTGTCAGCGGCGTTACCCATAGCCGGGATGAAGCAAAGGTAACATTACGCCAGTTGCCCGACGTGCCCGGCGTCGCCGCCAAGATATTCGGCCCTCTGGCCGACAGCGCGATCAACGTGGACATGATCGTGCAGAACGTCTCCGCCGACAAGGCGAAGACGGACCTGACCTTCACGGTCACCCGCGCGGACCTGCCCAAGACGCTGGACGTGCTCAAAGGGGTGGCGGCGGAATTGCCGGGGCTGCAGGTTGAATCGAGCGCCGATGTCTCCAAGGTTTCGATCATCGGGATCGGCATGCGCTCCTACGTGGGTGTGGCCTCGCGCATGTTCAAGACGCTGGCGGAAAAAGGCATCAACATACAGGTCATCACGACGTCCGAAATCAAGGTGAGCGTGCTGATCGGCGAAGAATACACCGAGCTTGCGGTGCGCGCCTTGCACAGCGCCTACGGGCTCGACCAGGAGTAAGAAGGGCAGACAAGTGAGTTTAAGGAATGCCAGGGCCGCTCAACCAGATCGTCACCCCCGCGAAGGCGGGGGTCTGGCCGCGCGCCTTTCAGGCGCGCCTTATAAACGCGGCGTTGCCGCATGCCGGATCCCCGCCTTCGCGGGGATGACGGCGCTGATGAGGTAAGGATGCTGCCGGAGCCGAAAAAATGGCCGGATATCGTCACCGAACCCAGCGCGGAAGCGCGGGACCGCAAGGCGTCGGAGTTCGTCGACGCTCAAGTTTTGCTCGCGGCGCCCAAAAAGCTCATGGGGTCGCTGCGCGACATCATGCAGGGGACGGAAAGCCCCGAAGACAAGCTCGATAAAATCGTGAAACTGATTTCCCGCGAGCTGCGCGCGGACGACTGCTCCTGCTACGTGCTGCGCGCGGGCGAGATGCTGGAGCTTTATTCCGCCTGCGGCCTGGCGCAGGACGAGACGCGCAAGGCGAATTTCCGCGTGGGCGAGGGGCTGGTCGGCGAAGTGGCCGCGATCGCCGCGCCCATCGTCATGACGAACATGCAACCCGACGTGCCCGACGCCGACGGCGCGAATTTCAAATCCTTCTGCGGGGTGCCCATCCTGCGCGGCGGACGCGTGCGCGGGGCGCTGGTCATCCGCAACAGATTGCAGCGCGCCTACGGCGAGGAAGCGGTCGACATTCTGCAGACGGTGGCGCTTGTGCTGGCGGAACTCATCGTGGCCGGCGGGCTCATCACGCGCCTTGAAATCAACGCCGGCTTCTCCTCGGGCGGCGCGCCGGTGCATATGGAGGGCGTGAGCCTCGGCCGCGGCCTTGCGATCGGCACGGCGGTGCTCTACGAGCCCGGCATCTCGCTGCAGGACATCGTGGCGGACGACACCAAGGTGCAGAAGATGCGTCTCTCCAAGGCGCTTTCCAGCATGCACAACGCCATCGACCGCATGCTGAACCGCAACACCGGTCTGCACGGCACCGAAAGCCGCGATATTCTTGAGGCCTACCAGATGTTCGCGCGCGACCGCGGCTGGCTCGCGCGCATCGAGGCCACCATCGAAAAAGGCCTTTCGGCCGAAGCCGCCGTGCAGCGCGTGCAGAACGAAACCCGCGCGCGCATGGCCCGCATGAACGACGCCTATATCCGCGAGCGGCTGCAGGACCTCGAGGATTTGAGCAACCGCCTGCTCTCGCACCTGCTCAAGCAAAACCGCGTCAACCCGCCGGAAAACCTCCCCGACAACTTCATTCTCATCGCGCGCTCGCTGGGCCCGGCGGCGTTGCTCGATTACGACCCCGCCAAGCTGAAAGGGGTCATCCTCGAGAAGGGCAGTTCTTCGAACCACGTCGCCATCGTGGCGCGCGCGCTCGGCATTCCCGTCGTGGGCCAGTGCGGCGATATCCTGAATTCCGTCACGGCGGGCGACCAGCTCATCGTCGACGGCGATCACGGCATGGTCTATATCGGCCCGGCGGATTACGTGGTCGACCTCTACACCAAGAGCATGGAAGCGCGCCAGAAGCGCACCAGCATCTACCGCCGCCACGCGCATCTCGCCTCGGTGACCAAGGACAACATCAAGGTTTCCGTGATGATGAACGCGGGCCTGATGTCGGAAATCGATACCGTGCAGGTGGCGGGCGCGGACGGCGTCGGGCTGTTCCGCACCGAGCTCTCGTTCATGGGGCTTCAAAAGTATCCGCTCGTCGTCACGCAGGCCGCGCTCTACGGCCAGATCATGGACAAGATGGGCGACAAGCCCGTCGTCTTCCGCACGCTTGATATCGGCGGCGACAAGCCCCTGCCGTATTTCAAGGCGCCGGAGGAGGACAACCCCGCGCTGGGCTGGCGCGCCATCCGCATCGGCATGGACCGCCCCGCCGTGCTGCGCACGCAGTTCCGCGCCTTTATCCGCGGCTCCCGCGGACGGAACATCAAAATCATGCTGCCCTTCGTGACCGAAGTGGCCGAATTCGACCGCGCCAAGGCGCTGCTCGAGATGGAAAAGGTCCGCGCGCGGCAGAATAACATTCCCGTGCCGGAAAAAATCGAACTCGGCATCATGCTCGAGGTGCCCGCGCTGCTCTGGCAACTGGATACGATTCTGAAATCCGTCGATTTCGTCTCGGTCGGCACCAACGACCTGATGCAGTATCTTTATGCCGCCGACCGCAGCAATTTCTCGATCCGCAACCGCTATGATGTGCTCTCCCCCGCCATGCTGCGGGTGCTGAAAAACATCGCCGACCAGTGCCGCGCCGCCAAGGTGCCGGTCAGCGTCTGCGGCGAGATGGCGGGGCAGCCGCTCGAGGCGATGGTGCTTATCGCCTTGGGATACCAGCATCTTTCCGTCACGGCGCAGTCGGTCGGCGCGGTCAAGGTGATGGTTCCGACCCTTGATACGCGCCAGCTGGTGCCGTACCTGGAACAGCTGATGCAGTCGCGGGAACATTCATTACGGGAGCGCCTGATTTCCTTCGCGCGCGACCACAACGTCAATATCACACAGGCAGTTTGACCATGGCAGACGAAAAGAAGCGCAAGAAATCCCATGCAACCGGCGAACCCGAGCCGGCGCCCGCGCGCGACACGCAGGACATGAAGGCGGGCGAGTTGCTGCGCCACGTCCGCGAGGAAAAGGGCATGGAGCTCGAGGAAGTTTCCTCCGCCATCCACGTGCGCGTCGTGCAGCTGCGCGCCATTGAGGAAGGCCATATCGAAACCCTTCCGGGCATGACCTATGCCCTGGGCTTCGTCAAAAGCTATGCGACCTTCCTGAAGCTCGACCCGGTCGCGGTCGCCAACAAGTTCAAGGCGGAGCACAGCGTCACCCCGCCCAAGCCCGACCTCAAGTTCCCCGAGCCGCTTGCCGAAAGCAAGATGCCCGACCCCTTCATGATCGGCATCGCCGCGCTGGCCGGCGTCGTCGTGCTGGGTTTCTGGCTGATGTTCTCGGGCAGCGACGACAAGTCCCTGAATGTGGCGGCCAATATCCCCGCGCCGCCGCCGGCCGAGATTGCACCGCTGACGGCAGCGCCAGCTCCGCCGACCGAAGCCGCCGCTATTCCGGCGACCGTGCCCCCCATCATCGCGCCGCCGCCGGCAACGGCGACCACGACCACGACCACGACAACAACGCCCGCCGCGACCCCGGCTGTTCCGGCCGCGACGACGGAAACGCCGGCTGCCGCGGCAACGGCGGCGACGACGACAACAACGACGTCCCCGTCAGAGACAGCCGCCACGGCGCCGATGGTCATCGGGCCCGCGGCGACGCCGAAGCAGCCTGCCGTGACGCAGGAACCGCTGGAAACCATCAATATCCGCCCCGGCAAAGGCCGCGTGGTGCTGGAGGCGAAGCAGTCGAGCTGGGTGCAGGTGACAGATGGTTCCGGGAATGTCGTCGTCAAGAAAGTGCTGCGCCCCGGCGAGCGCCTTTATGTGCCCGACCAGCCCGGCATGAAACTCGTGACGTCGAATGCCGGCGGGCTTGATGTTTACGTGGATGGCCGCACCGTGCAGCAGATCGGCGGCAAGGGCGAGATTATCCGCGGCGTGCCGCTGAACCCGGAATCCCTGTCGCGCCCGCGCACAAGGGTCAGGCAGCACGACTGATGTCCTACGAGCCCCGGCCATACCGGCAGATACAGCGCCGCAAATCCCGCACGGTCTACGTGGGCAAGGTGCCGGTCGGCGGCGATGCGCCGATTTCAGTCCAGTCGATGACGAATACGCTGACTTCCGACGTGAAGGCCACCGTCGCGCAGATTCATGCGCTGGAAAAAGCGGGCGCCGATATCGTGCGCGTGTCCTGCCCGGATGAAGCATCGACCAAGGCGCTGAAGGATATCGTCAAACAGGTCACGGCCCCGGTCGTGGCCGATATCCACTTCCACTACAAGCGCGCGATTGAATCGGCCGCCGCCGGCGCCGCCTGCCTGCGCATCAACCCCGGCAATATCGGCTCGGACGAGCGCGTGAAGGAAGTCATCAAGGCCGCCAAGGACCACAACTGCTCCATCCGCATCGGCGTGAACGCGGGTTCGCTGGAAAAAGACCTGCTGGAACAGTTCGGCGAACCCTGCCCGGAAGCCATGGTGGCCTCGGCCCTGCGGCATATCAAAATTCTCGAGGACCACGACTTTTTCAATTTCAAGATTTCCTGCAAGGCGTCGGACGTGTTCCTGGCCGTCGCCGCCTATCAGCAGCTGGCGGAAGCCTGCGACTACCCTCTGCACGTCGGCGTGACCGAGGCGGGGGGGCTGCGTTCCGGCACCATCAAGTCCTCCATCGGTATCGGCAGCCTGCTCTGGGCGGGTATCGGCGATACCATTCGCGTATCTCTTTCCGCAGATCCCGTTGAAGAAATCAAAGTCGGCTTTGATATTCTCAAGTCGCTTGGCCTGCGGCACCGCGGCGTGAACGTGATTGCCTGCCCCTCCTGCGCGCGGCAGCAGTTCGACGTGATCGAGACCGTGCGGGTGCTGGAAGAAAGACTGGCCCATATCACCACGCCGATGACATTGTCGGTGATTGGCTGCGTCGTCAACGGTCCCGGCGAGGCGCTGATGACCGATATCGGCTTCACCGGCGGCGGGCGCGGCACGCATCAGGTGTATTTAAAGGGCCAGGCGGCGCATCGCCTCCAGAACGAAGACATCGTCGCGCATCTTGTCGGCCTCGTCGAAGCCAAGGCCGCCGAAATCGAAAAGAAACGCGCCGAACAGGAAGCCGCGGCCTAGCTATGTCATTCCTGATGAACGACCGTCCGGGTTTATCGTCACCCCCGCCTTGCGCGGGGGTCCGGAAGGCTGTCCAGCCGTCTTATGATTCTGACTCACATGACGCGCTGACGCGCTTACGGATGCCCGCGCAAGGCGGGCATGACGGAAAGGGGAGAGGCGTTTAATGTCCCTTGACCGTAAATTAAGCCAGGTGCTGGGCCGCTTTCAGGAGATCGAGGGGCTGATGGCGACGGGGAAGCTGGCCTCGGATGAATTCACCAAGCTGTCAAAGGAATATTCGGAGCTGACACCGCTCGCGGCCGTTATCCGTGCGTTCAAGGCCGCGCAGAAGGAATACGCCGACCTCGAGGCCATCATGAATGACGCGACCGCCGACAAGGAAATGCGGGCGATGGCGGAGGAGGAATATTTCCGCCTGAAGGAAGAGCTTCCCGCGCTGGAAAAGAAAATCCACCTCGCCCTGCTGCCCAAGGACGCAGCGGACGCCAAGAACGCCATCCTTGAAATCCGCGCGGGTACGGGCGGGGATGAGGCGGCCTTGTTCGCAGCCGACCTGTTCGATATGTACAAGCGCTATGCCGCGTCAAAAGGCTGGCAGTTCGAGGTGATGGAATTCTCGCAGAGCGACCTCGGCGGCATCAAGCAGGCGATCATCGAGGTGACGGGGCGTGATGTCTTTGCGCGCCTGAAGTTCGAGTCCGGCGTCCACCGCGTGCAGCGTGTGCCGGCCACGGAGGCGCAGGGGCGCGTGCATACATCCGCCGCCACGGTCGCCGTGCTGCCGGAGGCCGAGGAAGTCGATATCGTCATCAACGACGCCGATCTGCGCATCGACGTGATGCGGGCGGGCGGGGCGGGCGGCCAGCACGTCAACAAAACGGAATCCGCCGTGCGCATCACCCACCTGCCCACCAATACCGTGGTCGTGCAGCAGGACGAAAAGTCGCAGCACAAGAACAAGGCGCGGGCCATGAAGATCCTGCGCTCCAGGCTTTATGAAGTGCAGCGGCAGAAGCTGGCGGACGAGCGCTCCGCCAACCGCAAGGAGCAGGTGGGCTCCGGCGACCGCTCCGAGCGCATCCGCACCTATAACTTCCCGCAGGGGCGCGTGACCGACCACCGCGTCAACGTCACATTATACAAAATCGACCGCGTCATGAGCGGCGAATGCCTCGACGAAATCATCGACCCGCTGATCTCCAGCGACCAGGCCGAAAAGCTGGCGGAGATGAGTTGGTGAGTGAAGATAGTAAATCGATAGTAAAAGCCATTCGCATATTTAACGTCTGCACCTTTATTATGCTTTTGTGGTCGCCGATCTTTTTAACTCTAGAGATTTTAATAATCAGCAGGGGCTTGCTAATGGGCGGAATTCAAGCTTCTCACTCGGGTGAAACACTTGTGTACTGGACGTGTGGTCCGGTTGTCACCACGCTATTAATACTGTTTGCGATTGTAGGCTTGATAATCAGTAAGAAGTATTGGGTACAGATGCCAAAGGCGCAGAGACTTACGACTAATGTGGCATTGAGTCTCGTAGCTGTTGAAGTGGCGATAGGCTTCTTTGCAACGGCAAATCAGAAGCTTTTTTTATCATGGTTTTTTTAAAGAATTTCATTGCCTCCGCTCAGGAGGTTCTTACCGCAGTTGGCATCGAAAACCCCGATCTCGATGTGCGGCTGCTGGTGCAGCACGTGCTGGGCTGGTCTCAGACAAAATTATTGTTGAATTTGAATCATGTGCTGACTGAAAGTGAAGTAAAAGATTTAAACGCCGCCATCGAACGCCGCGCGCAGCGGGAGCCTGTGTCGCGGATTATCGGCAGGCGCGGTTTCTGGAAGTCAGAATTTAAAATTACCCCGCAAACCCTTGACCCAAGGCCGGATTCCGAGACGCTTATTGAGTCAGTCCTGAAATTCGTGAAACCGGCACCCTCGACCATCCTCGACCTCGGCACGGGATCGGGGTGCCTGTTGCTCTCCCTGCTCATCGAATGGCCGAAGGCCAGCGGCGTGGGGGTTGATATATCCGGGGAAGCGGTGGCGACGGCGGGGGAGAATGCGCAGGTGCTGGGGCTTGCTCCCCGTGCGCAATTCACGGCCACGGACTGGGAGAGGTTTACCCCCCAAAACCCCTTCGAACTCATCATCTCGAACCCCCCCTACATAGCTGACAGCGAGATTCCGGGCCTGGCCCCGGAGGTATCGAAATACGACCCCTTGAGGGCTCTTGCGGCGGGGGCGGATGGGCTGGATTGTTACCGGTCTATCGCCCGGCACTACAGGAAATGGCTTAAACCCCAGGGATGGGCCTTGTTTGAAATCGGCCATACCCAGGCAAATGATGTAAAATCCATCCTTGCCCAGGCAGGTATGACTGTGTTACATGTAATACCGGATTTGGCCGGCAGCGATCGCGTTATAGTCGCGAGAAGCCCCTGAAAAGATAGGGCTTTGAGAGAAACCGCTTCCCAACTGAATCACAAATAAGATAAACTGGTAGATATCGCGCCTGCATAAAGAGTGTGTCCCATATAAGGTCAGGCGCAATCGGGGTTTAGATAAGTTCCTACAGGGGAACATGGGGCAATATAATCGAAGCAAAAAAGTGAGCTCATGAGACACAATCAAAACGGACGGAGATTCCGCGGCCGCAACAACGACGGCGGTCAGCGTCACCATCAGGGCGGCGGCAACCACAGCCACCATCACCACAACAGCGGCAACAGCCACGGCAATCCCAACCGCCGCGTGAACCCGAGGGTCCAGACCTTCGACTCCAACGGGCCCGACGTCCGCATCCGCGGCAACGCCTACCAGATCAACGAAAAATATGTGACGCTCGCGCGCGACGCGAATTCCGCCGGCGACCGCATCCTGGCGGAAAGCTATCTGCAGCACGCCGAGCACTACCAGCGCATGATCAACGACATGGCGGAAGAGTACAACAAGTACAACCCGCCGCAGTTCCAGCAGCAGCAGCCCATCACGGGCGAAGAGCCGCAGCCGGTTATTCCGGAAGCCACCACGACCTCCACCGTTCCCAACGGCGCGGCCGAGCAGCCGAACCTGGCGCTCAACGACCTCGACCAGGGCTTCCTGCGCGGTCCGCGCAATGTCCCGGTGGACCAAGCCGACGGCAACAGCCAGCCCCGCAAGCGGGAAATCGAGAACGCTTAAGGCTAAATCCTGAAAAAATCTGTCATTCCGGCGAAAGCCGGAATCCACGGGCTGCGGGCTATCGGATGTATAACTGTTTGACAGTTATATGCTTGCTTTGATGAGGTCCGTGGACCCCGGCATTCGCCGGGGTGACATCGTGAGTGTGGTTGACATGACATTTCCCCCATGCTGTACTCCGGCAGTTTTCAAACAGCCGGAGAATTACACCATGTCCTTCAAACATTACGCCCTGACCGCCGTTTTCGCCGCTGCCGTGGGCGCGGGCGGAACTGTTATTGTCGCGGATCGCTATATCGACAACAAGATGACCAAGGGCCAGCCCTGCGACGTTTATAAAGACGTCACGAAGTGGATGGATCGTCACGCCGCCAGGGATGCGAAGGGTGAAAGCGTCTCGGCCGTCAATTACAGCGAAGAACAAATCGGCGAGGCCAAGGTCTGCTCGGTCACCGCAGGCTCCGGCCAGGACAAGGACGTTGCGGAGTTCATCCACAAGTTCAAAGGGCTGTTCCGCTAATTTGCTGATTACTTCAACCGCAGGCGTTTGTTGAGCAGCATCTTGTGCTGGAGCACGGTCACCTGTTCGATATGATGCTGGCTCCATCGTTCAGGATGCCGCCAGGTTTCCCGTTCTTCCGCTTCGGCTATGCGTTTTTTGGCCGTGCCGATCGTGGCGGCGTCTTTGGAAACATTTGTCGCCACGGTCAGCGCCGTTTCGCCGAAGTTATTGGCTTTCAGGATGTCGGCGCCGTTTTCGACCAGCAGGTCGATCATCGCGGCCTGCCCGTACATCCCGGCGAAATAAAGCGGGGTGCGCCCATTGTGGTCGGGCAGGTTGACGTCAGCCTCGCCCTTGAGCAGCATTTCCAGCGCCTCGCCCTGCATGCCGTGTGTTACGGCATGGCGGAACTGAACGACAAGTTCAGGTTCCTTATCCACCCAGGGATTAAAGGCGTGAGACATATTGAGAGACCTTCAATTCAATGCCAGACCGGGCGCATATTCACATAATTATGTAAATTATGCAAGCCTTTCTCACCGGGCGGGGGTACTTCCCCTATGCATTTGATAAAAATCAAGGATTTATTTAATAAATCGGCATCTAATGGAATGGTATAATCGTATAAAGGCCAGATAGGGGTGCTGCGATTGCGGGCCCCGGAGAGAAAGGGAGTGCCTCATATGGACTTCGAAAAATTCACGGAACGGGCCAAATCGGCCGTTCAGGCGGCGCAGACATTAGCCCTGCGTAACAATCACCAGTTTCTGCAGCCCGAGCACCTGCTCAAGGTCATGATGGATGACGACAGCAATGTCGTGAAAACCCTCGTCCGCGCCTCCGGCGGGCGCCCCGAAGACCTGATGACCGCGCTCGAGGAAGGCATCGCGGGCATGCCCTCGGTGCAGGGCGCCAATGCGGGCATGCACCTGTCGCCCAACCTCGCCAAGGTTTTCGACCAGGCCGACCAGGTCGCCAAGAAATCCGGCGACAAGTTCATTACGCTGGAACGGCTGCTGCAGGCGATAACGCTCGTCCCCCAGTGCGACGCGGCCAAGCTGCTCAAGAAATGCGGCCTGCGCCCGGACAGCCTGAATAACGCCATCAACCAGATGCGAAAAGGTCGCACGGCTGACAGCGCGTCTTCCGAAGACCAGTTCGAGGCGCTCAAGAAATACACGCGCGACCTCACCGAATCCGCCCGCAACGGCAAGCTCGACCCCGTGATCGGCCGCGACGAGGAAATCCGCCGCACGATACAAGTGCTGTCCCGCCGCACCAAGAACAACCCGGTGCTGATCGGCGAACCCGGCGTGGGCAAGACGGCGATTGCCGAGGGGCTCGCCATCCGCATCATCAAGGGTGACGTGCCGGAAGGCCTGAAAGACAAAAAGCTGCTGTCGCTGGATTTGGGCGCCATGATCGCGGGCGCGAAGTTCCGCGGAGAGTTCGAGGAGCGCCTGAAAGCCGTGCTGGAGGAAATCCGCGCGTCCTCGGGCGAGATCATCGTGTTTTTGGACGAATTGCATACGCTCGTCGGCGCCGGCAAGGCAGAGGGCGCGATGGATGCGGGTAACATGCTGAAACCTGCCCTGTCGCGCGGCGAGCTGCATATGATCGGCGCGACCACGCTTGACGAATACCGCAAGCATATCGAGAAAGACGCGGCCCTCGCCCGGCGCTTCCAGCCCGTGTTCATCAAGGAACCTACTGTTGAGGACACGATCTCCATCCTGCGGGGCCTTAAAGAGAAATACGAGATGCACCACGGCGTGCGCATCACCGACAGCGCCATCGTGGCGGCGGCGACGCTCTCGAACCGCTATATCTCCGACCGTTTCCTGCCCGACAAGGCGATTGACCTGATCGATGAGGCCTCGTCGCGCCTGCGCATGGAAGTGGATAGCAAGCCCGAGGAGCTCGACGAAATCGACCGCCGCGTCATACAGTTAAAGATAGAGCGCGAGGCGCTGAAGAAAGAGAAGACCGACCAGGCCACCAGCACGCGCCTGACCAATCTCGAGGAAGACCTGAAGGATCTCGAAAAGAAATCCGCCGAAATCTCGTCACGCTGGCGCGCCGAGAAGGAAAAGCTGAACGCGGGCCAGAAGGTGCAGGAAGATCTTGAAAAAGCCCGCATCGAACTGGACCAGATGCACCGCAGCGGCAACTGGACCCGCGCGGGCGAACTGACCTATAGCGTCATCCCGGGGCTGGAAGCCAAGCTGGCCGAAGCCTCCAAGGGCGCCGAGAACGCCATGATCAACGAGGAAGTGCGCGACAGCGACATCGCCGCCGTGGTGAGCCGCTGGACCGGCATCCCCGTCGACAAGATGATGCAGGGCGAGCGCGACCGTCTGCTGAAGATGGAAGAACACCTGCGCAAGCGCGTGGTCGGGCAGGAAGAGGCCGTGACTGCCGTGGCGAACGCCGTGCGCCGCGCGCGCGCGGGCTTGCAGCGTCAGACCCAGCCTATCGGCACGTTCCTGTTCTTAGGCCCCACGGGCGTGGGCAAGACCGAACTGGCGAAAGCGCTGGCCGAATTCCTCTTTGACGATGAAGCCGCGATGGTGCGCATCGATATGTCGGAATACATGGAAAAACATTCGGTCGCCCGCATGATCGGCGCGCCGCCGGGCTATGTCGGCTATGAAGAGGGCGGGGCGCTCACCGAAGCCGTGCGCCGCCGGCCCTATCAGGTCGTCTTGTTCGACGAAGTCGAGAAGGCGCATCCGGACGTGTTCAATATCCTGCTGCAGGTTTTCGACGACGGGCGCCTGACCGACGGGCAGGGGCGCGTGGTGGACTTTTCTAACACCGTTCTCATCATGACCTCCAACCTCGGCTCCGATTTCCTGGTCGAGCTGAAAGACGGCGAGGATGTGGAGGACGCGCGTGCGTCGGTGATGGGGGTGGTGCGCAGCGCTTTCCGGCCCGAATTCCTGAACCGCATCGACGAAATCCTGCTGTTCCGCCGCCTGAGCCGCGACATGATGGTCAATATCGTGGACATCCAGCTCAAGGGGTTGGAGAAGATGCTGGCCGAGCGGCAGATCACGCTGGAACTCGACGACAAGGCGAAGAAGCACCTGGCGGACGCGGGTTACGACCCGATGTACGGCGCAAGGCCGCTCAAGCGCGTCATCCAGAAAGACCTGCAGAACCCGCTCGCCAACATGATCATCGAGGGCAAGATCGCCGACGATACGGCGCTGCAGGTCAGCGAGGCCAAGGGCGTGCTGACCGTCAACGTCAAGCCCAAGCCCGTCAAGACCGGCAAGTCCAAGGGCGCGGCGGCGTAAGATGATCCGGAAGACAAAGGGCGGCCGGTACGTGCTTTACAGCAAGAAGACCGGCCGCGCCTTGAGCAAGCCCGGCACGCTCGCGGAGATAAAGAAGCGCGAGCGGCAGGTGCAGTTCTTCAAGCACCGGGCGAAATAGCTCCCGCCCGCCTTTTTCAGTCGCAGACCGGGACGGGTTCTTCTTTGTCCGACCATTCGCGCTGGCGGCGCACCTCGTAGATGCCGGGGGCGAAGGTGATCGGGTCGTGCTCCTCATGGTACAGCGTCGCGGGCTTTCCCGTGATCACCATATACAGCAGGTTGTCGTTCGCGAAAAGCTGCACATGGTCTTCCCGGAAATAGTGCTTGTGGCCGGTCACTTCTCCGTAGGCGAGTACGCTCAGGCCCTGATCGCGTTCCCTGGGGGCAAGGCCCGGCGGCAAGGCGGCGACGCGGTCGACTTTGACGTCCCCCTGCCTTGCGTATTCGACTGTGTTCATGGTGTTTCTCCTTTCAGGTCATTTTCTGGGTTTTGAGGTATTCATCGGGCGTCATGCCGAAGGACCAGGCGATTCCCTCCGTCGGCGTCTTCACCGTTGGCGGCACGCGCAGCGTGTATTCCCGGAAACTTCCGTCGGGTTCGCGCGTGGAATTGATCACGCGCACAAAGACGAAGTCGCTGTCATGCCGCCGTTCCTTTCGATAGAGCTTGCCGAGGCGGTCCTGCTTTTGAAGCTCCGCGCAGCAATCGGAGTAATAATCGCCCTTGTAGTACCGCGTCATGACGCGCCTGAGCGCAACATTGGGTTCCTTGTCGATGCTTTCCGGGGTGATGAGCTCGGGCTTTTCGATGACGTATTCGGGTGTCCAGGCACCCTCCACGGCATAGACCTTCCAGCCGTCCCGGTAAGTGATGGCGGGGCCGTCCGTGCAATGCAGCAGCCCGCGGCTGTCGAACCTGATGCTGACGGGCGGCTCCGATACAAGGCAGACGTGCTCGTACGGGAGCATGAATTCCACGCTCTCTGCGGCCGTGATGTCCTGGTGGAGAGATTCACGATCATGCGGATTCAGGATTTCGTCCAGATAAAGGCGGTAGAGGTCCATCAGCTGCATTTCATATTTATAAGCGCAGAGATTGGCGAGCCTTTCAGGAACCCATTGATTGTTCGGAGCCTCGAGTCTGCGAAGACTGCGGCGAATAGGCATGGCCGCGCTCTGTCCCAGCAGCCGCCAGAGCACGTTCAACGGCCCCTGCGTCATGGTTTCCCACCTGTGAGCCCAGTCCGGATGCAACAAATATTTTACGCCTTTGCCGGCATCCGGGCCGCCGGGCGGCGGCTCGGATACCAGCGCGCGCGGGGAGGGGCGCCAGACAATCTTTTTCGGCAGCGCAAGGCCGGCCGTGCGGTAAAGGGCCCTGACAGAGCATTCAGCCTGGGCGCGGGCAAAATCGGCCTCACTTGGAAACAGTCCTTCCATGACCATTCTCCATTTGAACAACGCGGGTAAAAAGAGGTATCAGGCGCCCTTGTCCAAATGACGGGGCGCTGGTGGTGCCTGCTTTCTGACGTTTAGTGATTCAATCAGGACGGGCTGCTGATTCCAGATGCTTGAGTCGCGAGCAGATCTCTCGTCCTATATCTCCAATTATACTCAAATTAATTTAAAATTTTATGAATTTTAAGCTCTTGAAATCGTGCCTCAATTGCAGGCGATGGCGATATCCTCTTGAAAGTGGCGTCAAAGTCATTGTCCCTTTGATCGTCGTGTTCACGCAAAAGTTCTTGCCTCCTATCCGCAGACGCGGACGGGCTGGCCGGTGTCCGACCATTCGCGCTGGCGCCGGATTTCGTAGATGCCGGGGGCGAAGACGATGGGGTCATGTTCCTCATGCCAGAGCGTGGCGGGCTCGCCGGCGATCACCATGTAGAGCCGGTCTTCGTTCGCGTAGAGCTGAACGTGCTCCTCCTTCAGGTAATGCCGGTGGCCGGTCTGCTCGCCATAAGCCACGATGCAAACGCCGCCCATCCGCTCGCGGGGGGTAAGGCCCTCGGGCAGGCGTTCGATGCGGTCGACCTTTATATCGCCCTGCCGCGCGTATTCAACGATGTCCATGGCGGTTTTCCTCTCACGTCATCTTCTGGGTTCTTAAGTATTCCTCCGGTGTCATGCCAAACGTCCAGGCGATGGCCTCGGTCGGCGTCTTCACCCCGGGCGGGACGCGCAGCACGTATTCGCGATAGCTGCCGTCGAGTTCGGGCGTGCAGTTCTTTACGCGGATAAAAGTGAAATCGCTGTCGAACAGGCGCTTTTTCCGGTACAGGCGGCCCAGGCGGTCCTCGGCCTCCAGCGTGGCGCCGCAGTCGTTGTAGAAATTGCCCTGGTAGCGCTGGATCATGATGCGCCGCATCGCGGCATTGGGCTCCTTGTCGATCATGCGCGTCGTGATGCGTTGCGGGTCGGTCACGATGTAGTCGGGAACGACGATGCCATCGATGGCGTGTACAGCGAAACCGTCCGCGAATTCGAGAGCGGAGCCGGTCAGGCTGTGCAGGTCGCCGGTGGGGTTGCATTCCATGCGCCGGGGCTTGTCGGAAACCAGGCACATGCTCTCGTAAGGAATAACCCAGCCGCCGCAGCCGGCCAGCTGGAGGAAGACGTCCATCAGCTCTTTCAGCGCGGGCGCGCCCGTGATCCCGCAAAGATAGCTGTAGAAGGCGAACATGCCGGATTCATACGGGTTGCATATCGCATCGTCGAGATATCCGCTGACGGTGGGCCCGCTCAGGCGTGCAATTGCGCGTTTGAACCTTTGCTCCCGCCTTCCGTCGATGGCGGGCAGGAATTCTTCGCGTATCGTCCAGAATTCTTCGATGCTGTGCCAGAGGTGGCGGCTTGCGGCGCTGCGCAGGCTTCTCAGGGGGACGATGGTCGAATAACCGAATACTTCGCCTTCGATCTTTTCCGATATGATCTCGGCGGATTTCCACGCGGCCTTTGTCACCATCACATTGCGGTCCGTGAGGTCGAGCGCGGTGCGCAGCGCGTCTTCGTCCGAAACGCCGATGGCGCGCGAGATGTCGCTGATAGCGACCGCAAAGGGCGAGCCGCCCCAGATGATCTTTTTCGGCGGCGCAAGCCCCGCCTTGCGGTACAGATAGTTGATGGCGCTTTCGGCGCCGGCGCGGTCGGGGGGCGTGTGCGACAGGGTCAGTCTTGCGCTGTCGTTCACGATGACTTCCAGCTCTTTCATCTGGCGCGCGGTCAATGTCTGTTTCATGGCACATGCCTCATAAAAAATTCCTGCCGGCGACAGCTTGCCCTGCCGCTTCCGCCGGCTTTTCCGGAAGCGTTATAAAAAGAAGTTTTCACCAGCCCTGACATTCTGCTGGCAAAAAAACACGGCCTTTTATGGCTGTAATTGTTTCATGGGGCAGCGCTCTCATGCGAGTCGTCGTTCAAATAAAGCCCCATTCTTATGAGTATACTCGCATTTGTTTAAAGTTTTATAAATTTAAGCAATTGAAATCGCTTCGCAATTGCAGACCGACCTTGCTACAGGCGCCGCACGGCGGTAATTCCGTTGCTGCGCTCCTCGACGGTTTCGAGCGGCTCGATCGCGACCTTCATGTGAAAGGCATTGGCGTGGATGATGTTTTTATTGTCCACCATGATGCCGACATGGCCGGGAAAAAAGACGAAATCGCCGCGGTCGGGCGCGGTGTCGGCCACCTTGCCGAGCGTGCCCGTCTGCAGTTCCGTGTCGCGGTCTGACTTGATACCGGCGCGCGAAAGGCATACCTGCACAAGGCCGGAGCAGTCGATGCCAAAGCCGCTGCGTCCGCCCCAGTAATAGGGAGTCTCGAGGAATTTTTTCGCTGTTTCCACGTAATCCGCATGCAGTTCCGCGCGCGGCGTCAGGTGCGCCCGGTAAATCCAGCTGCCGTCTTCCAGCTGCGCGAATTTCTCGCCTTCCTCCACGACGCGCACCTTGCTGCCGAAGCTGTAGGTCTGGGCCAGCGTGGTCTTGATGGTGGGGCCCGCGAAGGCATGGCTGCGCGCTGCGGTCACGATATGCGTGGCGGCGAGCGCGGCCGGCGCCAGATGCGTGATATGCAGCCAGCCCGGATAGCCGTCATGCGCGCAATAGCCGCGGCACCAGCCGTCGGCTTCCAGCTCGACCTTGAACGTCTCGCCGAACACCAGCTGCGTTTCCATCTTGCCGCGCGGCCCGTGGGCCAGCGGCATTTCATGCACATCGGCGAAAGGAACGGCGACGCGGCGGGCGGCGGCGGGGGTTTCGGACTGGTATTCGGTCATCTTTTCTTCCCAAACCTGTTCCGGATCAGCTCATACACCGCCCGCATGCCCAGCGCTTCGCCGCCTTCGGGGCGGCCGGGTTTGGAGGAGGAGTTCCAGGCGTAGGTGTCGATATGCACCCAGGGGATTTCCTTGTCGACGAATTTTTCGAGGTAGAGCGCGGCGGTGATAGCCCCCGCGAAGCTGCCGCCGACGTTGTTGATATCGGCGACCTTGCTGTTCAGCATTTCCCTGTAGGGCTGCCACAAGGGAAGCTGCCAGAGCGGGTCCTGCACTTTTTCGGAGGAGTCCAGCAGGGCCAGCGCGATTTTTTTGTCGTTGCAGAACACGGCGGGCAGGTCCGGGCCCAAGGCCACGCGCGCCGCGCCGGTCAGCGTCGCGAAGTCGATGAGCAACCCCGGTTTCTCGCTGCAGGCTTCGGCCAGCGCGTCGCAGAGCACAAGGCGGCCTTCGGCATCCGTGTCGCCGATCTCGACCGAAATTCCTTTGCGCGTCTTGATGACGTCGGAGGGGCGAAAGCTGTTGCCGTCCATCGAATTCTCGACCGCGGGGATGAGTACGCGCAGCCGCACCGGCAGGTCTGCCGCCATGATCATCTGCGCGAGGCCCAGCACATGCGCGGCCCCGCCCATGTCTTTTTTCATCAGCGCCATCGAATTGCCGGGTTTCAGGTTCAGCCCGCCGGTGTCGAAGGCGACGCCCTTGCCGACCAGCGTGACGCGCGGATGTTTTTCCTTGCCCCAGCGGATGTCGATGAGGCGCGGTTTGCGCGGGCTGCCCTTGCCCACGGCGTAAATGGTGGGGTAATTCTTTTTCAAAAGATCATCGCCCACGATGACCTTCACGGCGGCCTTGCCGGAGGCTTTCGCCGTCTTCTGCGCCGCATCCGCGATTTCCTTGGGGCCCAGATCGTTGGGCGGCGTATTCACCAGGTCGCGGACAAGGAAGGTCGCCTCCGCCATGGCGTTGACTTCGCCCTTATCGGCCTTGTCGGGCCAGACGAGCGTGGCGAGTTCTTTCTTCTTGCCGGATTTATACGGCCAATACTGGTAGGAGCCGAGCGCCCAGCCCAGGGCCGCCTGCGTCGCGCGCGCGCCGTCCATTTTTTTGTCGATGTAATAGCCGTCGGCGTTTTTCGGCAGTTTGCCGGGCAGGTCGGCATAGGTGTAAAGGCTGTCGTCCTTCCCCGCGCCGAACAGCACGCGTTCCACGCCGCCCCTGCCGTCGGGGATGGACAGCAGCGATCCGGCCGCGCCTGTATAGCCGGAAGCGCTTGCCCAGCTCCGGGTTTTTTTGTCCTGCTTTTTCAGCCAGCCGGAAAATTCATCCGCGTTGACCGGCGTGATGGGGACGGATTTTGCCGTCTTCTTGTTCAAAAAATTCATGGTCTCTCTTTCTTTCGAATTCTGCGCAGCCGATTTGGAGCGTAAAACAGGCAGCGAACAGGGGCAAGGGAGACATAATGAGAATGATTTTGCCATAATGGAAGCGCGAGCCGCAATCCCTGTATTCCCGCGCTTTCGCGTTATATAATGCTCCTGTCCATGGAGGGCATCATGAAACGCATTACGCTTGCGCTGCTTCTATCCTGTCTGCTGCTGCCTCATCACGCTGTCGCGGCCGATAAACCGGCGGCGGATGCCGCGCCCGCCGCCGAAAACAAGATGATTGCGCCCGCCGCACCGGCGCCCGCGGCTGAACCTGCTGCGCCCGCCGTCACGGAAGCCGCCGCCCCATCGTTCGAAACGCCGGTGACGGACCCCGCCCTGCGCAGCCAGCTGGAAGAAATCGCGAAGGCGCACCAGCATTACGCGAATGACTTCGGCTGCAAGCATTTCGCTTTCGGGAATATCTCCGCCACCAAGGACAGCACGACCTATACGCTGAAATACCTGCCCGAGGGCGAAACCATGACGTCATGGAAAAACATGATGGCCATGACGGTCTATAACATTCCCGCCGACCCCGCCGCCGCGCGCGGCTATATGTCGAAAACCATCGCCGTGCTGGAAGCGCAGTACAAGAAATACGCCGGCATCATCACCGACCAGAAATTCACCGACAACAACGACGACCCGATGCTGTTCTTCGAATTCATGATGGGCAAGGCCGACCAGCAGGTCTATACCTCGGCCATCTTCCTGCGCACCGGCAAGGACACCGCCGCCTTCATTCAGTATGAATCGCGCGGCAAGCCTGTATCGAGCGAGATGTCGATAAAGATGAAAGAGGTCGTGTTTTTGGAGGCGAAGTAGGGCCGGGACGGAAATCAGAGAACTTTAGTCACCTCAAGAAATTGCGTCACCCCCGCCTTGTGCGGGGGTCCGGGCGCGCGCGACAGCGCGCCTTTATATGACGCGTGGACACGCTTCCGGATGCCCGCGCAAGGCGGGCATGACGGTGGAGGGAATTAAAAAACCGGCGCATTCACGCGCAGCCTTTGCCGCGCCATCCCGACGCCATGCTTTGCATGCGGTGCATGACAGTCGGGGTCCAGTCATTCTACTTCTACCGCATAAAAAGCGCGCATAGCGCGCAATCATTCGAGATAGTGAGACCATAAACTGGACCCCGATTTTCATCGGGGTGGCGATGTGTGGTAATGTTTTTTGTGGAAACTATATCATGGTTTCGTCACAGGACGCATGCTTGCCGGGGAGGATTCCGTTACGACTGCTTCGTGGAACGACGATATCCAAGTTATCTTCCCACTAGCATCAGCGCGCCAGCATACGAGGTCTCGATCGGAATCCGCCGCCCCCTCTACAATTCGCCAGTTTGTTGCAAATTCGTGGATGTCCTGACAAGGCGGGTCATTTGAGTTAGTGTCGTGATAGCCGTAGGTTCCTAAAGCCGCCATCAAGTCCTTTTCGGAGCTTCCCTTTGGGAAGACGTCGGCAACTCTCTTGAAGAAATCCTCTTGGTTAGCGAATACCGTTGCCGCATCGTTGCAGCAGCTTGTCTGCACATTGCGGGCGCAGCCGCCAAGGCTAACAAACGTCAGCAGAAACAGGATAAAAAGGGGCCTTAGCATGTGAAATCCAATTGTTGATAATGTTTCTAGCGACAAATACTATTGTTGATAGCGGCTTCAGCACCCTGAAGATGATAAAAGTATTCACCGTCCAATGCCAATCTTGGCCTACCCCTCCACCACGAGGCCCCGGCTTTTGCCGGGGTGGGGCGCTCTAAAATCCAAGATTATGTAAATTAAATACCCGAAACCCGCCCCTCCACACGCGAAATATGTTGAAAAAACCGGCCCCTTAACATATGGTGCTGCGTCTGTATAAGGATTTAGGGCGGCGCTTTGGGCGGCGTCCGGAGAACAAGGATTAAAGATCATGTCAAGATGCTGCGAAATCACGGGAAAGAAGCCGCTCGTCGGCAATACCGTTTCCCACGCGAACAACAAGAACAAGCGCCGCTTCCTGCCCAACCTGCAGAAAGTGTCCCTCTACAGCGTCGTGCTGAAGAAGAACATCCGCATCACGGCCACCACGCACGGCATCCGCACGGTCGAACACCGCGGCGGCCTCGATGCGTTCCTCTTGTCCTCTGCGCCGTCCAAGCTGACGCCGCAGCTGCGCAAGGTCCGCAAGCAGCTGGTCGACAAGGCCGGCGAGGCTCCGAAGCCCGCCCCGAAAAAGCGCCGCTCGACCACCAAGAAAGCCGCCAAGAAGGCCGCTTAAGGTTGCTATAGAGATTTAAAAAGGCGGGATGACTTGTCCCGCCTTTTTTATTGCGCCGCTTTCGTCATTCCCGCGAAGGCGGGAATCCAGCGCGCGGAAGCGCGCATTTGATAAATTATGCAGGCCTGAAGGCCTGCTGGATTCCCGCCTTCGCGGGAATGACAAAAAATGTTACAACGACCCATGACCTTCGCCTTCGACATCACCCATAAAGACCCCGCTTCCTACGCCCGCGTGGGGAAGCTGACGACGCCGCACGGCACGATCGAGACGCCGAACTTTATTTTCTGCGGCACCAAGGCTTCGGTGAAGGGGCTGTCGCCCGCGCAGCTGAAAGACGCGCAGGTCGATATCATCCTGTCGAACACCTATCACCTGATGCTCTCGCCGGGGCCGGACCTGATCGCCGATATGGGGGGCTTGCATAAATTCATGAACTGGAACGGGCCGATGTTCACGGATTCCGGCGGGTTCCAGATATTCTCGCTCGGCCACGGCTCGGTCGCGGATGAGATCAAGGGCAAGGGAAACCGCTTCCGCGACAAAAGCATCCTGAAAATCTCGGAGGAGGGGGCGGAATTCAGGTCTTACCTCGACGGCAAAAAATTCCACCTGACGCCCGAAAGCTCCATCGATATCCAGCGCAAGCTGGGCGCCGATCTTATCGTGCAGCTGGACGAATGCACGCCCTTCCATGTCGACAAGGAATACACCGCGCGCTCCATGGCCATGAGTATGCGCTGGGGCGACCGTTCTCTCGCTGAATGGAAGCGCAAGGACGATGGCAAACAGCGCATGTATGGCATCGTGCAGGGCGGCGTCTATCCGGATTTGCGCAAGGAGTCCTGCGAATGGACGCGCGACAGCGACTTCTTCGCCACAGCCATCGGCGGCTCGCTGGGTTCATCGAAAGAGCAGATGTACGAGGTGGTGGCGATGTGCAGCCCGCATATCCACCCGTCCCGCCCCGTGCATCTTCTGGGCATCGGTTCTTTCGTCGATGTGTTCACGAATGTGCTGGCGGGCATCGACACTTTCGACTGCGTTTCGCCCACGCGCATCGCGCGGCATGGCTGGGCGCTGGTGAAGGGCGCGCCGAAAGAGCGCATGAATATGAGAAATGCGCAGTTCATGAAAGACTCGAACCCAATTGACGGAACATGCCCCTGTACCACCTGCGCCAACCATAGCCGGGGTTATATCCACCACCTGTTCCGGGTCGGGGAAATACTGGGTATGCAATTGTTATCCATACATAATGTGGCGACCATGACGCGCCTGATGCGCGACGTTCGTCAAGGAATTCTGACCGGAACGCTTTCGCAAATTCGTAACCATTGGGTTGTATAATCAAGGTACATGCGATATTTTTAGCGGGGAGCATGTTTTTGATAATCCCGTAATATTGTTAGGGTTTTTCGCCTTGGCCGTTTCCTATACGCAGACATTGTCGACAGACATGATCGTGTCGGAGATTGAGACGCTTCTCGACTGGCGTGTGGCCATCATGCGCCAATGCTTCTTCCCGGGATCGGGCTCGCAGGCGCGCCCCGCCGACTACCATGCGCCTTCCGCCCTTCTGATGTGGTGCAAGCGCGAGGCCGAGCGCAGCGCCATCGACCGCAAGATCGCCGACCACCTGGAGCATGTGCATGGCGACCTCTGCGGCGCCGCGCAGATGCTGCTCAGCCATTGCGCCAGCGGCGCGATGCCGACGCTGGAGATATACGATAACTTCGAAAACCAGTTCGAGGGCTTTATCACCCAGATACGCCGCCTGCAGGCCGATGTGTCGGACTCTGTGGTCGCGGTGGACCCCATCACGGGCCTGCGCACGGTCGCCGGCATGCGCAACGACATCAAGCGCGAGCAGGACCGTTTCGACCGCAAGGGCACATCCTTCAGCATCGCGAGCGTCGAAATCGACAACCTGGCCGAGCTGCAGGGCAAATA
>SCTB01000004.1 GCA_004297545.1 Alphaproteobacteria bacterium
GACTTTTCTCAAGCCGATCAGATAATCCTGCGCCGCCTGCTCGATCGGCGTGTCGAAATTTTTGCCGATATTGATGCCGAGGATGCCGCGATAGCGCGCTCGGCGGACGTTTTCCAGCAGGTTATCAACGCCGAGGTTGTTGAACCCCATGCGGTTGATGATCGCGTTCGCTGGTGGCAGGCGGAACAGGCGGGGTTGCGGGTTGCCCGGCTGGGGGCGCGGCGTCACCGTGCCGATTTCGATGAAGCCGAAACCCAATGCGGCCAGCGCGTCTATGCACGCGCCGTCCTTGTCCAGCCCGGCGGCCAGCCCCAGCGGGTTGGGAAAGGTCAGCCCCATCAGCTTGCGCGGCTTAGCGGCGGGAGGCGAGCCGATCAGGCCAAGCAGGCCGGTCTTGTGCAGCAGATTCAAACCATTCAGGGTCAAATTGTGGGCGGTTTCCGGGTCGAGACGGAACAATAGGGGGCGGAGAAGGGAATAGAGCATGGGGTTCAGGAATCAGAGGTCAGGTATCAGGGGTTAGGTATCAAGGATCAGTAGAGAAATTGGCGTTTCGCATCGGGTTTTTACTGATCCCTGATGCCTGCTATATCATGGTATCTGGATGTTCGATCATATGCTGATAGATCAAGCTTTGCAAAATTACGCTGTCGTTGGTTTGTAAATTGACGAATTCGAGCCCGTGATGAACGAAGGTCACGCCATTATCCATGGCGCCGTCGGCGAACAGCGCGCGCACGACGGCGGTTACCGACAGGTAAGCGTCGATGTCGTGCAGATTGATGCGAAACGCTAATTTTATGCTTTCTCCTTTTTCCGCCAGATTGCGCCGTGCATCCAGCATCGCGCCGTTGGCGCTGAGGTTGGTGATCACGGCGGGCACGCTTTCCCCAGCGACGGTGGTAACAGTTGCAATGATTTTGGTTTTCACGCGCGGCGCTTTACGCACCTGGGAGCCTTGCACCTCGGACGGAAAAGAGAGGTGCAGGTAGTCGAAAGGAAGCTTGCAGATTTTATCTATCGTGCAGGCAAAACCGAACGCATTCTGGCTGGAGAATATCCGCGCCACCAGCTTTTCGCCTTCGATCAATTGCAAGCGCAGACCATGGGGGGTCATCGGCGCGGTCACCAGCAGGCTGACATTGTGCAGGTAGCCGATCACCTTGACGAAGAAGCGTTCCTGCGAAAGCCGCGAGGGCGGCTGGATTTGCAGCCGGTCGCCGACTTTCAGGCGCATGTCCTCGAATGTGAATTTGTCCGGTTTGGCGCTCTTGCCCGCCGCAGTGCCTTCCTTTGCAGATGATTCTTTGGCATTACCCATCTTTTTCTCCCCTGGTCGCCCAAGTCAATTCGCAGCAGGGATTGCTATCAAGCAGCAAATGCGCATTCGTTTTCCTGATTAGCAAGATTTTTTCAGTAAGATTTTCCGTTCATGGTTCGACAAGCTCACCACGAACGGAAAATCAGGAGGTTATGCTGTCTAAGCCCGTTATACTTCACGCCGTCACAATATGAACCTTCTTGAAGGTCTGGAAATTTAGGTAGAGTAGAGATGCAGGCTCTCGCCTGCCCTCCCTCATCAAACCGTGCATGCGCTATTAACGCACACGGCTTTCCGATGTTCTTCACACCGAGGCATGCGCCACTTTCCAGCCCGCCGTTACCGGAACTTTG
>SCTB01000050.1 GCA_004297545.1 Alphaproteobacteria bacterium
GCCAGAACGCCGAAGCAGGTGATCAGGATAGACCTTGTGCGCTCAAATTTCCCCATGACGTTTCTTCCCTCTTTCAAAATTACTTATGTAACCCCGGCGGAAGCCGGGGTTTCAGTTGTCATTTTACCATCTCCAGCCATTCATCCTCCGACAAAACCTTCACGCCCAGCTCGGCGGCTTTTTTCAGTTTCGAGCCGGCGTCCTCTCCCGCGATCAGGTAATCGGTATTCTTGGAGACGGAGGAGCCGACCTTGCAGCCCAGCGATTCCGCATGTGCCTTCGCTTCCTCGCGCCCCATGCGCGACAGCTTGCCGGTGAAAACGACGGTCTTGCCGGTCACGGCGGACTGCACGGTTTTCGGCCGCGCGAAGTCTTTTATCGTCAGTTCTTGCCGCAGGTCCTTAATGACCTCCTGATTATGCTTCTCGGCGAAGAAGGCCACGATATCCTCGGCCATCGACAGGCCGATGTCGCCGATATTGTCGAGTTCCTGAAACGCCGCGCTGCCGGGCGTGGCGGCAGCCTTCATCTGGGTCAGCAGATTGCCGAGGCTTTCGTAATGCGCGGCAAGTTTTTTCGCGGTGGCCTGTCCCACCTGACGGATGCCGAGAGCATAGATAAAACGGTCGAGCCCGATGGTGCGGCGCTTCTCGACCGATTCCAGAAGGTTGTTGACGGAAAGTTCCCCCCAGCCTTCGCGCTCTTTCAGGGCCCCGGCATGTTTTTCGAGGCGGAAGATATCGCCGGGCGTCTGGATGATTTTCTCGTCCCAGAATTCCTTGATTATTTTATCGCCCAGACCCTCGATATCGAAAGCCGTGCGGCTGACGAAATGCTTCAGGCGCTCGACCGCCTGCGCGGGGCAGATAAGGCCTCCGGTGCAGCGCGTCGCGGCTTCGTCTTCCTCGCGCACGGCCTTGCTGCCGCATTCGGGGCATTTATCAGGAAATCTGAACAGCTTTTTCGGGTTCGGGTTCACCACGCGCACGACCTGCGGGATCACGTCGCCCGCGCGCTGGATGATAATGCGCGCGCCCTCATAGACGCCCTTGCGGCCGATTTCGTCCTCGTTGTGCAGGGTCGCGCGGCTCACCATCACGCCGCCGACGTTGATCGGCTCCAGTTCCGCCACCGGCGTCAGCGTGCCGGTGCGTCCGACCTGGATGATGATTTTATTGATGACGGTTTCAGCCTGCTCGGCCGGGAATTTATGCGCCGTCGCCCAGCGGGGCGAGCGGCTGATAAAGCCGAGGCGCTTCTGGTAGTCGAGCGAGTTGACTTTGTAAACCACGCCGTCGAGGTCGTAAGCGATATCGGGGCGCTGCGCGTAAACCTGCGCATGGAATTTCAGGATATCGTCCGCGCTTTTCAGCACTTTTGCGGGCGCCGGAACCTCGAAGCCCCACTGAGAAAGTTTCTTCCGGATGCCGTCCTGCGTATCTGAAACCGGTTCCGACGTCTCGCCCAGCGCATAGCCGAAGAAACGCAAGGGGCGTTTCGCTGTGATGGAAGAATCCAGCTGCCGCAGGCTGCCCGCCGCGCCGTTGCGCGGATTGGCGAAAATTTTCTCTTCCGCCCTTTCCTGCGCCTGATTGAGTTTCTGGAAGTCGGCGCGGGTCATATAGACTTCGCCGCGCACCTCCAGAATGTCCGGCGCATCTTTGGGGAGCGCATGAGGCACGGTTTTGATGGTGCGCACGTTCTGCGTCACGTCCTCGCCTTCCTCCCCGTCGCCGCGCGTGGCGGCCTGCACCAGCTTTCCCTTTTCGTAGCGCAGGCTGCAGGACAGCCCGTCTATTTTCGGCTCGGCCAGGAATTCGATCGCGGTGGCGGCGGGGATATTCAGGAACTTGTGCACGCGCTCGACAAAATCCGTCACGTCTTCGTCGCTGAAGCTGTTGGACAGAGACAGCATCGGCACCGCATGGCGCACCTTGGCGAATTCCTTCAGCGGCTTTGCGCCCACAGTCTGGGTCGGGCTATCCGGCGTGATCAGTTCGGGGAAGGCGGTTTCGATGTCGATTAGTCTTTTCTTCAGCGTGTCGTATTCGGCATCCGAAATCTCTGGCGCGTCTTTCTGGTGGTAGAGAATGTCATGGTATTTGAGTTTTGCGCGCAGATCCGACGCCTCAGAGGCAGCCTCAAGCGCGCTCAGGCCGGAAACCGGCGGCTCCTTCTGGCTTTTACGCCGCGGCAACATGGTTCTCCAGAAGCTTGGCGGCCTGCGCGCGGGCCTCGCGCGTGACTTCGGCGCCCGAGAGCATGCGGGCGATTTCTTCCTGCCGCTCCTGCACGGCCATCAGCGGGGTGATCTTCGTGATCACGGTGCCTTTTTGTTCGGTTTTCGACACATGCCAGTGATGTGCCGCGCGCGCGGCCACCTGCGGGCTGTGGGTGACGACCAGCACCTGGTATTTTTTGGCCAGGCGCTGCAGCCGCTCGCCCACCGCATCCGCCGTCGCGCCGCCGATGCCGGCATCGACTTCGTCGAATATCAATGTGGGGATGGAGCTTGTTTCGGCAAGAATGACCTTGAGCGCCAGCATAAAGCGGCTGAGCTCGCCGCCCGAGGCAATTTTATGAATGGGCCCGGCAGGCGTCTGCGGGTTGGTCGAAACCGTAAACTGTACGCGGTCGAAACCCTTGGGGCCCCACTCAATCTCCGTGCCCTTGACGCATTCGGCGTTGAATTTGGCTTTTTCCAGCCGCAGGTCGGGAAGTTCCAGATTGACGGCCTTGGCCAGTTTCTGCGCGGCCTTCGCGCGTTTGGCGCTTAAAGTCTCGGCTTTCGTCATGTAGGCATCACGCCCTTTCGCCACGGCTTTCTTCAGGTCCGCCAGCGTTTCCTCGCGGTGGGTGATCAGGCGCAGTTTCTGCGACAGGTCTTCATAGACCTGCGGCAGGGCGTCGACAGTGGTGCGGTGCTTCTTGGCGCAGTCGCGCAGCGCGAAATAGCGTTCCTCGACATCTTCCAGCCGGTCGGCGCTGCGATCGCCGCCGTTTTTCACTTTCTCGATCTGCCAGGCCAGGTCGTCAATCTCGCCTTTGGCGCGGGAAAGGGATTCCAGCAGAGGCTTGATTTGGCCTGGCGCTTTTTCAGACAGGCGGTCGAGCGTCGCCTGCAGCTTGCCCAATTGGGATTGCAGCCCGTCTTCGGACTCCAGTATCGTGGTCGCCTGTTCGTAGGCGCCAGCGAGTTTTTCGCGGTTCAGAAGCAGCTGGCGCTTTTCGGCCAGCGCCTGTTCCTCGCCGGATTTAGGGTCCAGCTTATCCAATTCCGCCACCATATGCTTCAGGTAATCTTCCTGCAGGCGCGTCGCTTCGATATCGCTCTGCGCCTGTTCCAGGCGGCTTGCGGCCTCGCGCCAGACCTTCCACAGGGCGGAAATTTCGGCGGCTTCGTTCTCCAGCCCGGCATAGGCATCCAGCACGGCGATATGCGTTTCCGGGTTCAGCAACCCCTGCGTTTCGAACTGGCTGTGGATTTCGACCAGCAGGGCGCCCGCGTCTTTCAGCAGCTGCACCGAAACCGGCGCATCGTTGATAAAGGCCTTGCTGCGCCCGTCCTTGCCCAGGGTGCGGCGCAGGATGATGGTGTCCTTCGTCTCGATGCCCTTGTCCTTCAGCAGGGCATGCACCGGATGCTTCATGGCGACCTCGAAACAGGCGGCGGCCGAAGCCTGTTCGGCGCCGTGGCGCACCAGCCCGCTGTCCGCGCGCGCGCCGAGCGCCAGGCCCAGCGCGTCCAGCAGGATAGATTTTCCCGCGCCGGTTTCGCCGGTCAGCGCCAGCAATCCGTCCCCGCCTTCCAGCGTCAGGCGGTCAATCAGGACGACGTTTTGTATCGCAAGGCTGCTCAGCATTTTGCGCTATAAAATTTTTCCGATGGTCCGTTGGTAAATCGATTTATGCGGCGGCTCCGCGCCGGTATTGCCCTTCAGCAGGCGGTAAGTGTCTCTGTACCAGTTGCTGTTCGGGTAATTGTGGCCGAGGATGGCGGCGGATTTCTTCGCTTCGTCGGTAAGGCCCAGCGACAGGTAAGCTTCCACCATGCGGTGCAGCGCTTCCGGCACATGGGTCGTCGTCTGGTAATTGTCGATCACGCGCTTGAAGCGCGGAATGGCGGCCTGGAACTGGCGGCGCTCGAGGTAATAGCGGCCGACTTCCATTTCCTTGCCGGCCAGGTGGTCCATGGTCAGGTCGACTTTGAGCGCCGCGTCGCGCGCGTATTTGCTGTCGGGGAAGCGGCTGACGACCTGGCGCAGGTTTTCCAGCGCAAGTTCGGTCATCTTCTGGTCGCGGCGCACGTCCGAAATCTGCTCGTAATAACACAGCGCACGCAGGTAATAGGCATAGGCGATGTTGACGTCGCCCGGGTGCAGCTCGATGAAATGGTCGAGCGCCAGGATCGCCTCGTCGTATTTCAGGTTCTTGTACTGGGCATAGCCCGCCATCAGCTGCGCGCGCGCCGCCCATTGCGAATAAGGGTACTGGCGGTCGACGTCATCGAAGGCCTTGGCGGCCTTGTAGAACTCGCCCTTGTCGAGCTGGTCCTTCGCGTCGTTATAGATTTTTTCGACCGGCACCTGCTTTTCCGGCGTGTCCTTGTCGGCGTTCTTGGTCGAGGAGCAGGCCGCAAGGCTGAGCATCGCGCACAGGCACAGAACGGGGGCCGCTTTTAAGGCTTGGAACATGACAGAATCCGGAAGAACAAAAGCGATACAGACAACCAGCCTTTTTATAGCATGGTTTCAAAATGCCTGCAAAGACGCGTTTTTCTTAAGCCGTGACAGCCACGGGCAGCTCGGCCTCGCCATAGACCCGGCCGGCCGCAACGGGCTGGCGGTGGGGGGCTGCCTGCGGAACCATATCCACGATCTCGAAGGCATCCGGCTGTGAGAACAACACATGCAATATCTTGTTGTTCATGGCATGGCCGGCCTTGACGCCGTGGTAATGGCCGAACAGCTGGCATCCGGCCAGGTACAGGTCGCCGATGGCGTCCAGCACCTTGTGGCGCACGAATTCGGTTTTGAAGCGCAAGCCGCCCGGGTTCAACACCTTGTCGCCGTCGATGACGATGGCGTTGTCGAGCGAGCCGCCGCGGGCCAGGCCCATTTTTCTTAATGCCTCAACTTCATGCAGGAAGCCGAAGGTGCGCGCGGGCGCGACATCGGCGCGGTAGTTATCTTCCTTGAAATGCAGCGTGAATTTCTGGCGGCCGATGGCCGGGCTCGGGAAGGAAATCTCGAAGCCGAAATACTGGCTGTCGGCGGGCGACAGGAATACTTCCTTCTCACCCTCCTGATAGGAAACGGTTTTCTTGATGCGCAGGACCTTGCGGGCGGCGCGTTGTTTGGTCAGGCCCGCGCGCTCGATGGCAGCCACGAACTTCTGCGCGCTGCCGTCCATGATGGGCACTTCAGGCCCGTCGATTTGAACAACGGCGTTATCAAGGCCCATGGCCGCGCAGGCCGATAGCAGGTGCTCGACGGTCGAAACCGTGACGCCGGCCTTGTTGGCAAGAACGGTGCAGAGCCGGGTGTCGACGACATGATCCCATTTTGCAGGGACGGCATTGTCGCGGTCCTTGATGTCGGTGCGGATGAAAACGATGCCGGTTGAGGCAGGCGCGGGCTCGACGGTGATGACGGTATTGATGCCGGAATGAAGGCCGACACCGATGAGCGTGAGCGACGATTTCAGCGTGTGCTGAGATGTGGACGTCAACATTTTGTGTGAAAAACCCTGATTGTTGAAGTTGTTAGGATATCTCCCCCACCTCTTAAGTAACAAATGCAAAGCACCGGCTGAAGTCACTCTTTGCGACAATGTGTTACAAAATTAAGTTACTGATTTAACACCTGTTTTGGCATTTCCGGATTGTTTTCCGCCGCGCAGCGCAGCAAAATTAATTGACATAATATATATGATTGGATATTGTCTTTTAATGGAAAATGAAGTGCTATAAACGGCATCGCAGCCATTTATGGACGAAACAGTGTTATGAGCAGGATCGTGGCAATCTGGGGACCGAGCCGTGAGGATGCGCCGCAGCCCGAGCCGCCGGCGCGCGATCAGGGAGAGCCCGACGAACGGGAACGGGCGCTCTATGAAGCCTATATGGCGCAGCAGCAGGCGATGGCGCAGCAGCAGCAAAAGCAAAAGCCCCCCGGCAAGGCCAAGCGGATCATCTTCGGCACGCTCGGGTTCCTGATGAACATGACGATGCGGATCATCGGCGTCGGCCTGATCGTCGCCGGAGGCGGATTAAAGTTAGTCCAGCGCGCCTTTGGCGGCGGAAATAATAACGGGAGCAAAAAAATGAGTCTGAGAAGCGTGTTTTTAGGGGCGGCCCTGGTGGCCGGCGCAATGGTGGGCCCCGGCGTCTATCACATGACGCAGGGCAACGAGATCGTGCGCACGCGCGTGACTGGAAAGGTCATGGCGGACGCCAACGCGGAATTCCCGGGGCAGAAATATTTCATCTACACCAACCAGGGCAAGTTCGACACCTTCGGCGCCGTGGGTGGCGCGGACATCAAGGAAGGCTGCGTCTACGACTTCAACCTGAAGAGCGCGCGCCTACAGGCCTGGCCGCCCTCCTATTCGCGCAGCATCATCGGCTACAAGCCCGTGCCCGACGGCGGCTGCGCGCCGTAAAAAATAATGTCATTCCGGCGAAATCCAGGGGTGACGAAAGCGTCTTACGCCGTCTTCAAATCGCTGAACGCGACCATCTTCGATAAATCCTCGTCCCATAGGGACCAGCGGGTGCACTTCAGGCTCTCCCAAAGTGTCAGCCGGTTCATGCCCTGAAGCTCCGGGCTGTCTTTCAGGCATTGCTGCAGCCTGTAGTTCGGGATCAGGCTGCAGAGATGGTGGATATGGTGCAGCCCGATGTTCCCGGTGAACCAGTGTAAAACGCGGGGCAGCACATAGTACGAGCTGCCCATGACTGCGGCCTCCGAAAAATTCCAGTCCTGGGTGCGCTTCCAGTGGGCGCGCTCGAACTGGTGCTGGATGAAGAACAGCCAGCCGCCCGCCCAGCTCGTTAAAATCACCACCGGCACGTAAAGAACGAGGAGCGGCGCCCAGCCGAAGGCCAGCGCCGCGAGGCCGTAAAAAACCACCAGCGCGGCATTGAGCGCGTGGATGCTGCGGCGGGCCACGGCGTCGGGCACGCAGGGGTATTTTTCGAGAAAGGATGCGGACTGCGTGGAGGGGATACGCTGGCCGATGAATGTGTTGAACGGCACCGCCAGCCCAAGCAGGAAAAAAGGATTACGGTAGAGGCGGTAGGCGAGGCGCTTCTTCGCGGGCAGCGCCTGGTATTCCTTCACCGTCAGCGTGTCGATGCTGCCGATGCCGCGGCGGTCCAGGTCGCCGGATCCAGCATGGTGCATGTTATGCGCGGTGCGCCAGAAGCCGTAGGGCGTGAAGGTGAAAACGCTGATCGCGCGGCCAGCCCAGTCGTTGGCGCGGCGCGATGGAAAAAACGAGCCGTGGCCGCAGTCATGCTGGATGATGAAGAGGCGCACCAGCAGCAGCGCCGCCAGAGGCGCCAGCAGGACGCAGCCCCAATAGACGCCGTGATGAAAAGCCGCCAGCATCAGGCCGAGTGCGCCGAAAAAGAGTCCCGCGGTTGTCGCGAGCTGGAACAGGGCGCGCCGGGTGTCGGGACTTTTATAGGCGTGACAGTGTGCAGCAAGGCGCCGGAGCAGCTGCCGGTCGCCCGATATCCCTGACGGAGTCAAAGATTCATTTTCGCGCAACGGAATGGAAATATCGTCGATCAAGATCCCTCCCCCAGAATCCTTAATGTAGCCCGTTTCAGTGTGAAGGGTAGACGGGCGGGGAGCAAACGGAATTTTCCTCCCGAAGGTGGATATATGGAGAAAAAATATTTTACTTAATGTGTTAAATTTGCGAGCAATAAGAACCCAAGGGACGCCCTCCCGGGGTTTTTCAAAGTCACGGCGCCAACCAAGGCGGCCGGTTCTGCGGCGTCTTGAGGGCCGAGCTGGCCGCGGCGACCGCCTGGTTTTCGTTCGCCGGCGTCTGCGGCATGGAAAATTCCCTGAACGTGAAGGTCAGCTGCCTGCCCTCCAGGAAGGGCTTGGGCTGAGCAGGCTGAAGCTCAGGCAATCCGTGCGCCTTGACGTGACGGGCGTCGAAAACCCGGTCTGGATCAACGGCAATGCCGACGGCATCTCGCGGGCGCTGCCGATTACGTGATGAAACCCTTGCGCGAATCTGCAGGCCTTGTGACCCGCATGAAAACGGCTCTGCGTCTCAGCGACAGGGCGCAGGCGCCGGAAATGACCTTTAAAACGCGCGGGTTGAACGTCGATATCTGGCGCCGCCGCGTCACGCTGCACGGCCGCGATATTAAACTGACGCCGCTTGAATTCGATTTGCTCGCCCTTCTCGTGCGCCGTGCGGGGCAGGTGGTGACGCAATCTGAAATCATGAAAGAAGTCTGGGACGAAAGCCCCGAAAAACACGGCCACTACCTGCGCATCTACATCCAGCGCCTGCGCGAAAAACTCGGCGACGACCCGTTTAACCCGCAATATCTTTTCACCGAGCCGAAGATCGGGTATCGGCTGAATGCGGAGGGTTCCTGAACAGATACAACCTTTTTCTTTTCCTCAACGCATGTTGAGAGAAGGGACGGAGCGAAAAGAAAAACCCCGGGAAATCATCCCGGGGTTCTTTGTGTTTCAGGACAAAATCTTACCGGCGGCCGCGCGGCTGCACCTTTTCGACCGTCACCGGGCGATAGGGCTTTTCGGCGTCGACAGTAACATGCAGATAGGGCTGGCCTGCGCCGACCTTGCGGCCGTAACCGTTCCGCCCTTGCGTGACCGTGCATGCGATGTCGAGGCCCTTGCAGGTCTCGTCCAGTTTTTTGAAACCGGGCAGCGTTTCCATGTTTACTTCGCCGAGGCCGCGCAGCGTCAGGCTAGCTTCCGAGGCCGAATAGCTGAAATCCGCCGATACTGACTGGCCGGCGTCGAGGGCGCGGGTGATTTCCGCGACTTTCTTCGGGATATCCGCCGCGACATCGTTGAACCACTTGCTCAAAGAGCCGCCGAGCGCGTCGCGCGCATCCTGCTCGCGCTGCTGTTCCTGCGAATCTTCGTCGGCGCGGCGGCGGGCCAGCGCATCGCGCAGCGCGTTGCCGTCCGGCTGGGTTTTGTCGGTGGAGTGAGGGGGTCTGCGGGGCTTGTACATGGCTTGGAGGCTCCTGTCATGAAATGAGGTTGCATAATATGGCAATCGGGGTGCGATGCCAAGCGATTTATGGCATTTGTAAATATGCATTATGTAAATAAATAAGCAGGGAAAAGAAAAACCCCGGGAGGTCATCCCGGGGTTTTCTATCGAAAGCGGAGTTTAAGCGTTTAATTCGCCTGGCGGCGCAGGAAAGCCGGGATGTCCAGCTCGTCCTCCGTGGATTTGCCGCCGTCCTCAACCGTGAGTCTGGTCGAGGTATCCGCTCTGGGCGCCGCAGCGGCGGGAGCAGGAGCCGTAACCTCCTTCTCCCTCTGCAGCGTGAAGCGTTCGAACAGTGACGGTGATTTTTTCGGCTGCTTCTCCGTCATGTCCATTTTCGGCGCTGCCAGCGTCTCGCCGTCGGCAAACAGGTCTGCTCCCGTCGCATGCCCTGCCGCGTGGCGCGGATCGACGGGCTTGGGCGGGATGAAGCTGTTGCCTTGCCTTGTTGCGCGCGGCTGCTGGGCCGTCGGCTGGTTGCGCTGGGGATAGTTCTGGGTGACGGGGGGCGTTGAGGCCCTTGTCGTCCAGTTATCCGCCTGCTGCTCGTCCAGCTTGCGGGCCGTGGCCGTCGCGGCGCCGTAGTCGGCGTTGGACGATGCATGGCCCATTTGCGGCTCGGGCGAGCGCTCCCATTCCTCCTGCACCGGCGGACGCTGCGAGACAACCGGCTGCGCCGCTGCCGAAGCGGTGGGCTGGTAGGCCGGGCGTCCCTGCGCGTGGACGGGCAGGATCGCCGCGGGTATCGCCGAGGTCGTGCCGAAGTTATCGCGCGTGCGCGGCGCTGCGGCGGGCTGGCGCTGCTCGTAGGTGGCATAGCCGCCCGTGACCGGCGTCTTCACCGGCTGGGGTTGCGGCTGCTGCTGTTGCTGTTGCACGACGGGTCTGCGCTGGGGTTCGACCACATGCGTCGCGATGCCCGGGCGGAGCGACTGCGTGCCCGTGCCTTCGATGCCCGTGGCGACCACGGAAATGCGCATCTTGCCGTTCAGCGTGACGTCTTCGGTCGAGCCGAAGATGATATTCGCGTCGGGGTCGACTTCGTCGCGGATACGGTTGACGGCTTCGTCAACTTCGAACAGCGTGAGGTCGGTGCCGCCGATGACGTTGATGAGGACGCCGCGTGCGCCTTTCATCGAGACATCGTCGAGCAGCGGGTTGGAGATCGCGGCTTCGGCGGCCGCGACTGCGCGGCGCTCGCCTTCGCCCACGCCCGTGCCCATCATGGCCTTGCCCATTTCGGCCATCACGGCGCGAACATCGGCGAAGTCCAGGTTGATAAGGCCCGGCATGACCATCAGGTCGGTCACGCCGCGGACGCCCGATTGCAGAACCTCGTCCGCCATTTTAAAGGCGTCCGCGAAGGTTGTCTTCTCGTTCGCCACGCGGAACAGGTTCTGGTTCGGGATGATAATGAGGGTGTCGACGTGCTTTTGCAGCTCGTTGATGCCGTTTTCCGCCAGCTTCATACGATGCGTGCCCTCGAAATGGAAGGGCTTGGTGATCACGCCGATGGTCAGGATGCCGGATTCCCGCGCCGCCTGCGCGATGACGGGAGCAGCGCCTGTGCCTGTGCCGCCGCCCATGCCGGCGGTGACGAAGACCATGTTGGAGCCCTCGAGATAGGCCATGATTTCGTCGATGCTTTCTTCAGCAGCGGCACGGCCGATTTCGGGATTCGCCCCGGCGCCCAGTCCGCGCGTGACGTTCACGCCCAGCTGGATTTTATGCGGCGACGAATTTCCTTCAAGCGCCTGCGCGTCGGTATTGCAGACGAGGAATTCGCAGCCTTCGAGATTCGAGTTGATCATGTTATTCACAGCATTGCCGCCGGCCCCGCCGACGCCAATCACCGTGATCTTTGGTTTCAGACGATTTGTCTGTGATTGCATTCTTATGTTGATTGCCATTGTTTTTAGTCCTCCGCTTCGATTTGTTGATTCTAGTCGAGGTGATTCGCGCTTTCCAGAGTCAATATTGTGTTTTCTTGTTTTTATAATTCCCCTAAAACTTTGGATTCAAAAGTCGATTTCAGGGTCCGGAAAGTAATTCTGTGTGGTTATTGAGTCGGTTACCAGTTCTCCTTCAACCAGTGGGTTACTTTATGCAGCAGTTCGCCGGCGAAAGGCACGGGCAGAGAAAACCCGTAGCCCTGCGGCGCGGCCGGAATTTCTTCCGCATGTTCCGCTGCGTAGTGGAGCAAACCCGCGCAGGCCGAAAACGCGGGTCCTCCGGTTGCTTCTGCAAGTCCTTTTATTTTCTGCGGACGGCCGAGACGCACCTGCTTGTCGAGAATAAGCTGCGCAATGTCGCACAGGCCCGGCAATTGCGACGCGCCGCCTGTCAGAACCACGCGGCGCCCGGCGATTTTTCCCATGCCGTTGTCGTCAAGCTTTTGCCGCACCAGTTCAAATGTTTCCTCGATGCGCGGCTGGATGATATTGCCCAGCATGGATTTGGGCACGTAATTGGGCTGCGAATGTTCTTCCTCGCCCACCGGCGGCACGTCGATCATCGCCGTGTCGTCAAGGCCGCTCGCCTGCGCCGTGCCGTACAGTGTTTTGATGCGCTCCGCATCGTTGAGCGACGTGATAAGCCCGCGCGCGATATCGCTCGTCACATGCTGGCCGCCGACGGGCACGGCCGAAGAAAAGATGAGGTTTCCCTCGAAAAACACGCCGATGCCGGTCGATCCGCCGCCCATGTCGATGACGGTGCAGCCCAAGTCCATCTCGTCGCCGACGAGCGCCGCCAGGCCCGACGCATAAGGCGTCGCGCAATAAGCCTCGATCTCCAGGTGGTTCTGGTTCACGACGGTCGCGATATTCCGCGTGGCGGAAACCAGCGCCGTGACCGGGTGCAGCGTGACGTCCAGCTGCTGTCCCGCCATGCCGCGCGGCTCCGAAATGCCACGCTGGCGGTCGATGGAATAGCCGGAGGCAATGACATGGATAAGCTCGTCCTTGCCGGGCACGGCGACATTGCCGCTTTGCGCAAGCGCCTGGCGGATATCGCGCTCCGTCACTTCGCCGGTCTGCACGCGCACGCCGGCGGTCAGTTGATGCGACAGCGTGTGCGTGCCGGGCACGTTCACGAAAACGGATTTGATCGGCTGGCCCTGCAGATGTTCTTTCGCCATCAGCTCCGCCGCCTCGACCGCATGGGCGACCGCGGTTTCCGCCGCCTTCAGGTCGATGATGGCGCCGGCCTTCACGCCGCGCGAGGCCTGGTGGCCGATGCCGATGACCTCGATCGTGCCATGGCTCTTGATCTCGGCGATAAAGCAGCACACCTTGCTCGTCCCGATATCGAGCGCCGCGATGATGTTGCGCGAAAACAGGCTGTCCTGCCGCGTCTTGTCCGCCGCCAGTTTAATCGAACTCTTGGCCGAAAGGGGGCTCTTCAGTTCGCTTTTGTCCTTCTTCATCTGTACTCTCCGCTTCGTTTCTTTATTGGACAGTTTCTTTTTTTATATCAGATGGTTTTTTTGTTTTTATCTTCGGCAGATCCTCCGTTCACGGGTTCGATCACCATTTCATCGGGGATGCGCAGATCGACCGCCGTGATCAGCTTGTCGAACAGCCCGCGCTCCTCCTGTTCCTTCGCGAGGCGCGACAGCGCCAGCTCCGCATCGTTTTCCGGCAGCTTCACCAGCAGCCCGCTTTTCAGGCGCAAATCCCAGCGCCGCCCGCCCACGCGCACGGCGGAAGCGATTTCCTTTTCGACGGAAGGCTCGGCTTTCAGCAGATTCAGCAGCTCCGCCGCATGCAGCGGCGCGTCTTCGCCCACGACCAGCGGCAGACTCTGGTAGGAATCAAGGTCTTCGGATGTCAGCGGGCGGCCGTCGGCGTCGATGACGGAAATCTTCTTCTGGTACTGCCACAGCGCCGCGGGCTTGCGTTCCACAATTTCAATGACGATCTTGTCGGGCAGTCGGCGTGTAACGCTCACCTCTTTCACCCAGGAAATTTCCGCGAGCGATCTCTGCGCGTCATCGACGGAGACGCCGAAGATGGGCTCGCCCTGTTTCACGTTCAGCTGCTTCAAAATCGTGTCGCGCCTGATATGAATGCGCCCTGTCACGATCACTTCGTTGACCTTGAAGCCGGAGGATGATGTGGTGGAAAGAATTTCGGCGCGCGCCCAGGTCGCGGCCCGGGCGAAGGAATTATTTTTCCAGCCGTAATAGCCGCCGCCCGCGACAACAGCGATTGCCGCAGCCATAATCCCGAATTTCCTGAATCGGAGCATCCACAAGCGGGCGCCCCTTCGCGAGAGCGAGCCCTCGCGCATCCCAAACAGCTTCATCTATCCCCTTAACCTTATGTGTGTATCGCCGAATTTTCGACGAGCCACTCCACAAGATCCCCAAAAGTCATCCCCAAGTGCGCCGCCTGCTCCGGAACCAGCGAAGTAGGCGTCATTCCGGGCTGAGTATTCGTTTCGAGGTAAAAGAGCCCCGATACGCCCGGTTCGTTATCATTATACCTGAAATCGCTGCGCGTGACACCTGTGCAGCCTAATTTTTCGTGTGCGAAAGCGGCGATGCGCAAGGCTTCTTCGAAAACGTCCTTGCCGATCTCGGCGGGTATTATATGTGTCGACCCGCCCGCCGCGTATTTCGCCTCGTAGTTATAGAAATCCAGATTCGTTTTGATTTCCGTAACCGTCAGCGCTTTCGCCTTCTGGTCGCGGATACCCATGACGCCCACCGACAGCTCGCGGCCGGGGATGTATTTTTCGACCAGCGCATAGGGCCCATAGGTCCATTTGTCGAGGCCGAGCGGCGGCTTGTTGTCGCCCTGGCGCACGATGTGGACGCCCACGCTCGAACCCTCGTCGTTCGGCTTCACGACATAAGGCGGCTTGAAGGGCTGCAGGCCTTTGCGCAGATCGTCGATATGCACCAGCTGGCCTTCGGGGCAGGGAACGCCCATCGGCTTCAGCACTTCCTTGGCCTTCTGCTTGTTCATGGCGAGCGCCGACGCAAGTGGGCCGGAATGGGTATAAGGTATATTGAGTATCTCGAGGAGCCCCTGCACGCAGCCGTCTTCGCCCCATTTGCCGTGCAACGCGTTGAAGACCGCATCGGGCGCGGGGGTAAGCTGTTTCACGAGGTCCATCAGGTCGCGTTTGACGTCTATCTCCTTGACGTCATAGCCTTTTTGGCGCAACGCCTTGGCGCATTCGGCGCCCGACGACAGCGACACGTCGCGTTCCGCCGACCATCCGCCCTTCAGTAATGCGACTTTTTTCCTGACCATCTTATGCGCTGTCCCGCTGCATGAATTCCAAAATATCACGGTCTTTATCAAGCGGAATGCCGATACGCTTGATTTCCCAGCGTAACATGATGCCCGACTTTTCCGCAACACGTTTGCGCACTTCTTCGCCAAGGCGCTCGATATCCGCGGCCGTGGCGTCGCCGGTATTGATAAGAAAGTTGCAGTGCATCTGCGACACCTGAGCCCCGCCGACCTTGTGGCCGCGCAGACCCGCCTCGTCCACCAGCTGCCAGGCGCGCTTGCCGTCCGGGTTGGCGAAGGTCGATCCGCCGGTCTTGGTGCGGATGGGCTGGCTTTCGGCGCGCTTGTTCTTGATCTCATCCATGCGCCGTTCAATCTCTTTCACGTCGCCCTCGCGCCCCTTGAAACGCGCGCCCATGAAAATGACGTCTTCCGGCAGGTCGTTGTGGCGGTACGACAGGCCCATGCTTTCCGCCGTCATCTCTTTCACCGTGCCGTCGCGGAACAAAACATCCGCCGTAATCAGAACATCCTTTGTCTCCCCGCCGTAAGCGCCGGCATTCATGCGCAGCGCGCCGCCGATGGTGCCGGGGATGCCGCTGAAAAATTCCAGTCCGGCGATGCCGTGCTTGGCCGCCGCGAGCGCCACGTTGATGTCGAGAGCGGCGGAACCTGCCGCCACATTCGTGCCCTGCGCCTCGATACTCGCGAATTCGCGGCCCATGCGGATCACCACACCCGGTACGCCGCCGTCGCGGATAATCATGTTCGACGCAACGCCCAGCACGGTGAGGGGAATATCACGCGGACAGGCGCCGATAAAGTTTATAAGGTCCTCGCGGTCTTCGGGCTTGAACAGCACCTCCGCCGGGCCGCCGACGCCGAACCACGTCATATGCCCCAGCGGCGCATTGGGCGTCAGCCGCCCGCGCACTTTCGGCAAGCGGTCGAGAAGCGCCGTATTGAAGCGCGGGCCGTAAGGTTTCGCAATCGGGGACATCGCCGTCATTTCTTGCCATTCGCCTTTTTTGCGCCGGTGCCGTAAAGGTCTTCCAGTTCCTTCGGCAGCGCATGGGCCCACTGGGTAATCGTCCCCGCGCCAAGGCAGATGACGAAATCGCCGGGGCGCGCGATGTCGTAAATCAGCGGCGCCAGTGCCTGCGGGGCCGCCAGCGCATGCACGCGGTCCTTGCCGGATTTGCGGATGCAGCTCGCCAGCGCCTCCTTGTTCACGCCCGGAATGGCTTCTTCGCCCGCCGAATAGACATCGGCGACGATGACCTCGTCCGCCAGCGTAAAGCAGGTGCAGAACTGGTCGAACAATGACGACAGGCGCGTATAGCGGTGCGGCTGCACGATGGCGATGACGCGGCCGTTCTTGTCATGGCCCTGAATCGCGTCGCGGCCCGCTTTCAGCACGGCGGCGATTTCGACCGGGTGATGGCCGTAGTCGTCGATGATGGTAATGCCGTTCACGATGCCGGTGGTGGTAAAGCGGCGCTTGACGCCCTGGAATTTGCTCAGGGCCTCGACGATTTTTTCGTAGCCGATGCCGATATCGTGGCCGACCGCAAAGGTCGTCAGCGAGTTCAGCACGTTATGCGGCCCGAACATGGGCAGCTTCACGCCTTTTATCTCTTTGGGGAAGCCGGTCAGACGCGGGTTGTTGATGCGCACGTCATAGACCAGTCCGTCGGGCGTCGTGGTGACATTCACGGCCTGTATATCCGCCGCGTCGCTGAAGCCGTAGGATATGACCTTGCGCTGGAACTGCGGAATCAGCTCGGCCACCACGGGGTGGTCGATGCAGCAGATGACGACGCCGTAGAACGGCAGGTTGCGCGCGTAGGAAATAAAGGCTTCCTTCACGTTTTCGAAGGTGCCGAAATAGTCCATATGCTCGGGGTCGATATTGGTGATGATGGAAGCGACCGAGGGCAGCTTGGCGAAGGTGCCGTCGCTCTCGTCCGATTCCACGACCATCCAGTTCGACGCGCCCATGCGCGTATTCGTGCCATAAGCATTGATGATGCCGCCGTTGATGACGGTGGGGTCGAGGCCGGCCTTCTCCAGCACATGGCCGATCATAGATGTCGTGGTGGTCTTGCCGTGCGTGCCGGAGATATTGATGCACCATTTCGACTTCATCAGCTCGGCCAGCAGCGCGACGCGCGGGATGACGGGCACGCCCTTTTGCTTCGCGGCGATGATTTCAGGGTTGGTGTCCTTGACGGCGGTGGATTTGACGACCACGGCGCAGGGGCGGCCTTCGGCATCCAGTATATTTTCCGGCGCATGGCCGACGATGACGCGCACGCCGAGTTTCCGCAGGCGCAGCACATTCGCATTTTCCGCCTGATCGGAGCCCTGCACGCGGTAGCCAAGGTTATTCAGCACCTCGGCATAGCCGCTCATGCCGATGCCGCCGATGCCGATGATATGCACGGTGCCGATAGGAAAGGGAAATGTGTTCTTCATCATATGTCTTTCTGTTTAGCGTTTAAGCGTGGCGATTTTCTTTTCAACGACGTCGGCCAGATTGCGCGCGGCATCCGGCTGGCCGCAGGATTTCGCGGCGGCGGCCGCCTGTTCCAGCTGCTTCGGGTCCCGCATAAGTTCCGTGAGCTTCGCGGCGACGGCATCGGGGCTGAAAGTATCCTGCAGCATGACCCAGCCGCCGCCCTTGGTGGACAGCACCTCGGCGTTGAATTTCTGCTGCATGTCCTTGTGGCCGGGGTAGGGCACGAAGATGGCCGGGCGGCCCACCGCCGCGATTTCCGCGACGGTCGAGGCGCCGGAGCGTCCTATGAACAAGTGACAGGTCTTCAGCCGGTCAGCCATATCGTTGAAGAAGGATTTAATCTCGACCTTGACGCCTGCGATCTTGTATTTCGCCTCTGTCGGCGCGACGTCGTCTTCGCGGCACTGGTGCACGATGCTGAGTTTCTTCTTCAGGTCGTCGGGCAGCTTGCCGACGGCTTCGGGCACCACTTCGCTGAAGACCTTCGCGGCCTGGCTGCCGCCGGTGATAAATATCCTCATGTCGTTGGACGGAGGCTGGTACAGGTTGTTGCGCACCGCCACGATATCGGCGCGCACGGGGTTGCCCGTGGTCACCACCTTGTTCTGGTTCGCGGGCTTGATGCCCGAGGTGCCGGGCAGGGACACGGCGATCTGCTCCGCCTTGTCGGCCAGCCAGACATTCGCCTTGCCCAGCACCGCGTTCTGCTCATGCAGGATGGTCGGGATACCAAGGTGCTGCCCCGCGAAAACGCCGGGGAAGGACGGATAACCGCCGAAGCCCACGATGACGTCGGGCTTTATTTTCTTCAGCAGCTTGCGCGCCTGCAAAATGCCGATGCCCATATCGGTCACGGCCTTAATTTTACTGATAATCCCGGCGCGCAATGTCGCGGCGCGCACGGTATGAATCTCCACGCGGTCGCCCACGCTTTTGAACGCATTGCCGCGCTTGTCGGTGATGATGACGACCTTGTGGCCGCGCGCCAGCAGCTCCTGCGCCAGCGCTTCGGCCGGGAACAGGTGACCGCCGGTGCCGCCCGCCGCCAGGACGATGGTGCGTTGCTGTTTTTCAGCCATAGCTTTCTCCTGTTTGCGACCAGTTGCGCCACATCGTGGACGGGCTCGCCTGCGTGCGTTTGCGGGTCAGCGCCAGCAGCATGCCGATGCCAAGGCCGAGCGAGAGCAGCGATGAGCCGCCGTAGCTGATAAAGGGCAGCGTCATGCCCTTGGCGGGCAGCAATTGCAGCGACGAGCCCATGTGGATCAGGCTCTGCAGCGCGAACTGCGTCAGAAGCCCCGCTGTGCCGAGCACGATGAACAAATCATCGCTGTTCATCACGCGCCAGATGCAGCGCAGCAGGATAAAGCAGAAGACAAGAACGATAAAGAGGGCGGCGGCAAAGCCGAATTCCTCGCCTGCGACCGAAAAAATGAAATCGGCATGCGCGTCGGGCAGGTTCATCTTGATGACGCCGTGGCCGGGCCCCGTGCCGAACAGCCCGCCGTTGGCGAAAGCGTCGAGCGATTTCTGCACCTGATAGTTGTCGCCGCTCGCGGGGTCGAGGAAGCGGTCGATGCGGCTGGCCACATGCGGGAAGAACAGGTAGGCGCCGAACAGCCCGCCTGCGCCCAGGATCCCCAGCGCCACGACCCAGAGCATGGGCAGGCCGGAGAGGAATATCTGCACCGCCCAGATGGCGCAGAGCACGAAAGACATGCCAAGATCCGGCTGCGCCAGCAGCAGCATCAGGCACAGCGCGAAGACGCCGGTTGCGAGGTGCTGGCCGGGGAATTTCGACTGGTGCTGGTGGCGCGCGATTAGCCAGGCGGAAGTGACGGCGAAGGCGGGCTTCAGGAATTCGGAAGGCTGCAGCGAAAAGCCGAAGACATGCACCCAGCGCGTCGCGCCCTTGATCTCGACGCCGAAGAAGATGGCGAACAGCGTCAGCACTATCGCGCCGACCAGCGTCGAAGAAGCGATGCGCCAGAGCATTTTGCGGTTCATGGTCGAGACGATAATCATCCCCAGCACGGTGGGGATCAGGAAGGCGATATGGCGGTAGACGAAGTAGAACGGCGCAAGGCCGAGGCGCTCCGCCACCGAGGGCGAGGCGGCTGTCACGATAACGATGCCCAGCATGATAAGGACGCCCAGCGCAGAGAGCGTCCAGCGGTCGACCGACCACCACCAGCGCCCGAGGATGGACTTGTCGGTGCGCCCGAAGAGGGTAGACCCGGCGCGGCTCACCGCTTCCCTCAATTCATTGCTCATGCGGACTCCCTCTTGGCTGTGACGGCGGGCGCGGGAACGAGTTTTTTGACCAGCGCGACAAAGGCGTCGCCGCGCTGTTCGAAGTTCCTGTACTGGTCGAAGCTCGCGCAGGCGGGCGAGAGCAGCACGACGGCCTTGTCGAGCTTCTCGGCCTGCGCCATCGTATGCGCGATGGCGACGGCGTGGTCGAGCGTGCCGCAGCGCGTGAAGGGCGTGGATTTGTCGGACAGCCACTTCGCCATGACTTCTTCCGCCTCGCCGATCAGGAACGCGTGGCGCACGTGGGCGAGGTGCTTTTCGCAATCCGCGTAGCCGCCGTCCTTGGGCTTGCCGCCCGCGATCCAGTAGATGGGGTCGTAGGTGCGCAGCGCCACGCCCGCCGCCTGATCGTTGGTGGCCTTGCTGTCGTTGATGTAGAGGACGCTGTTGATGGAGGCGACGATGTTCTGCCGGTGCGCGAGGCCGGGGAAGCTCTGCATCGCCTTTGCGATGGTTTCCGCATCCAGCCCCGCCGCGCGGCACGCGGCATAGGCCATTCCGGCGTTCTGCCAGTTATGCGCGCCGGGCAGCGACGGGCATTTATTGAGGTCGATGATTTTTTTCTTGCCGTCGAAGAGCGCGCCGTCCTTTGACGCGAAAATGCCGCTCATCAGGGGCCTTTCACAGGATACCTGGACGATCTTGCGCCGCGCCAGCCTGCGCACACGCTCGGCCACGCCCTGGCTCCATTCGTCGTCGATGCCGATGATAGCCACGCCGGGCCCGCGGAAAATATTCTCCTTCGCCGCGATATAGCCGTCCATGCCGCCATGGCGGTCCAGATGATCGGGGCTCAGGTTGATGAGGATGGAAATCTCCGGCGCGAAAGTCGGGCAGAGGTCGACCTGGTATGACGACATCTCCAGCACGTAAATCGCGTCCTCGGGCAGGTCGGGCAGGGTCAGGATCGCCTCCCCGATATTGCCGCCGACGGCGGAAGGGACTTTCGCTTCTTTCAGGATATGCCCGATAAGTGCCGTGGTGGTCGATTTGCCGTTGGTGCCGGTGATCGCAATGGTGCGGTTCTTCGGCTTGGCGCGGCGGAACAGCTCGATATCGCCCAGCACCTCGACGCCCGCCGCCTTCGCCTTCAGGGCGGCCGGGTGCGGCTTCGGGTGCGTCAGCGGAATGCCGGGCGATATGCACAGGCAGGCGACGTCTTTGTAATCGTAAACGGAAAGATCTTTCAGGGTTGCGCCCGCCGCCTCCGCGGCCTTGCGCGCCTCGGGCCCGTCGTCCCAGACGATGGTTGCGATACCGGCCTTCTTGCAGGCTTCATAGACAGGCATGCCCGACTTGCCGAGGCCGAGGATGGCGACGGCTTTGCCCTGCAGTTTTTCCTTCAGAGGCGACAGGTCGATCATCTCCCTACCTCAGCTTCAGCGTTGACAGGCCGATCAGCGCGAAAATGATCGCGATGATCCAGAAGCGCACCACCACTTGAGTCTCCGCCCAGCCCATTTTCTCGAAATGGTGGTGGATGGGCGCCATCTTGAACACGCGCTTGCCGCGCGTCTTGAAAGACACGACCTGGATGATGACCGAGAGCGTCTCGATGACGAAAAGTCCGCCGATGATGGCGAGGACGATCTCGTGCTTGGTCACGACGGCGATGGCGCCCAGGGCGCCGCCCATCGACAGCGATCCCGTGTCGCCCATGAAGACCATGGCCGGCGGCGCGTTGAACCACAGGAAGCCCAGGCCCGCGCCCACCAGCGCCCCGCAGAAGACGGCGAGCTCGCCTGCGTCCTTCACGTAGTGTATCTGCAGGTATTCCGCGAATTTCGCGTTGCCGATGAGATAAGAGATAATGCCGAAACAGGCCGCGCTGATCATGATAGGCCCGATGGCAAGACCGTCGAGCCCGTCGGTCAGGTTCACGGCGTTCGCGGCGCCGACCACGACCAGCAGCCCGAAGGGCACGAAGAACCAGCCGAGATCGACCAGCAGGTTCTTGAAGAAGGGGAAGGCAAGGCTGCTGCCGAGCACGGGGCCCGAGAGAATCATGACCACCAGCACCGCCACCAGCGCAATCGCGCATTCCAAAAACAGCCGCACCTTGCCCGGCACGCCCTTCGAGCTGCTCCGCGTCAGCTTGGCGTAATCGTCGCAAAAGCCGATCGCGCCGTAGCCGAGGAACACGAACAGGACCGTCCACATATAGGGGTTCGCCACATCGACCCACAAAATCGTCGACAGCGTGACGGTGAACAGGATCATCAATCCGCCCATGGTCGGCGTGCCGGCCTTTTTGAAATGCGTTTCCGGCCCGTCGGAGCGGATCTGCTGCCCCACTTTTTTCGCGCGCAGCCAGGCGATGAAGGAGGGGCCGATGATAAAGGACAAGATCATCGCCGTCATCATCGCGCCGCCGGTGCGGAACGTGATGTACTTGAACAGGTTGAAGATGAGGAACGTCTCTTTGAGAGGGTACAGAAGGTTATACAGCATTGCGTTGGTCCTTCTGCTTCTGCTGGGAGGGCTGCAGCGCCTGCAGCGCGTGGATGATATAGCCCATCTTGCTTCCCGCTGATCCCTTGATCAGCAGCACGTCGCCGGGGCGCACCGCCTCGATGACGCGCGCGGCCAGCGCCTTGCTGTCGCTCTCATGCGCCCCGCGCCAGTCGGGCGGCAGCGCGTGATAGAGCGCGTCCATCTGCGGGCCGCAACAAAATAAGAGCTCCGTTTTGGCCTTCAGGAGCGGGTTGGCGAGCTCCGCATGCAGGCGGGGCCCGTCCTTTCCCAGCTCCAGCATGTCGCCGAGGACGGCGATGCGCCGGCCTTCGGGCGCGGGCTGCACCAGCTCGAACACCTTGAGGGCCGCCAGCATGGAGGCCGGGTTCGCGTTATAGCTTTCATCGATGATGGTAAGCGGCGGCTTGCCGCCGTCCAGCGTCACCATGATGCGGTTGCCGCGGCCCTCGACCGGCTCGGAGTTCTTCAGCGCTTCGACGGCCTTGCCCAGCTCTCCCGCCGCCGCCTTCACGACGGTCAGCGCCCCCAGCGAATTCACGACGATATGCTTGCCGGGGATGTTGATCTTGTACTTCACGCGCTCGCCCAGGATATCCGCCGTCACGCGGCTGGAATCGGCATGCAGCGTGCAGTCGATAAGACGGCTTTTCGCCTCCTCGTCCTCGCCGAAGCCGTAAATCTTGCGAAGCCCGCGCTTTTCGGCGGCGTTCTTCAGCCGCGCGAAATGCGGGTTGTCGACGTTCAAAATCACGATGCCCTTGTCATCCATGCCCTCGAAAATCTCGGCCTTGGCGTCGGCGATGGCCTCGACGGTCTTGAAATGCTCGATATGCGCGGGCTCGATGGTGGTGATGATGACGATCTGCGGGCGCACTTGCGCCGTGAGCGCCGACATCTCGCCCTTGTGGTTCATGCCCATCTCGAAGACGGCAAAGCGCGCTGTCTTCGGCAGGTTGGCCAGCGACAGCGGCACGCCCCAGTGGTTGTTGAAGCTTTTCTTCGAGGCGTGGGTCTCGCCGATCGCGCCCAGCATCACGGACAGCATCTCTTTCGTGCCGGTCTTGCCGGCGGAGCCCGTCACGCCGATGATCGTCGCTTTCGTGCGGGCGCGCGAGGCTCTCCCCAGGCCCTCCAGCGCCTTCATCGTGTCATCGACGCGCAGCAGCGGCCATGTGGCGTCTTCGGGTTTGAAGTCTTTCGAGACGATGGCCGCGGAAGCACCCGCCTTGAACGCGGCCTCCACGTAATCGTGCCCGTCCAGCTTCTCGCCTTTCAGCGCAAGAAAAGCCTGCCCTTTCTTCAGGGTGCGCGTGTCGATGGATATGCCGGTCGCCGCAAAGTCATGCGTCGCCTCGCCCCCCGTCGCCTCCACCGCTTCCTTCGCGGTCCAGAGAATTTCTTTTTTATTGTTGGTGGTCATTTCGTTACCTCTAGTACCGCCGCTTTTGCTTCGCTGACGTCGTCAAAGGGCAGGACTTCCTTGCCCACAATTTGTCCCTGTTCGTGGCCCTTGCCGGCGATGACGAGGACGTCATCGGGGCCGAGCGCGCGGATGGCGGTGCGTATCGCATCGCGCCGTCCCGCGATTTCGGCCGCTTTCGGGCAGCCGCGCATCACTTCGCCGCGCACGAACGCGGGGTCTTCGGTGCGCGGGTTGTCGTCGGTCACGATGACCTTGTCGGCAAGCCTTGCCGCGATCTCGCCCATCATCGGGCGCTTGCCGCGGTCGCGGTCGCCGCCGCAGCCGAAAACGACATGCAGGTGCTTTGCCGTATGGGGGCGCAGCGCATTCAGCATGGTCTCGAGGCCGTCGGGCGTATGCGCGTAATCGACATAGATGGAGGCGCCGTTCGGGTGCCGTGCGGCGAATTCCAGCCGGCCGCGCACGCTCTGCAGCCCTTCCAGCGCATAGACGCCCTGCATATGCAGCAGGCGGTTGTCGGGGTCTTCCGCGATGACGAGGCCGAGCGCGCAGAGCGCGTTTTCCGCCTGGAACTCTCCGACCAGCGGCAGCTCCAGCTCGTACCTTTCGCCGAAAACCGTGATGTCGATAAACTGTCCCGAGGAGAGCGACTTGCGCTTGTTCAGCCGGATGTCTTTCGCGTCCCTGCCGAAATCGATCACGCGGACGCCGCGCGCCTTGCAGGCCTCGATCACGCGCTCCGAATAGGGCGTGTCGGCATGCACGACGCCGACGCCGTCCGGCTGCAGCACTTCGGTGAAAAGGCGCAGCTTGGCCTGGAAATAGTTTTCCATCGAGCCGTGATAATCGAGGTGATCGCGCGTGAGGTTGGTATAGCCCGCAGCGGTGACGCGCAGCCCGTCGAGCCGGTACTGGTCGAGGCCGATGGATGATGCTTCCATGGCCAGATGCGTGACGCCGGAAGCTTCCAGCTCGGCGATTTCCGAATGCAGCACGACCGGGTCGGGCGTGGTCAGGATGCCGGGGCGGTTGATGCCGGGGCCGATGATTCCAATGGTGCCAAGGCAGGCGGCGGCATTGTCCATCGACTGCCAGATCTGGCGGCAGAAATTGACGGTCGAGCTTTTGCCGTTGGTGCCGGTGACAGCCACGACCACATCCATCTGCTTGCCGAAGAAATTGGCGGCCATCAGCGAAAAGCGCCGGCGCGGATTTTTGTCCGTCACGACGACGGCTTTCACGTCCTTCACGTCGGTGCCCTCCGGCCCCAGCACGGCGGCGGCGCCGCGGTTCACCGCGTCGGCGATGAATTGCCGCCCGTCGGCTTTCGCGCCTGGAAATGCCGCGAAAAGGTATCCCGCGCGCACTTCGCGCGAGTCGGACGTCAGCCCCCGAATTTCCAGCGTGGCGGCGGCAGCGGTATCGCTTACCTGCGCGCCTTCCGCGTCACCGATCAGCTCCAATAGATGCAAGCGCTTTTCCTTCTTCGATATCTCTTAAATACATGCTCATGTCGCGCGTGATGTCGCGCGTTTCCAGGTCGGGCGCCATGTGGTAAAGCGGCCCCAGCTGCGAAATGACCGAGGCCACCACGGGCGCCGCGGTCCAGCCCCCTGTCGCGAAGCCCTTGCTTTCGGGTATCCCCTGCGGCTCGTCCAGCATCGCCAGCACTGCATAGCGCGGGTTGTCGATGGGGAAGACGCCGATAAAGGAGGACAGGAGCGAATTCTCTTCGTACCTGCCGTCCTTGTTCTTCTCTGCCGTGCCGGTCTTGCCGCCGACGTTGTAGCCTTCGACGTAGGCCTTCTCGCCGGTGCCGCCGGCCACGACCAGTTCGAGGAGCTGGCGTATCTGCTGCGAGGTCTGCGGCTTGATCACGCGCTCGCCGCCGGACTCCAGCGAGATCCGCGTTTTCTCCGGCTTCACGATGGTGGGCGTCACCAGCGTGCCGCCATTGACAAGGGCCGAGGCCGCGCGCATCAGATGCAGCGGCGACACGGCGACGCCGTGCCCGAAGGAGGCGGTCAGCGTGTTGATGGCGCGCCAGGGTTTCGGGTAGAGCGGGTTGCCGCGCTCGGGCAGTTCGACGGGCGCGGCTTCGAAAAAGCCCAGTCTCTCATAGAAATCCTTCAATCCGGAGGGGCCCAGCGCCGTCGCCATCTTGGCGGTGCCGATGTTGGAGGAATAGATGAAAATCTCCGGCACGCTCAGCACGCGCTTCTTGGCGTGATAGTCGTTGATGGTGAAGCGGCCGTAATGAATGGGCTCGGACGCGTCAAACCTCGACCCGAAATGCACCTCGCCGGAATCGAGCGCGGCCGCGGTCGAAAACAGCTTGAAGGTCGATCCCATCTCGAAAACGCCGAGAGTCGCGCGGTTGAACCTTGCGTCGTCGGGCGCGTCGCCGGGGTGCAGCGGGTCGAAATCGGGCAGCGATACCATCGCGATGATCTCGCCCGTGTTGACGTCCATCACCATGCCGACGCCGGCTTTCGCGTGGAATTTCCTGACCGAATCCTCCAGCTCGCGGTGCAGCAGGTGCTGCACGCGCAGGTCGATGGTCAGCTGCACGGGCTTCGCGCCTTCCGTCAGCTGCTTGTCGAAGGATTTTTCGATGCCAGCGATGCCGTTGCCGTCCACGTCGGTGTAACCCGTGATATGCGCGGCAAGCTCCGCGTTCGGGTAGATGCGGCGGTCCTCGTCCTGGAAGCCGAGGTCGGGGTGGCCGAGCGCGTTGATCGCGTATTCCTGCTTGGGCGTGATGTTGCGCGCGATCCAGACGAAATGCTTGCCGGACGACAGGCGCTTTTGTATTTCCGCCGCATCCTCGTCCTGCAGGATGGCTGCGAGTTCTTTTGCTTCCTGCTCCGCGTTCTCGGTGATCGTCGCGTCGGCATAGAGCGAGGGCATGGAGAGCGAGGTGGCCATCAGTTCCCCGTTGCGGTCGACAATGGCGCCGCGCAGGGGCCGGGTCAGCGGGCGCACGTCTTCGGCCTTGGCGATCTCCGCCTGGGGCTTGGAGCGCAGGAGCGTCAGGTCCGCTGCGCGCAGCGTAATGGCAAGATAACCCAGCAGGAAAGCGCCCGCCACCATGACAAGGCGCGACTTGGCCTGCGAGAGAAGCGGCGAGGGCGTGCCCGGAAGGTTCGAATAGTCATGCGGGTGCATATCGGCCATGTCAGCGCACCCCCAGGCTTTTCATCAGGTCGGTGAAACTGCGCGACTTGGCTCCCGATGCCGTGACCGGGGCGGCTTTTTTGACGGGCGCGGGCGGCGCTGCGGGCTTGCGGAATTTGACAATCGTTGCGGTTGGCGTCGCGGCAGGTTTTTCGGCAACCGGTTTTTCGGCCGGCGGCTTCTCCGCCGCGGGCTTTTCAGTTGTGGCGACGGGCAGAGGCTTCTGCGTTTCTTCCGCAACCGCCGCAACCGTCGCGACCGACGTTTCGGCCTGCGCCTCCGCTGCCGGCGCGGGCCGGGCGGGGAATTCTTCCAGCTTTGTGAACTGCCGGCCTTTCAGGGGCGCAAGGTCGAGGTACTGTTTCGAGAGTTTTTCAAGGCGGTCGGGCTGGTTCAGGTAGCTCCATTCCGCCTGCAGCACGCGGATGCTTTCTTCTTCCTTGCGCGCGTCCTGGCTTAAGCCGGCCAGTTTCGCGCGGCCGTCTGTCACCTGCTGGCTGGTGTGGAACAAAACGGCGGAGCAGATGGCGGCCAGCGCCAGCCAGAGTATCGTCATCCTGCGCATGCGCCCTCCATTGCCGGTGCCGACGTGCGGATGGCCCAGCGCAGCCGCGCGGAGCGCGAGCGCGGGTTCCGTGATACTTCTTCGCCAGACGGCGCGACGCCGCTATTGCGCTCGATGCTGAAGCTGGCCGCCGCGGCGTCTTTGGACGGCGGCAGGTGGCGCGAAACATTCGGCGTGCGTCCCGCGCGGTCTTTCAGGAAATTCTTCACGCGCCAGTCCTCCAGCGAATGGAAGGACACGACGACAAGCCGGCCGTCGGGGGCCAGCACCTGTTCGGCCGCCGCCAGCGCGCGGTCGAGCTCGCCCAGCTCGTCGTTGACGTAGATGCGCAGGGCCTGGAAGGTGCGCGTGGCCGTATCCGTCTTCATGCCGCCGTGCATGGGCAAAACGCTGTGCACGATTTTCGCCAGTTCCTTCGTGGTTTCGATGGGTTTTTCGCGGCGCGCCTCGACGATGCGCTTTGCGATGCGGCGCGAGGCGCGTTCTTCCCCGCAGGTGAAGATGATATCGGCCAGTTCCGCTTCGGACGCCTTGTTCACGACGTCTTTCGCGCTCGGGCCCTCCGCGCTCATGCGCATGTCGAGCGGCCCGTCGGACTGGAACGAAAACCCGCGCTGCGGCGTGGCGAGCTGAATGGAAGAAACGCCGAGGTCGAGCACCAGCCCGTCGATATGCGTCACGCCGCTCGCCTGCAGAATTTCCGCGACGCTGCCGAAGCATCCGTGTTTCGGGATCAGGCGGCCCGGATAATTCGTTGCCATCGCAACGGCGCGCGCATAGGCCTCGGGGTCGCGGTCGATCGCATAGACGGTGCAGTCCGCGGCATCGAGGATCGCGCCCGTGTATCCGCCCGCGCCGAAGGTGCCGTCGACGTAAATGCCGCCGTCCTTCGGCGCAAGCGCATCCAGCACTTCGCCCAGCATCACCGGAATATGCGCGCGTGTGTCGCTGTTGCGATTTTTACGTTCGGGAGACATGCCCAGTTTTCGTGCCCAGCCCCTGTGCCATCCGGAATGAAGCATTTCCGTCGGCGGATTCTGTTATTCTTTTTCGTCAAACCGACAGGCACACCGCCCTCGAAAAACCTGTCGTATCCAACCCATTTTTAATGTACACGCGGGACGCGAATCCGTCAACGCCGCGAGGCGAAGAAAAGCTTGATTTCTCTCTGGTTTTCGGCGAAGCCGTCCCGGAGGAGGGCTTGCACAAAATTTGCAAAATTCGGGCGCGCGACAGGAGCTCAGAGACTAAGGCTCTTCCCCGGCTTGTTCACCGGCGAAACGACATCCGGCAGCCCTGGCGGGTTGCCGCCCAGCTCGCAGAGCTTTTTGTGCATGTCCGCGACCTCGTCCAGGCTGTCGAGCTCGCTGAATTTCTGGACCTGCATGCTCGAGGTCACGCTGCTGCTGTACCACATGGAATAGATGCTGGTGACCTGCCGCGCCTTGAAGTTGAAGATGCGGCGCAGTTCGGGGTCCGCGCCCTTCTGGCGGGCGAAGTCATTGGTGACCGAAAGCGTATAATCATTCAGTTTTTCAAAGACTTCTTCGTTTTTTACGTCATCGGTCATGGCATTCCTTTCGGGCTGGCCGGCGCCAGGCGCAGGCTTTTGCGGTCCAGAACTTCATCGAGCGGCGGGGGCTTTCCGCCCAGGGCGACCAGCGCGGCATGGGCCCTTGCGATCTCGCCTTCGCCCTCGATATCGCGAAAATTGTCAATGGTCGTGGACACGGCCAGGCTGTGTTGCTTGGCGGTCTTGCTCCACAGCACGAATTCGACCGTGGTCGTGCGCTGGCGCGACAGGAAATTGAACTCCCGGCAGATGCAGCTCTCCCGGAACCAGTCGGCGTCGTTCTTCGACACGATGGAGTCGCTTTCATAGAGCGTGTGGTCGTTCAGCTTCTGCTGGCTCATGTAGTGGTATCCATAAACTTGCCGATGTTAACACCGACAAGTTAGGGGAAGGGGGTGGATATGTCAATGTGGGGGGGGGGTATGATTTTTCGTAATAAATATGAGAGTTCCCGGCTCTCCATTTGTCTGTCATTCCCGCGCAAGCGGGAATCCCGTGACAGTGGATGGCGGTGTTCGCCCCTCGAGATCCCCGCTTTCGCGGGGATGACAGAAGGGGGAGGGGGCGCTTTCAAACCCCTTCATGGGGCGCTGTGTGCATGCTCCTTGTGCGCTTTGTGACGCCTCCCGGCCTGCGCGGAACACGCATTTAACTGCGATGGCGCAAGCGTTTTCAGCGCTTTTGCACCGCTTTAAGGGCGCTTTTTAAAAAGCGGATAAAACGCTCTTAAGGCGTTGTAATACCGCAATAATATGCGTGCAGAGTTTGTGCGCTGATGCTGCGCCATCTGCGCTGAAACGCTTCTCTTACGCCGCCAGCAGCAATGGCGAGATGAAATCCGCGGTCTCTATAGCCGCTTCGTGCTTGCCGCAGCCGTTCGCGACCATGCCGTAAAGCGCGTTCATGTCGGGGGTTTCTTCCAGCTCCTCGGGCTCCGTAGGCAGTTCTTTCTGCGCGGTCTTCAGCGCGCGCCGCGACGCTGCAAGGACTTCGCGGATATCGCGGTTCCGTTGCGATGTGTCTGCTTTGGGTGTCATGGCTTCCTCCGTCAAAATTCATTTTTGAATATCAGTCGGTCGCGCGGTCGCAGCATTCTTCTTCCTTCACGGTCAGCAGCGCAAAAATATCCGTTTCCGTCACGGCTGAATCACGGCGGTTGTCGCGCACGATGCGCATGCGCACGCGCGGCGCGAAAGGATGATGCAGCGGGGCGGGGCCGAATTGAAGCGCGTTATTCGTTTTCATTTTTTATCCTTTTCAAAAAATAAACTTCGCCTCCGCGCCCAAACGGCGCGGGAAATTTCAGTTCGAATCGGTTTGCGATCTATGCGTCAGAGAGTAGCGCGAAATGGTTACGATTTGATTAATGCGAATATGCGAAATGATTTCGCCGAAAAGAAAAACCAGAGAGCCTGTAAGCCGGGTTCTGTCCGTTCTTGCGAACGGGGCAATCATTCATCTGGGACGATGATCGCTCATCGCCTCATGCGACCTACCCGGAAAGCGGGACTGAAAATATTCCCTGCAACCGAAGTTGCGTCGCTTTCCCTATTTGGCCTTGCTCCCGGTGGGGTTTTCCGTGCCGTTCCTGTTGCCAGCAACGCGGTGCGCTCTTACCGCACCTTTTCACCCTTACCGCATTTCTGCGGCGGTATATTTTCTGTGGCACTTTCCCTGGGGTCGCCCCCGCCGGATGTTATCCGGCACCGTATTTTCATGGAGCCCGGACTTTCCTCACGCTTTAAGCATGCGATTACCCGGCTCTCTGGTTTGAAAGGAAGATAATGCGGGACGCGAAATAAAGCAAGAAACATCGCGAAAAACCTGCCTATTCAGATGATTAACGCGGAGGCCCGGAGACCCGGAGTTCTTTTTTCTGCACCCTCTCGGTCAAATCGAATGACGGTTATCAATCGCGGTCTCGACTTAATGCGCGCCTTGCGCGCGATCAAATGAAGTGGCCGGACAGAGCCAAGTTGCGATAGAAGAAAGAACTCCGGGTCTCCGGGCCTCCGCGTTAAATTCTTTTACGCGGTTTTCGGCCGCAGCGCGAGGCGCTGTTTGTTGAGCGCCATCAGCCGCCGCAGCGTGTGAATCGTGACTTCGCCGGGGCGGTCCTCCGCGAAGACTTCGGGCTCGAAATGGCGCTGGAAGGCGGTCACGACAGCCTTGAAATCGACGCGCGGATCATAGCCGTAGCGGTTCAGCAGTGAGCGCACTTCCTCGTCGCGGTCGCGAACGTCGTGTGAATCGGCTTCGATGGATTCTGTCACGTTCGGCCATAAACCAACCCCGGCACCCGCAAGTCTTCCCCACGGAAAAAATTCGCCGGGATCCATTTTGCGCTCGGGTGCGATGTCGGAATGCGCCAGCACGTGATAGGGCAGGATTTTGTTGCGCGCGATAATCTCGCGGCACAGGTTCGTCACGGCCCTGATCTGATCTTCCGGGAAAGCGACATAGCCGTTGGTGTGTCCGGGATTTTGAATCTCGATGCCGATGGAGACGGAATTGATATCCGTCTCGCCCTGCCAGTACGACTTGCCCGCGTGCCACGCGCGCATCTCTTCCGGCACGAGGCGCATGATGTGGCCGTCGTCGTTGACGAAATAATGCGAGCTCACCCTGCGCTCCTCGCTCTGCAGAATTTTCAGAGCCTCGAAGCCGGTCACCGTGTCGGTGTAATGCAAGATCAGCAGCGACGGCTTCTTGCCGTCGGCGCGGTCGTTGAAATTCGGCGAGGGCGCGTCGGAAATCATCATCCCCCGATTATTCCCGAGTTGTTATAAAAAATCCATTCCAAAAGCTATTCTTTCATCAATTCGTGTAGAATGGGGGCCGGGGAAGGGATATGGACAAAGACCAGAAAATCAAGCTCAGGAAAATCCGCAAACTCGTAAAGGGCTTCAGCGCAGAGCTGGTCTTCTCCTCGCTGCATCACGGCGTGTTCATCCTTGCTTCGCCCTTTCTGACCTTTGCCGCTTTCGCCGCGGAAGAAATCCGGCTTCAGGCTTATATCATCGCGGGCCTTCTGTTCCTGCCCTTCCTGTGGTTCTGCACCTGGGACTTCGTGCGCGTCGCGGTCAAGCGAAAATACGCGACGTTCAACGCCGTCTGGATGCACACACTGCCGCAGGACATGGTTGCTCCCACAGAAGGCGACAACGCGCCGGACGCGCCTTCGCTGCTGTCCCCCGTGAACGCGCTTTACCGCCTGCAGCTTTTTTCGCTGCTCTTCGCGGTGGTGATGACGGCGGCCGCGGCGTGCCTGCTTTTCCTCGTCGATATCCCGGTCTGGCTGGCGTTTCCTCTCGCCCCCATCCTCTGGCTCGCCGCGCTGCGCCGCGCGATACAGAAACTTCTTGCCGGAAAAACCGACAGCGACCCGGCCTTCGCGGCGATCGTCGAGGAAGCCGCGCTGCAGCGAAAAAAAAGAATGTTCCGCGAAAAGCTGAAATCGGCGTGGTATGTCGTCAAGGACTTCGTGTTCTGGACCTGGATCGTAGGGCCGTTCTGGTGTTTCTTCATCATGATGGGGCCGGGGCTTGCCCCGTACCCCTTGAGCGACGCGGCGCGCGCGTTCTTCGAAACGCCGGCGTATCAGCCGAAAGACGACGGCTTCTACGCGCTCTCCGGGCTCGAGGCGCCGCTCGATTCCAAAGACCTCATCGCGTTCGGAAAGCAGAGCGAGACGCTTTTGAGCGGCATACTCGTCGATCCAAAGGACTATTTTTCCGAAGGATTCGACGACTATAAGCACTTCAATATCTGTGACGGAGAAAAGCCGGAAAAAATCGTCTTTCCGCTGCCTCCCCCTCCGCCGCCGGACCCGAACGCGCCGCCTATGCCGATTCCGCAATCGCATCTCGAAATCCTGCCGCCCGCGCCGCCGATGCCGCCGCCCGGCCAACCGTGCCTTTATCTCGACGACTGGGGGCCGATCATCGAGGCGAATAAATCGATTCTGGAACGCTACGAAAACCTGTACCGCTACAGCGACTTTCTCGCGCCGCCGGGCGGCGAGGCGTCGTTTCACGGCCAGCTGATGATGAATCTCGCGCGGCTTGAATCTGTCGCGATCGCCTGGCGCGCCTACAGCGGCGACCCGGAAAAGGCGGTGCAGGACTGGCTGCGCACCGCGCAGTTCCTGGGGCGCCTTACCGACACGCAGGCCACCGCCATCGGGTTCGCGATCTACAAGACCTGCTACAACCTGCATTTCCGCTATCTGCCGTATATCCTGTCGCGCCGCCCGGAGCTGGCGGCGAAGTACAAGGCGGAGCTCGAGGCGCAGATGCTCTTCGCGGATCCCCTCCGTTACGACTATAAGAAAATCTGGGACCGCGATGTCAGGATGGCTTCGCTCCTGTTCCAGAAAGAGATGGACAACGTAGTAAATAAAAATGATCCCGACATCCCCGACGGATTCCAGGGCCTCTTCCGGGTCGTGAAAGGATTTTTCCTGAAGGCGCTGAACGTCAATCTTTTCAAGGCGCGCCTCTATGAAGCCACGCTCAGGGTGCACGCGGCGCTCGACCTGAAGGAGCCCGCCGCGCGCGCCGCCGCGTTCGACGCGATCGACCGCGAATACGATCTTAATATGGACCGCATGTTCACGCATCTGTCGGATATGGCATCCATGTACCAGAGCTTTGTCGTGCCGATGCTGATCGGCGGCATGGTCAAGCAGACCCAGCTTTACGACGCCAACGGACTGACCGCGAACAAGGAGCGCCTCCGCATCGCGCTGATCGAGGCGCTTGCGGCGGGCGTAAAGCCTGAAGAGATGGAAGGTTTTTTGAAGAAGGGCGCGAAAACGGACGCGCGGTTGAAGGATGTCATCACCGGCGAGGCGTTCTTCATCGACAAGAAGACCGGAGCGGTCTGCTTTACCTTGCATTTCTCGGGCATTTCCGATGTGCACTGCAGCGAGCCCGCGCGGCTGATCGAGAATGAAAGCCAGCTGAAAAAATAATTACGCTTCGGGTTGGTCCTTTTTCGGGCGGTTCAGCCGCGCGACGGCGCGGAGTTTCGCGACGGTTCCGGCGGTGGCCTTGCCCGGTTTTGCATCGGGCTTGCTGAACGCTTCCGGCTCATAGCGGCGCTGGAAGGCGGTGACGAGTTCTTTGAGCTTCGGCTTGTTCTTGCCGAAAGCATTTACGCCATAGCCCGCTTCGTTGAAAAGCTCTTTGAGTTTCTTCGGGCTGCGCGCGACGGCAGCGGCGTTGAACTGGTCGGCGGCGGTCGGCTCCGGCCAGCGGCCGATGTCGTGGCGGGAGAGTTTCTGCCACGGGAAATGCGCGCCGGGGTCCTGCTTGCGGTCGGGCGCGACGTCGGAATGCCCGACCACATTTTCCGTCGGGATTTTGTGGCGGAACATCAGGTCCTTGCAGAGCAGCGCCAGCGAGAAAATCTGCTCTTTCGTATAGGGCTGGTCGTCGCGGTTTGAAATCTCGATGCCGATGGAGCGCGAGTTCACGTCATCCTTGCCCATCCAGCTCGACACGCCGGCATGCCAGGCGCGCTTGTCTTCATCCACCAGCTGGAAGATATTTCCCTTTTCGTCGATAAGATAATGACAGCTGACTTTCGAGGCGGGGTCGGTCAGTTTCTCCAGCGCGGCCTCGGTTGAATCCATGCTGGTGTAATGCAGCACGATCAGCTCGGGCTTTGCGCCGTCCTTGCGGTCGTCGAAGTTCGGCGATGGGCGGTCATAGCATCTCATATCAGTCTCACGAACTCCGCGACCAGTTTTTCAAAATCGGCGGCGCCGCGCGCGGCCATTTCCAGCGTATGCGCATGGCTCAGTTTTTCATCCGACAGCCCCGCGCCCATATTCGTGATGAGCGAGCAGCCGACGACCTTGAGTCCGCAATGCCGCGCGATGATGCAATCCGGAACGCTTGACATGCCGACCGCCTGCGCGCCCATGGTTATCGCCATGCGGATTTCGGCGGGCGTCTCGAAGGTCGGCCCGCGGAAGGCGATATAGACGCCTTCGTGAAGTTTCACGCCGGTTTTCTTCGCGGCGTCTTTCAGTTTCGCGCGCAGCGCCGGGTCCCAGGCATCCGTCATGGGCGGGAAGCGCGGACCGAAATCATCGTCATTCGCGCCGATGAGGGGATTAACCGCCATATAATTGATATGGTCCGTAATCAGCATCAGCTGCGACACACCGATATCTGCGCGCAAAGAACCTGCCGCGTTGGAAACAAATAATGTCTCCACGCCCACCGCCTTCATGGTGCGGATCATGGTTTTCAGCGGGTAGGGGTCGTTCGTCTCATAGAAATGTTTGCGGCCCTTGAGCGCAATCACATCCACGCCGTTCAGCTTGCCGGCAATCAATTCTCCGGAATGGCCGATGATGGTGGGAATGGGAAATCCCGGCAAATCTTTATACGGAATTTTAACCGCGCTTTGCACCTTGTCGCCCAACCCGCCAAGACCGGAACCGAGGATGATCGCGATTTTCGGTTTCAGGCTGCCGAGGCGCGACAAAATCAAGCCCTTCGAAATCTCGACGTTCTTTTTATGCTGCGCCTGTGCGCTGGCGACATCATCCGCGCTCGCGGTTGCGCTGGCCTGTGCGGTCATCTCTCGTGCTCCTGAAAGGACGGGTTCTGATAGGTATAGGACGAAGCAGCCCGAAGCGCAACCGCCTATTTCATATTCACGGGCGGTTTTCCTGCAATGTCAGGCGCTTGGGCGGGTTTAAAAGTCGAGGCTGGCGCCGCGTTTGGGCTTGGGCGGGCCGTCGTCTTCCTTCACTTCGGGCGGCGGCTCATAGGCGTTGACCTTGATCGTGAAGTCCGACGGCAGCAGGGCGGCCACGGCTTCTTTCAGGTAGGTGACGAATTTTTCCTTGCCGCCCAGTTCGCGGCGCAGGTCGCGCAGGAAAGCGTCGATGCAATAATCGCGGCGCGGCTGTTCGTCGTAGGGGAAATGGTCGAGCGGCAATTCGCCTTTGGAATTTTCCATCAGCAGCAGGTTTTTCACGAGCCCCGTCGCGACATCCGTGCCCAGCATGCGGTCGAGGGAGGCGATGAACGCCCCCAGCCTGTCCTGAACTTCGCCCGCGCTGTCGGGCGAGCTCATGAAAACGGAATGCTGCCAGCTGCGGTGCATCGGCGTATTGCCGGCGGCGTCCTGCCGCGACAGCTGCACCAGAATGCGTTCGGCCTGCTGTTCCGGCGGCACCGGCGCGAATTTCTGCTCCAGGTTCAAGAGATACTCGAACACGGGGCCCGGAAAGGCCTGTGTGACCGGCGTGCCGTCGACCTTGACGCAATCCGGGTCTTCGGCGAAGGCGCGCATCTTCTGTTCCTTGCCGCGCTGATACTCTGACTTCTTCGGATCAGCGGCATGCTTGTCCAGCCATTCGATGATGAGGGGCCGCGCCAAGTCCACGGCCTGTTTCAGGCCTTCGTAACTTGCGGGCTGATAGCCGTCGTTGCAGAGCGTATCGATTTTCACAGCCTCCGGCGATTGCCACGGGCGGATGTCGCGCACGTCCTGCAGCGCGTTCGACATGTCGTGGTCGATGGCGCCGAGTTTTGAATCGAGGAAGTTTTCCAGGAAGGCGCGGGCCGCGTCGTCGCCGCCCCATTTCTGCAGCCGCTCCGCCAGCATGCCGAAAACCGCAACATCGCCGCCGAAGCGTATGGCTTTGTGGAACGGCGTCTGGCCCAGATCGTTCGCGGCGGTCAAAATCGCCACGCGCTGCTCCGCGCTTTCCGTCGCTTTTTCGATGGCGTCGAGAACGACTTTCGTGAATTCCCCGCGCGGCGTGTCGCCGCTGTAGAAACTGTCGAAATATCCGTCCGAGATCATGTAGCTCAGCGTGTTTTCCGTGACGTCGGGGGCAAGCGGCGTCAGCAGCGTTGCGCGCATACCGTCCTGCGCCAGAATGTTCTGCAGCGTTTCCGCCGCCTTGTCCCGCCCGTTCGCGCCGATTTTGTAATAGAGATCCCGTAAAGATTTTTCTCCGGCCATGGCGCGCGCCCTTCTTTTAAAAATGATTTTGACGGGCGCGAAAGGGTGCGCCCCGGGAACTGTTATAGGAAAAATATACTTCTTATGTCAATAACTATGGCCATTCGAATCAACCCTTTGGCTATATCGTTGACATAACTAACAGATTATGGTTTCTGAAAGACCAGCACAGAATCAACGCCGGAGGCACCACCGTTTTGACGCAGGACTTCGCCAGCACGCCATCCCTGACGCCCGAGTATTGCCGGGGCGTTCAGAACCGCCTTGTCTTCCACCCGAAGACGCTGGGGGAGGCGGAATTCATCGTCGCCCAGCTGCAGGGCATGGGTTTCAAATATTACCGGGATGAATACGCCCAGCAGCTGAAAAATGTGCTGAAGGGCAGCCTGTACCTCGATAACGACAAGACCATCATGGTCACGGATACGCAGGCCGACGGGATTGCCTGCAGCGTCGACGGCTTCCGGCAGTTTTATCTCCCGGCCGAGCCGCCGTCGCCCGACGCGCGGCTGACGGCGAAGGATTGCGTTACCCGCACGCTCGCCTTTTATCCGCGCACCAGCAGCGAGGCGCGCGGCGTGCTGCAGACGCTCTTCGCCGCCGGCGTGACGCCGCCGCCGGAAGAACAAAGCGTGGTGATGATGATGACGCGCGCGGTCGTGCAGGGCATGCTGGTTCGCGACGGCCAGCTGACCTTCAACCCCGCGCCCGCCGATATCCGCCATGCCGAAATCTGCACCGCCGCCGACCTCGGCGTGAACGCGGGCGTCACCCTCTCGGCGGAACAGGCGACCATCATGGCCGCCTTCAACGAAATCGGCGCGCGGCTGGAGCAAATGTCCGGCCGCATTGCGCGGCTGGAAGATGAAGTGCTGCCGAAAACGCTTGAGAAGAAAACGCTGCCGCCGCCGAAGCGGTAGCCATTAAGCCTTCCGCGCCACCATCAGTTTTTTAATCTCCGCAATCGCTTTCGCCGGGTTCAGGCCCTTGGGGCAGGTATTGGTGCAGTTCATGATGGTATGGCAGCGGTACAAACGGAAGGGATCTTCCAGCTGGTCGAGGCGTTCGCCCGCGGCTTCGTCGCGCGTATCGGAGAGCCAGCGATAGGCCTGCAGCAGGATTGCGGGGCCGAGGAAGCGGTCGCCGTTCCACCAGTAGGACGGGCACGACGTCGAGCAGCAGAAACACAAAATGCAGGCGGCGGGGCCGTGGCCGTCCTCGCCGTTCAGCTTGTTGGCGTCTTCGGCGCTCTGCAGCCGCTCGCGGCTGGGCGGAGGCGATTCCGTTTTCAGCCAAGGCTCGATGATATTGTACTGCGCATAGACATGCGTGAGGTCGGGCACCAGGTCTTTCATCACCGGCATATGCGGCAGCGGCGTGATTTTCACAACGTCGCTTTTGATATCGTCCACGTGCTTGGTGCAGGCCAGCGTGTTCATGCCGTCGATATTCATCGCGCAGGAACCGCAGACGCCCTCGCGGCAGGAGCGGCGGAAGGTGAGCGATGCATCCATTTCATTCTTGATGTAGATGAGCGCGTCCAGAACCATCGGCCCCGATTTCGCGATATCGACTTCGTAACTATCGAGCCGCGGGTTTTCCTTGTCGTCCGGATTCCAGCGGTAGATGCGGAAGGTGCGCGGCTTTTTCGCGTCCTTGGGCGCGGGATGCGTCTTGCCTTCCTTGACTGTCGAATTTTTCGGGAGCGAGAGCTGGACCATGGTTGCCGTCTTTCAGATCATTATATTGGCGCTATTGTGAACCCGGGCGGCGGCCCCTGTAAAGCATCCGGCGCTGAAAAATTTAAAATCGTTTGCCTTTTCAGGCGGATAAGGCGCGGGCGGATTTGGAATTGACATATTAGGCCAATCCCGCTACAAAACAGCCGGATCAACATTTCTGTTTCAACATTTTCAAACCAAGAGGGATCATATCATGGCCAGACCAATGGGTATCGCAGCAAGCTTCGCGAACGTCACTTTCAAGAAAGACGACGAAGAAATCTACACCGCGCGCGTTTCGAACGGCGGCTGCCTCGGCCGCGACAAGGCGGATGTCGTTATCAACCGCGCCTATGCGCAGCTGAAAGAAGCGATTGACGATGGCAAGCTGACCACTGCCGCGCTGGATTTCAACCGCGTCGCCGTCGGCGCCGCCGAATTCGAAATCGCCACGCCGCATGGCGCCGATCGCATCGCGAAAAGCGAAATCAAGCGCGTCTCGCCGTAATCAGCGGTTTTTGCTTCAGAAATCAAACGGGGGCCCCCAAGAAGGGCTCCCGTTTATTTTTGGTTGACTTCGGGGGCTCATATTGTCATAATGCTGCCGATTTAAAGAAATGGAGCAGGACTTGGGCCTTATCAAGTATGTCACCGATGTTTTCAACGGCACAGCCAGGCCTTCCGAGCGGCAGGTGCGCCGCCTTGTCGGCCGCACGAAAACGCGCGAGGGCCGCATGGAGCATCTGGAGTTTCTGGCGCAATATCCCGAGCATATCAACGCCACCGACAAGAACCACAAGAGCGCTCTATCCCATGCGGCGGCCGAGGGCGATACCGAAGTCATGGGGAAGCTGATCAAGCTCGGCATCATGCCGTATTTTTATCACGACGCGATTTATGCCGCCGCCCACAACGAACAGAAGGCGGCTCTTGACCTGCTGGTCGCCGCGGGCGGCGTGGTCGGCGAAGACCATATCGACGTCACCTGCAACATGGCCATCGTCTACGGCGAGCCCGGACCGGAGGGCGAACCGTCGCCGACCGAGGATTACTCCCAAAAGCTTTACCGCGGGCTGGAGATGCTGAAATCGATCCGCAAGGCGCAGGAAGAAAAACGCGCCGTCGACGCAGAAAACGCGAAGATACCAGGGCCGCTGGTGCTGGCGGATAATATCAGCGTGCGGAAGCCGCTCAAACTGAAGCTCTCGTCGCGCATGTTCATGCCGCTGTAAGCGTAACCCCGGCGAAAGCCGGGGTCTTGGCTTTGTCCACACGCGCGGTGGAAATCAACACTTCCGTTATCGCTGATAAAGCTTAGACCCCGGCTTTCGCCGGGGTTACGAGAGGGATCAATACACCCGTGCTTTCGGCGGGATCGGCTCGACGTCGTTGGTCAGCGTGTTCATATGCACGGGGCGGTAGGTGATGGTGGTCTTGCCGTTGTCGTTCACATAGATGACGCTGTGCTTCATCCAGTTCTTGTCGTCGCGGTCCTTGAAGTCCTCGCGGGCATGGGCGCCGCGGCTTTCCTTGCGGTTCTCGGCCGAGGTGATGGAGGCCACGGCCTGCAGCATCAGGTTGTCGAGTTCGATGGTTTCGACCAGGTCCGAGTTCCAGATCATCGAGCGGTCGGAAACGCCCAGATCGGCGCGGCCCGCCATGCATTTCTGGATTTTCGCGACGCCTTCTTTCAGAAGGTCGCCGGTGCGGAAGACTGCGCAATGCTCCTGCATCGCCTTCTGCATCTGCAATCTTAAGTGCGCCGTGCGCGTGCCGCCCTTGGCGTTGCGCAGGCGGTCGAGGCGCTCGAGCGCGTTGTCGCCGGCATTGGCCGGCAGGCGCTTGTGGGAGGCGCCGGGGGTAATAACCTTCGCGGCCTGTATCGCCGCTGCGCGCCCGAAGACGACGAGATCGAGCAGTGAGTTGGAGCCAAGCCGGTTCGCGCCATGCACCGACACGCAGGCGGCTTCGCCCACGGCCATGAGCCCCGGCACGATCTTGTCCGGATCCTTGGCGGTCGGGTTGACGACTTCGGTATGCACATTCGTGGGGATGCCGCCCATATTATAATGTACGGTCGGCAGCACGGGGATGGGTTCCTTCGTCACATCGACGTTGGAGAAAATGCGCGCGGTCTCGGAAATGCCGGGCAGGCGCTCGCGGATGATCGCGGGGTCGAGGTGCTCGAGATGCAGGAAGATATGGTCCTTGTGCTCGCCCACGCCGCGGCCTTCGCGGATTTCGATGGTCATCGAACGGCTCACGACATCGCGGGATGCAAGGTCTTTCGCCGAGGGCGCATAGCGCTCCATGAAGCGCTCGCCCTGTGAATTCGTGAGATACCCGCCTTCGCCGCGCACGCCTTCGGTGATCAGGCAGCCTGCGCCGTAAATGCCGGTCGGGTGGAACTGGATGAATTCCATGTCCTGCAGCGGCAGGCCCGCGCGCAGCACCATCGCATTGCCGTCGCCCGTGCAGGTATGCGCCGAGGTGCAGGAGAAGTAGGCGCGGCCATAGCCGCCCGTCGCCATCACGACGCTATGCGCGCGGAAACGGTGGATGGTGCCGTCGGCCAGGTTCCAGGCCATCACGCCGCGGCAGGCGCCCTCGTCATCCATGATGAGGTCTAGCGCGAAATATTCGACGAAGAATTCCGCTTTGTGCTTTAAGGATTGCTGGTACAGCGTATGCAGCATCGCGTGGCCGGTGCGGTCGGCAGCGGCCGCCGTGCGGCGGGCGGTGCCCTTGCCCATATGCGTGGTCATGCCGCCGAAGGCGCGCTGGTAGATTTTCCCTTCCGCGGTGCGGCTGAAGGGCAGGCCGTAATGCTCGAGTTCGAGCACGGCGGGAACGGCCTCGCGGCACATATATTCGATGGCGTCCTGGTCGCCCAGCCAGTCCGAGCCCTTGACGGTATCATACATATGCCAGCGCCAGTCGTCCTCGCCCGCATTGCCGAGCGCGGCGGAAATACCGCCCTGTGCGGCAACGGTGTGGCTGCGCGTCGGGAAGACCTTCGTGATGCAGGCGGTCTTCAGGCCTTTTTCCGCCATGCCGAAGGTCGCGCGCAATCCCGCGCCGCCCGCGCCGACCACGACGACGTCATATTCATGCTCGATGATGGGATAAGCCTGTTCGGTCATGGCGCTTCATACCCGTGAAGTGAAAAACTGATGTGGAGAATGGCGAAGATGCAGGCTGCGCCGAGCGCGATGAAGGTAAAATTGTTCAGCATCAGCAGCGCGAGTTTCCTGCCCTCGGAGGTCACGTAGTCTTCAATAATCACCTGCAGGCCCAGAACCGCATGGTAGAAGCTCGCGATGATGAAGAGTATCGCAAGGATGGCGACCAGCGGAGAGCCGATCCAGCTGATGAAATGCGCATAGGTGCCGGTCGTCATCTCTGGCAGGCAGGTCAGCCAGTAGAGCGACAGCGGCACGAGCGCGGCGGCGGAGGCGCGCTGCATCCACCAGTGGTGCATGCCTGCCTTCGCGGAGCCGAGGCCGCGTGCAGCGCCGAGAGGTGTGCGGATGCTGCTGTTGCTGTCTTTTGTCATGTTACTGCACCTCTCCGCCGGCCAGGCACCAGATGAGCAGCGTGACGGCGACCGAGCCGATCAGCACGAACCAGGCGCTGTTCGCCGCCTGCCGGATGGTAAGCCCGCGCCCCGTATCCCATACCAGGTGCCGGATGCCGTTCAGGAAATGGAAGGAAAAAGACCAGGCCCAGCCCAGCAGCATCAGCTTGCCAGGGATGGAGGCCGTGAAATTGTGAAATGTCATGAAAGATTCCGCGCCGCCTGCGGCAGCCAGCAATCCCCAGGTCACCAGCACCGCGCCCGCCGCGAGTCCGAATCCGGTCATGCGATGCAGGATCGACAGCACCATGGTGACCTGCCAGCGGTAGACTTGAAGATGGGGCGAAAGAGGGCGGCTGCTGTTTGCCATATATTTAACCAACCTGTGTTTACCAGAATACTGCTTAACCACGCAATATATAGCAACATACTCTTCCCGCTTGTTACACGTCCATACCGGCGCTAAAAAAAACCGCTCATGCTGCACCGCACACAGCCTTGACATTTCAGCTGCATCCAATAGGATTTCATAATAATTCATCAGTGTTCAGATCGGTTTTTGTAAAGGAATAGATTTCCTTTGGGACAGTTTCGTATTAATTATGTCCATCTGCAAAAACCGAAAACGGATTCGCGCCGGGGCGATTGACTTAACGCCGCCCAGGCAAGGCACAGGATAAGAAGTGGCACAGGACGCGGACAACGCCCCCGGCACCCCACCGCCCGACAAGACGGCAGGCAGCGCGTCGCGCATTTTCACGATCGCGCCGGATAAATCCTTCCTTGATTCCGTGGCGGGAGGCATTCTCGCGCAGGTCGGCAACGACCCGTTAAAGCTTTCCGATTACACGATTCTTGTGCCCGACCGCGCCACGCGCGACCTCTTGCGGCAGGCCTTCATGGAGCAGTCGAAGGGCAAGCCCGGCATCATGCCGCGCATCGACGCGCCGGGAGACATGGACGACGATGACCTGAGCTTGAAGATCTCCGACAATCATATATTGTCGCAGGCGCTCATGGATATTCCGCAGGCGGTGCCGGAACTGCACCGTCAGCTGATTTTGGCGCAGGAGATTTTGAAGATCCCCGGCATGGCAAGCTCGGTGCAAAAGGCCATCAAGCTGGGCGGCGAGCTGGGCTCCTTTCTTGACGAGATCCAGCGTAATAACCTCGACCTGCAAAAAGCCAGCAGTTTCGTTCCTGCCGAGTTCAAGGACCAGTGGGCGCATACCGCGGAGTTTTTAAAAATCCTCACCGAGACCTGGCCGAAAGAACTCCAGAAGCTCGGCATGGTCGACCCCGAAGACCACAAGAACGCGCTCATCAGCATCCAGGCCGCGCACTGGAAACAGCATCCGCCCGCAAACCCGATCGTCGCCGTCGGCTTCACTGACACGTCGCCCGCCGTCCTCGGCCTGCTGCAGACCGTCGCCGGCCTGCCCAAGGGCGCCGTCGTGCTGCCGGGCGTGGACCTGCAGCTTGACCAGAAAAGCTGGGACGTTTTGACGCCGGTGCATCCGCAATACGCTTTCAAGCAGATGCTGACTGCCTTCGGCCTCGACCGCGCCGCCGTGTCCGAATGGAGCGACAATGTGCCCGATCCGCAGCATGTGCGGGCGAATGATCTTGAAAAGACCAACCGCGAACGCCAGAAGCTGCTGCGCGAGACCATGCGCCCCGCCGGCACCTCTGAGGGCTGGAGCGGGCTCAAAGGCCGCAAGAAAGCCAAGCGGCCGCATATCGACGCTGAAGACGAAGAGGCTATCGACATTGAAGCCTTAAGCGGCATGGACCTCATCACCTGTTCTTCCCAGCAGGAAGAAGCTTCTGTCATCGCGCTGAAAATGCGCGAGTCTCTCGAAGTACCGGGGCGCACCGCGACGCTGGTGACGGGCGACCGCTCGCTCGCGCGCCGCGTCGCTGCCCGCCTGCGCTACTGGCGGATCGATGTGGAAGACGGCGCAGGCGAAACCCTCTCCGAAACCCCGGCAGGAGTTTTCCTGCTCGCAACCGCCAACATGGCAGCCGAGGAATGGGCGCCGGTGGCGACACTGGAGGCGCTCAAGCATCCGCTCGCCACGCTGGGCGAAACCCACGAGGCCTTTGCGCAGAAATTATCGGTACTGGAGGACATGGTATTCCACGGGCCGCGCCCCGGTCCCGGCCACGAAGGCGTCAAGGGCGTGCTGAAAGCCGCGTTCAACCGCGCCGCGCGCCGCCCCGATCACCGCCCGCTTGCAGACCTCAATGCCGACAAGCAGAAACTGGATGCCTGGCTCGATGCGATCGAGGCCGCCGGCAAGCCGCTGTTCGATAAAATGTCCGAAGGCAAGACGCTGCCCTTCGCGGAATTCCTCGATGATCATATCCGTTTCGCCGAAGCGCTGGCCAAGACCGCCGATGAAACCGGCGCGGACCGCCTGTGGCGCGGCGACGACGGCGTGAAAGCCGCACGCTTCCTCACCCAGCTGCGCGACGCCGCGAAATATATTCCCGACCTGACGGGCGAAGACTATGTCGACGTGCTGCAGGGGTTGATGCGCGATGTGTCGCTGAAATCCACCTCCGCCCCGCACCCGACGCTGAAAATTCTCACGCCGGAACAGGCGCGTCTGACCAAGGCCGACATTATGATTGTCGGCGGCATCAACGATGAGTCCTGGCCAAAGCGCCCGGATGAAAGTCCGTGGTTGTCCCCCGATATGGGCAAGGCCCTGGGCCTGCCGCCCGCCGAGGCGCAGATCGGCCATGCCGCGCACCAGTTCGTGCAGGCGACGTCGAATCCCAATGTGCTGCTGTCGCGCTCCGTGCGTTCCGGCGATGCGCCGACCGTCGCTTCGCCTTTCCTGACGCGCCTGATGATGGTGCTGAAAGGCGCCAACCTCGACCAGGAAATCCAGAGCAAGACGCAGCTGCTCGAAATCCACGACGCGATGCAGACGCCCGCCGACGTCAAGCCGATCGCGCCGCCGGAGCCGCGCCCGCCGTCATCCGCGCGGCCCAAGGAACTGCCGGTGACGGCGATTGAAAAGCTGATGCGCGACCCCTATGCGGTCTATGCGAAATACGTGCTGAAACTGCGGCCCAAGACGCCGCTCGACGCCTCGCCCAGCGTGGCGGAGCGCGGCACCTTCACGCATGATGCGCTCGATACCTTCGTCAAGAAGTATCCCGACAAGCTGCCCGACAACGCCTATGACGAGCTGCTGAAAATCGGCCGTGAGTCCTTCGAGACGCGCATCAATAACCCGAACGTGCAGGCCTTCTGGTGGCCGCGCTTCGAGCGCATCGCGAAATGGTTCGTGAAGTTCGAGGAAGAGCGCCGCGAAATGACGCGAACGCTGGGCACCGAGGTCCGCGGCAAGCTCGAAATCGACATGGGCGGGGGCGAGGTCTTCACGCTGACCACCATCGCCGACCGCGTCGACCGCAACTCTGACGACCAGCTGGCTGTCATCGACTACAAGACCGGCGCCGTGCCGACGCAGAAATCCGTCGCGCTCGGCTATTCGCCGCAGCTGACGCTGGAGGCGCTTATCGCCTTCCGCGGCGGGTTCGATAAAATCGACGCATCCGAAGTGGGCGAACTGCAGTACTGGAAACTTTCCGGCGGCAAGCCCGCGGCGGATGTGACCAAGGTGCGCGGCGACGTCAAGCAGCTGGTGACGGAAGCCAATGAAGGCATCCAGAACCTTGTGAAAGCCTTCAACGATTCCAAGACGCCCTACCTCTCGACCCCGCGCCCCGAATGGGCGCCGCGCTATAACGACTACAAGCACCTCTCCCGCTCGGGCGAATGGGGCACCGTCAAGCAGCAGGCGGATGCGAAAAAGAAACTCAAAAAACCGAAGACGCAAAAGCCGAAGCCGAAACGGCACGGACGGGGAGGGCATAAATAATGGCCGCGAAGAAACCCGCCCCCGCAAAGGAAGAACCGGATATCGAGATCAAGCGCGTTCCTGAAGCCGCGCCGCCGCCCTTGCCCAAGGGCAAGCCTGACCCGAATGTCGTGCAGCGCCAGGCTTCCGATCCTTCCGCCAGCGTCTGGGTGACGGCTTCGGCCGGCACCGGCAAGACGAAGGTGCTGACCGACCGCGTGCTGCGGCTGATGCTGAACGGCGCGCAGCCCGACCAGATTTTATGCCTGACCTTCACCCGCGCGGCCGCTTCCGTCATGACCAACCGCATCCGAGAGGAGCTCAGCGCCTGGGCGACCTGTGACGACGATTCACTCGAGGAAAGGCTGACCAAGCTCAACGGCGTGAAGCCTGATGAAGACACGACAAAGCGTGCGCGGCAGCTCTTCGCCGAATTCCTCGACGCCTACGGCGGCATGCGCGTCCAGACCATTCACTCTTTTTCCCAGTCGCTGCTGCGGCGCTTCCCGATCGAATCCGGCATTCCGCCCTATTTCGACGTCATGGACGAACAGACTTCGTCTGAAATGCTGCGCGAGGCGCAGGCGGATGTCCTGCGCGACGTCCAGCGCGACCCGACCACGCCGCTCGCCAAAGCCGTGCAGATGGTGACGCCCGAAGTGCCGGAAGACGATTTCGCGGCCATCATTGGCGAGCTTACCTATCGCCGGGGGCAGCTGTTCTCGGTCTTCGGCCAGAACGGCGGCCTCGAAGGCACCATCGCCAATATATACAAGTATCTCGCGGCCCCGACCGGCACCGATACCGCCACGATGATGGCGCAGCTGAATTCGAATACCGGCCTGAACGGCACGGCGCCCGACATCAAGGCGCTGCGTGAGGCGGCGGATACGCTGGCCGGCGGAACGCCCTCCGATCTCGAAAAGGCCAAGATCATCAAGGCGTGGATTTTGCACCCCGCGCAGCGCGAAGAGCTGTTCAACGACTACGTCAGCGTGTTCCTGACGCAGGACGGCGATATGCGCAAGCGCCTGACCACCAAGGCGACGGCGGACGCGCAAGATGCGTTGGAAAAAGAAGCGAAACGCCTCATCGAAGGCATCGAGGCTATCTCCACGATGAACGTCGCGCGCGGCACCGAGGCGCTGCTGCGCCTGACCGCAGCGGTGCTGGAGAAATATACCGAAAAAAAACGCTCCCTGAACCTGCTCGACTTCGACGACCTCGTCTATAACGCCAACAAGATGATGAGCCAGGACAATGCAGCGGGCTGGGTGCTGCAGAAACTGCCCGGCAACCTGAAGCATATCCTCGTCGACGAGGCGCAGGACACGAACCCCGACCAGTGGGAGCTCGTCGCCGCCGTCGCGAAAGAGTTCTTCACCAACCCCGCGCGCAAGGCGTCGAAAGACAATACCATTTTCGTCGTCGGCGACGAAAAGCAGTCGATTTTCAGCTTCCAGCGCGCGGATCCGCGCGAATTCAACCTGCACAAGCAGTTCTTTGCCGACCTCGTCAAGCAGGCGGGCGGACGCTGGCGCGAAGTGGAGATGGAAATCGCCTTCCGCTCTTCGCCCGCCATCACGCGCGCGGTCGATGCCGTTTTCGCCAACCCGGAGGCTTCCGATGGGCTGTTTTTCGAAGGCGACAACGGCGAAAAGCAGGTGCGGCATAACCCCTTTCGCCGCGGGCAGGCCGGCGTGGTCGAGGTGCATCCCGTCATCCGCGCGGAAAAAGCCGAAGAGCCGAAGCCCTGGTCGCTGCCGCTCCAGATGGAAGCCAAGCCCGACCCCTCCGTCGAGATGGCGGATAAAATCGCCGACCAGATCAAGGGCTGGCTCGATTCAGGCGAGCAGCTGCAGTCGCGCAAGCGCCCGATCAACCCTTCCGACATCGTCATCCTCGTGCGCCGCCGCTCCGAATTCGTCGACAACATGGTGCGCGCGCTGAAAAAACGCGACATCCCCGTGGCCGGCGCCGACCGCATGGCGCTGCGTGAGCAGATTGCCGTCATGGACCTTGTCGCGCTGGGCGAAGTGCTGCTCTTTCCGAAAGACGACTACAAGCTGGCCTGCGTTCTGAAGTCCCCCATCATCGGCCTCAACGACCAGCAACTCGAAAACCTGGCTGTCGGGCGCAGCGGCGACCTCTGGGAAGCGCTGAAAACGAAAGCCGCGGACAAGAAAGCGGATAAAATCTATCACGACGCCTTCGAATATCTCTCCGGCCTGCAAAAGAACATGAATGCCGAGCGCCCTTACGAGTTTTACTCGCGCGTGCTCATGAACCCCTGCCCTGCGAATGCGAAATCGGGCCTGAACGCGATGTACAGCCGCTTAGGGTTCGAGGCCGAAGACCCGCTGGTCGAATTCATGAACGCGGTCGAGCGTTTCGAGAAAATCCACACGCCTTCCTTGCAGGGCTTCCTGTCCTGGCTCGATGCCGGGGAGGCGGAAGTCAAGCGCGAGATGAACATGAACCCCGAAACGCCGCGCGTCCATATCATGACGGTGCACGGCGCCAAGGGGCTGGAAGCGCCCATCGTCTTCCTGCCTGACACGACGGGCCTACCCGAAGACAACGCCCGCGCAAGGCCGAAATTCCTGTGGCCGGCGGGAGACCGCAAGGTGCCCCTGTGGGTGCCGCGCGCCGATTTCGAAAGCAGCGTCTTCGTGCGCGAGCGCGAAAAAGCCGAGCTGGAGCGCGACCGCGAGTTCCGCCGCCTGATGTATGTCGCCATGACCCGCGCCGCCGACAGGCTTTACGTCTACGGCGCGCAGAATGCGGACAAGAGTTCCGAGAAAAGCTGGTATTCCCTTATCCGCAAGGGACTTGAAGAGAACCTGAAAGACGAGATCGAGACGCTGAAACCCGGTGACGACGGCTCGGTCAAGTCGCTGGCCGCCTCCTTCCGCAAGAAGGCGGCAAAGGCGACTCCCGCCGCTAAAGGAGAGGAAGAGACGCCGCGCGACGACAGCACCATCCTGCGCTTTACCGTCAAGCAGACCGCCCGTCCGCAGCCCGACGGCCTGAAGCCGCTCGGCAAAAGCAAGACGGTCGGTATTCCCGTATGGGCGCGCACGCTCCCCAATGCCGACCAGACGCCGGTCACAAAATTCCGCCCCTCCGAATACAAAGGCTCCAACGACAACCACAGCGCGCCCTCGCCGCTTGAGGCCGAAAAGGAAACCTATTTCCGCAAGCTTGGCACCGTGGTGCACGAATTGTTCGAATTCCTGCCCTCCCTGCCGCCCGAAGATCGCGAAGCTGCCGCGAAGAAACACCTCGCGAAACCGGGCTGGAATTTAAGCGAAAAAGACCAGGAGATGGCGGTCAAGGAAGTGCTGAAAATCCTCGGCGATCCCGAATTCGGCGGCCTTTTCGGCCCCAACAGCCGCGCCGAAGTCGGCATCACCGGCCTCTTCGACAAGGCCGGCGTCAAGCAGATGATGTCGGGCCAGATCGACCGCCTCGTCGTGGATGACAAGAGCGTGCTGATCATCGACTTCAAGAACAGCGTTCACATCCCGAAATCCGTCGACGATGTGCAATACAAATATATCGTGCAGATGGCGGCCTACCGCCTTGCGCTGCAGCAGATCTACCCGGACAAGGAAGTCAAATGCGCACTGCTCTACACGCGGCAGGCGAAGCTGGTGCCGCTCCCCGCAGCCAAGCTGGATGAGGCCCTGAAGAAAATCGACCTCAAGCCGCATGTCTCGAAAAAGCCCGATGTGAAGCCGTCCGCGCCCAAGGGACCGCAACCCTGATGGCCGAAAAACTTGGATTTATTGGACTGGGCATCATGGGCCTGCCGATGGCGCTGAACCTAAGGCGCGCCGGCTTCCCCCTGTCGGTTTACAACCGCACCAAAAGCCGCACCGTGCCGCTGAAGGATGCCGGGGCCGCGATCTGCACAAGTCCGAAAGACGTTGCCGCGAATTCCGATATCATCTTCATCTGCGTTTCCGACACGCCCGATGTGAACGAGGTTCTCTTCGGCAAGGAGGGCGTGGCGGCGGGGGCAAAGAAAGGCTCTGTCGTGGTCGATATGAGCACGATTTCCCCGGATTCGACGAGGCGTTTCGCCGCCGATCTCAAAATGGCGGGCATCGACATGCTCGATGCGCCCGTCTCGGGCGGCGAGGCGGGCGCCATCGCGGGCAGCCTTTCCATCATGGTCGGCGGGAAGGAAGAGGTGTGCCGCCGCGTGCTGCCCTTCTTCCAGAAGCTCGGCAAGAACATCGTGCTGGTCGGCGACCATGGCGCGGGACAGGTGGCCAAGGCCTGCAACCAGATCGTCATCGCCGTCACCATCGAGGCGGTGGGCGAGGCGCTGCTGCTCGCTGAAAAAAGCGGCGTCAGCGGCCACAAGGTGCGCGAGGCGCTGATGGGCGGTTTTGCAGGTTCGAAGGTTCTGGAAGTGCACGGCAACCGCATGCTGAACGACGATTACAAGCCCGGTTTCAAGGCGAAGCTGCACCGCAAGGACATGGGCATCGTGCTCGACACCGCCAAAAACCTGCAACTGCCGTTGCCCGCGACCACGCTGGTCACGCTGCATATGGACGAAGTCATCAAGTCCGGCGACGGCGAGCTCGACTCCTCCGCCATCTTCAAGGCGCTCAGGAAGAACTAATCTTCTATAATTTGGTCAGAGCCTCAAGCGCACCCTGCAGGATATGGGATGCCGCCAGCGCGTCGATAATTTCTTTCCGTTTTTTGTGCGGCATCTTGCGCTCTTCGGCCAGGAAGTCCTCGACCGCGAAACTGGACAGGCGTTCATCAAAAAATGTTATGACAGGCTCGAAGCCAAGCGTATCTTTTGCCTTGAGCAGGTTCGCGGCGAAATGCCGCACAGACTGCGCGCGCGGGCCCTCGCTGTCGTCCATGTTCAAAGGCAGGCCGATGACGAAGCCGCGCACGCCATATTCGCGCGAAAGCGCCGAAAGCTCCTTAAGATTTTCCGTAAATGTCGTTCGGCGCAGGGTTTTGAACGGCGTCGCGATTGTGAGCTCGGGATTGGACAGGGCGAGGCCCAGCGTCTTCTCGCCGTGGTCCATGCCCAAAAGCCTTGATTTGAGAGGCAGGTGGCTTCTGAGTTCTTTAATTGCGACAATCGCCATGCTAAGTTCTTTCCGCGACATTATATAAATAAAAGGCCGGATTTGAACAGGAAATAAGAGATGTCCATCGACAAGAACACCGTCGGAAAAATCGCCCGCCTCGCCCGGATCAAAGTCTCGGAGGAGGAAAAGGAGGTGCTTTCCGCACAGCTCAGCAATATCCTCAAGATGATCGAGGAGCTCAACGCCGTCAACACCGATGGCGTGGAGCCGCTGACCTCGGTCGTGCAGATGCAGATGTATGAGCGCGAGGACAAGGTGACGGACGGCGGCATCCCGGAGAAAATCCTCCAGAACGCGCCCGAGCAGACGGCCGGTTTCTTCGTCGTGCCCAAGGTGGTGGAGTAAGCCATGTCGAAACTGACCAACCTCACCATCGCGCAGGCGCTGGCTGGCCTCAAGAAAAAAGAATTCACGGCGGTCGAGCTGGTGGACGCGCATATCCATGCGGCTGAAGCCGCGCGCCTCCTCAACTGTTTTATCACCGAAACTTTCGACGCTGCGCGCGCGCAGGCGAAGGAATCCGACGCCCGCTACGCCAAGGGCAACCCGCTGCCCCTCGACGGCATTCCGATCGCCATGAAAGACCTCTTCTGCACCGAAGGCGTGCAGACGACGGCGGCAAGCGCCATCCTCAAGGGCTTCAAGCCTCCTTATGAATCGACCGTTTCGGCGCAGATGAAGCGCGACGGCACAATCACACTGGGCAAGGCAAACCTCGACGAATTCGCGATGGGCTCGTCGAACACGACCAGCGCCTATGGCAACGTCATCAACCCCTGGAAGCGCAAGGGCGACAATAAAGACCTCGTTCCGGGCGGCTCCTCGGGCGGTTCGGCGGCTGCCGTCGCCGCGCGCATCGTGATGGGCGCGACGGGAACGGATACTGGCGGTTCCATTCGCCAGCCGGCCGCCTTCTGCGGTATCACGGGCATCAAACCCACCTATGGCCGCTGTTCGCGCTGGGGCATCGTCGCTTTCGCTTCCTCGCTCGACCAGGCGGGACCCTTCGGCAAGACCAACGAAGACTGCGCGCTGCTGCTGCGCTCCATGGCCGGCTGGGACCCGAAAGATTCCACCTCCGTCAACAAGCCCGTGCCGGATTACACGGCGACACTGGCACAGGGCGTCAAGGGGTTGAGAGTCGGCGTACCCAAGGAATACCGCGTGGAAGGCACCAGCCCCGAGATCATCGCGCTCTGGGAAAGGGGCGTGCAGATGATGAAGGACGCCGGCGCCCAGATCGTCGACGTGTCGCTGCCGCATACCAAATACGCGCTGCATGCCTATTACGTGGTGGCGCCTGCCGAATGCTCCTCCAATCTCGCGCGCTATGACGGCGTGCGCTATGGCTTGAGGGTCGAGGGCGACAACCTGATCGACACCTACGAAAAGACGCGCCAGCAGGGCTTCGGCAAGGAAGTGAAGCGCCGCATCCTCATCGGCACCTATGTGCTCTCGGCGGGCTATTACGACGCCTATTACAACAAGGCGCGCCGCGTGCGCAAGCTCATCTGGAACGACTTTATCGAGGCGTATAAAAAGTGCGACGTGCTGCTCACGCCGACCGCGCCCACGCCGGCTTTCGCCATCGGCGAGAATACGCAGGATCCCATCACGATGTACCTGAACGACGTCTTCACCATCCCGGCCTCGATGGCGGGAATGCCGGGGATGTCGGTGCCGGTGGGCTTAAGCGCTGACGGCCTGCCGCTCGGCCTGCAGCTGCTGGGCCGCCCGTTCGAAGAAGAGACATTGTTCCGCGCCGCGCAGGCGCTCGAAAACGCCGCCAATTTCAAGGCCGTGCCGCAGAATTTCGTCGGCAAGGCCGCATAGGGATATTTTGAAAGGACATTCACCGATGAAGATGAGCCCGAAATCCATTAAAGACCGTTTCAACAAACTCGCGAAGAAGGGCGGCGAAGCTGTTATCCGCGTCGAGGCAGAATGGCATGCCTCAGGTCTCGAAGACCGTTTTGGCCCCTGGCAGGACGGCAAGATGGCCATCTGCGTGTTCAACGGCGCGGTGCAGGAAAACACCCAGATCCTTTCCATCACGAATGTAACGGAAGACAAGGACGGCCTGACCGTCAATGTGCGCACGGGTATTCTTGGCGGCCCGCCGTCGCGGCCCGGACACTTCTCTTGTCCTCAGGACGTCAAATTCGTGGATGCAAGCGACAAGCCCGTCAAGTTTGAGTATGCGGGCATCGTCCAGCCGCTGCACAGGCAAACGCCCCCCTCAAGGAAACATTAAAATATGGCGCACGCACTTCTGAAAGGCGGAACAGGCGACTGGGAAATGGTCATCGGGCTCGAGGTCCATGCCCAGGTGCTGACGAAATCCAAGCTGTTCTCCGGCGCTTCCGCCGATTTCGGCGCCGCGCCCAACGCGCAGGTCAGCCCTGTCGACGCGGGCATGCCCGGCATGCTGCCAGTCATCAACAAGGAATGCGTGGAAAAAGCCGTGCGCACCGGCCTTGGCCTCAACGCCAAAATCAACCCGGTCTCGGTTTTCGAGCGCAAGAATTATTTCTACCCCGACCTGCCGCAGGGCTACCAGATTTCGCAGTACCAGCACCCGATCGTGGGCAACGGAGAGGTCGAAATCGACCTGCCCGACGGCACGATCAAGAAGGTCGGCATCGAGCGCCTGCACCTGGAGCAGGACGCGGGAAAGTCGCTGCACGATCAGCACCCGACGAAAAGCTATGTCGACCTGAACCGCTCCGGCAACCCGCTCATGGAGATCGTTTCCAAGCCCGACATGCGTTCGCCCGAAGAGGCAGGGGCCTATGTGACCAAGCTGCGCGCCATCGTGCGCTACCTCGGCACCTGCGACGGGAATATGGACGAAGGCTCCATGCGCTGCGACGTGAATGTCTCCGTGCGCCGCCCCGGCGCGGAACTCGGCACGCGCTGCGAGATCAAGAACGTGAACTCCGTGCGCTTCGTCCAGCAGGCTATCGAATACGAGGCGCGCCGCCAGATCGAGATTATCGAAGGCGGCGGCAAGATCCACCAGGAAACGCGGCTTTTCGACACGAAGCAGGGCGCCACGCGCTCCATGCGCTCCAAGGAAGACGCGCACGACTATCGCTATTTCCCGGACCCCGACCTGCTGCCGCTCACCGTGGATGCGGCTTTCGTCGAGAAGATCCGCACTTCGATGCCGGAACTCCCCGATGCGATGAAAAAGCGCTTCATCGAAAAATTCGGCCTCTCTCCCTATGACGCCAGCGTGCTGGTGTCCGAAAAGGAGCGCGCCGAGTATTTTGAGACGGTTGCAAAAGGCCGCGACCCGAAGCTCGCCGCCAACTGGGTGCTTACCGAACTGCTGGGCGCGCTGCACAAGGCGGAAAAAGACCTCAGCCAGAGCCCGGTGAAAGCCGAGCAGCTGGGCGGCCTTATCGCCCTTATTTCCGACAACACCATTTCGGGCCGCATCGCGAAGGAAGTATTCGCGGAAATGTTCGGCACCGGCAAGAACCCGGCCGACATCGTGAAGGACCGCGGCCTGCAGCAGGTGACGGATACGGGCGCTATCGAGAAAATCGTGGCCGAAGTCGTGAAGGAAAATCCCGACAAGGTCGCCGAATACAAGTCCGGCAAGGACAAGCTTTTCGGGTTCTTCGTGGGCCAGATCATGAAGAAGTCCGGCGGCAAGGCCAACCCGGGGATGGTCAACGATCTCCTCAAGAAAAAGCTGGAGGAATGACATGCCGACGGTAGCGGGCCCCGCCCAGAACGTCATAACCGACATGAAAATATCCCCGGAAGGGGCGCGGCGCTTCGTCGTCAAGCTGTCATGGACGCCGCGCGAGCTGCCCAAGCTCAATGTCGATGTAGCCGCCCCCCCGAAGGAAGGGGATACAACCGGAAAAATCGTGTTTTTCATGATGAAGCCGTTCGACCTGCTGCGCATCCTCTTTCTGTCGATCGTCAAGCTCATGAGTTTCGGGATGTATGCGAGCAAGGCGCGCCGGGACGTCGATGCCGACGGGCGCGATACGACGGCCGATCAGTTCGACCTCGACCTCGACTGCTATATCTTCGACGGAAACATGATGCTCAAGTGCGTTATCGGCACGGAAGGCGACGCGCTGCTGATCGAAGGCAGCAAAAAGGTCTACCATTCCGGCGACGACCAGAGCGGCATGGCGGGCGAGCATATTTTCGTCGAGACGCAGGGGCTTCCGGAAGGTTATCAGAACTTCTTCTTTGTGGTGCGCAGCGACTGCAAATACAGTCTGGACCAGTTCGTCAATCCCCTGATCCGCCTGGCTGACGGGAAAACGGACGAAAACGTCCTTCAGAACACGCTTATCCCGGCGGAGCAGATGATACCGAAAGCGTTCAACTACGCCTTCTGTCATGTCTTCCGCGACGGCGATGCCTGGCGTTTCCGCAACCTCGACGCCTATCAGGGCGACGCCGTGGAATGGGAAATGTTCCTTCCCTCTCTCGTCATCAAGCAGGCCGCCTGAGCATGGCGACTGTCAGCGGCCCCCGTAAGGGACTGACGTCGCCGCTGCCGGTCCCGGCCGGAGCAGCCGGGCGCTTCCTTGTCGGGTTGTCGTGGGCGCCCAAGGAAGAAGGGCCGAAAATCAGGCCGGCAATTCCCCCCTTAAAAGATGAACAAGGCCATTACGACACGTTCTATTTCTTCAAGCTCCCCTGGTTCCTCCTTCGCGCCGCCGTCATGGGCGTGGTTTCGATCGTAGCGCCGGCATTGCGCCGGCACGGCATCGGGGTGTCAAGGGAGGGGCGGCCGAAGAACCCCGATCCGCATGACCTGGATCTCTTCTGCTATATCCTGGACCATGATATGCAGGTGTTGCAGCTGGTCGGCCCGAAGAACGCCGAGCTGATCGATCCGGGAAAGAAGATCTATCACAGCGGCGAAAACCAGACCGGGCGCGACGCGACGGACGCCGAGCAGATTTTCCTCGAGACGCGCGGGCTTCCGCCCGAATACCACTACTTCTTTTTCGTCGTCAAAAGCGCCAACCGCAACACGATGGGAGATATACCAGACGGCAACGTGCGCCTTGCCGACAGCGCGGCGAATGCGAACCTCCTTCAGAACCTGATGACGGAGCGCGCGGCGCCGCCCGGCAATTCCTTCGGTTACGTTTTCTGCAGCGTTTTCCGCGACGGCGACGGGTGGTCGTTCCGCAACATCGATTCCTTCGCGGGCAAGGAAGTGGACTGGCACCTGCTGCTGCAGGCGCTGGACTTGCAGAAGGGGCTGGCATGAAGGGGCTTATCGTTTTCGACGTCGACGGCACGTTTCTCGATTCATATACCCTGTTCGAAAAGATCATCCTCGACTATTCGCGGGCGCAGGGGCTCCCCAAGCCGGCGCTGGAGGCTATCCGCTTCGGCTACAGCGACCCGCACAATCATGATTTCAAGTGGGGGGTCTCGCGAACCGACCAGGTGGAGCATCTTATTTCCATCTTCAACCTGATGGACGACTGGTCGATGTCGGGCGAGCACACGAAGACACCGGGGCTTTTCGAAGGAGTCGAGGACGCGCTCAAGCATCTGAAGGACCTTGGTCATACGCTGGCCATCGTGACTTCGAAGCCGGAGGCGCCGCTGCTGCATCTGCTTGAATACCACAAGGTTGACGGCCTGTTCTCCGCGCACCGCAACTGGGACGACATCGCAAGGCGCGGGGAGAAGGAAAAACCGGAACCCGATATGCTGCTGTCCGTCATGCGCGACCTGAAATTTACGCCTGAGGAAACGATCATGGTGGGGGACACGGTGATGGACGTCAAAATGGGCCGCGCCGCGAAAACCCACACGATTGGCGTCGCCTGGGGCATGCACCCGGTCAGCTACCTGACCGAGGCCGGCGCGCATCATATCGTCGACACGCATTTCAAGCATGTCGTCTCGACCGTGAAAAAGATTTTCAGTTAGGGCTTCGGTCCCTTGCCGCGATGGTGGAAGAATTTGGCCGCATCGGCCGGTTTTACGGCGGCGCGGCAGCGCGGCAGGTCCTTTATCTCGTCGACAAAACTTTCGGGGCATAGCAGAGAAATAAACCCGCGGTCGCCGTCAACATGGCGCACCAGCACCTGGCCGCCGACGCCCTTTGCGAGCGCGAGGTCGAGGATGTCGTCCTGCAGGCGCCAGGTGGCGGAGGGGAGCGACGGGTCCCTGGCCTCCTGCGCCAGCACGCGCGTGAGGTCTTTCGGGTTGACGGGCCCGGCGTGTCCTGCGCGGAATGTGGGGGCGCCCTTCCATTCGCGGCTGTCGCCGTAAAGGGGCAGGGCTTTCACCTTGTCTATGAATTCGGGGGTGCATTCCAGCAGCAGGCGCGGCGCGCCTTCCACCATGTTGTCCACATAGCGGTGGAAATACACCTCCTCGCCTTCCTGCTGCGCGAGGTCGAATATCTGGGCGCGCAGCTCGATATTCTTTTTGACGGTCTGCTCGAAATTTCCGGATTTGGCGTAATCCAGTTCGACGGTGTAAACAACGGCGGGCATGAAAATCCTTTAAGGTTATCTGTTCGTGGCGGGGGAGCGGTGGCGGGTTTCCGTACGCTGCTGCGGCACGATATCGGGGCGCTCCTCTGTCTTTTCGACGAAGGGCAGCGCGCGCACCCTGTCCGCGACGGAATCGGAGCACTCAAGCAGGGTCTTGCGCTCGTTGGCGATCAGCGTGCTGCCGCCGACTTCGTGCAGGAGGGCGTTCTGGATGAGGAATTCCAGCAGGTTTTTGTGGCAGTCGCGCGCGTGGCGCATGAAGCGGTGAAAGCCGAGGCTTTTGCTGAGGTCGTTTTCTTCGACGAGGTTATCGGGCAAGGCGTAGGTGATCTCGAAAGTCTTCATCACAGGCGGCGGGTTCAATTCTTTCTCCCTGAAAGGTTACCGGTATCTGCGGCCCGAGGTCCGTTTCCCGGCAGGAACGGCTTTGCGGTCGGAAGGCTTCTCGACATACTGCACGCCCTCGAGCTTCTTCACCTTGGCGGCGAATTTCTCGGGCGCGTTCATGAAGAAGATGCCAAGCTTGTTCAGCGACCCGTCATCGAAGGAGACCTTGACCTTGGAAGAGCAGCCTTCCTCTTCCGCCAGTTCCTTGATGCGCTTTGCAGCGGCCTCCATGTCCTCGGTGAAGTCGGTCTTGCGCGAGTACTTCGCGCGCACGCTGACCGAGTACAGGAACGTCTTGGCTTTTTCGTTGAAATCCTTCTTTGGCGGCATGATGTACCTCTAAAGCCTGAATTTCGGGGGAAGGTAACGGGCCTTGTCTTCCTCGATGGAGGAAACGAAGCTTTGCCCCTTCAGCTTTTCGGCGACTTCATCGGTGCACACAAGCATTAGGCCAATCTGGTGAGGCACGGGCACGATCGCCTTGACCTGGCCTTCCAGGCCTTCGCGCGCCAGGAATTCACGCAGCTCGCGCGTCGCCAGTTTGCGCGCATCGTCCATCTGCTGCATGATCTCAAGCGGCGTCGTGCACCAGCCGCTGGAGGGCTTCAGGTTCACGGGATAGGTCAGTTTAAACTGCTTCATCGGGCGTATATTTTTCCGCAATCTTTGTGGTGAGCCGCCGGTATCAGACGCGACTCGAATCTGCTCAAAGGTTTAAAAAGAATGCCATAATCTATAAGACATGAGCCTTGCTGTCAATTTTCTTGACCCGGCCGGCAATTTGCCATAAATCTGTAAAAACGATGCGCCAAGCCTTAAAAAACGCCATATAACAGCCACATACGCCCGCAACGGACACGGCTGTGCTTTTCTTCCCGTTGCCGGGACGTTAGTATCCCGCCATGGCACTGCAATATGACATGATCATTTTCGGCGGCGGCATCGCGGGGCTCTGGACCGCCAATACCCTCAAGCGCGCGGGTTACAACGTCATCCTCATTGAAAAAGACAAGCTCGGGGCAGGGCAGACGCTTGCTTCGCAGGGAATGATTCATGGCGGGCAGAAATACGTACTGCAGGGGGCGGTCACCAAGCATGCCTCCTCTATCGCGAAAATGCCCGAGCGGTGGGAATCCAGCTTCGAAGGCTGGGGCGAGATCGACCTGACGGCGACGAAATTCCTCAGCGACACGCAGGTGATGTGGCCCGCGGGCGGGGCGCTGTCCGGCACCGCCGTGCTGGGCGCCGCGAAGCTCGTTAATGCAGCCACGAAAAAGCTCAAGAAAGACGATTATCCTGACGTCCTGAAGGAGCGGCCAAAATTCAAGGGGCCGGTCTATGCGCTGCCTGAAAAGGTGGTTGAGGTGCGCTCGCTGGTGCAGGCGCTGGCGTCGCACCTGAAAGGCAGGTTGTTTACGGGCGAGGTGTCAGAAATTCTGCCCGACGGGCAGGCGGCGGTGTCCGGCATTGTCATGCGGGCGCAGCTGATTATCTTCATGGCGGGCACGGGGAACGAACAGGCGCTCAAGCTGCTGAAGGTGCAGCAGCAGCATACGCAGCGCCGCCCCTTACGGCAGGTCATGGTGCGCACCATGCCCTATGCGCTTTACGGCCATGGCATCGTGAGCGCGCCTAAGCCGCGCGTGACGGTGACAAGCCATCCGGCGGCAGGCGGCGGGTATATCTGGTATCTGGGCGGCGCCATCGCGGAGGAAAGCGCCGGCATGGAGGAGGGCGCCGCGCTGGAATTCGCGCGCAAGGAGTTGCAGGATATTTTCCCCGACATCGACTGGGGCAACCGCGAATGGGCGACCTGGTACGGCGACCGCGCGGAACCGTTCGATGAAAAAGGCGACCTGCCGCCCGGCCCCTTCATCCACCAGCGCGGGCGCATCCTGCTGGCCTGGCCCGCCAAGCTCACCTTCGCGCCAGCGCTCTCCGACCATATTTTCAATTGGCTGAAGGACAAGGAGATCCAGCCGGTCCCGCGGAAGCTGAAGGCGCCCAACCTCCCCGTTGCGAGCATTGGCTCCTATCCGTGGGAAACGGCTTCATGGCGAAAATTACCTTAATTTTTCCATAATAATTAAATTTTACTGTCTTTGTTTTCGTAATATCTGGATTTTCACAGGGCTGTCGTTTAGGGTTACTGCATGATCAACCGTCCGTCGCCCATATCTGCGCCGCGTCACGCTTCTTCCTTTCCACTGTCGTGGAAGGACGTGAGCCCGCTTGGGCTCGGCACAGTCAAGTTCGGCCGCAATACCGGCGTGAAATATCCGGGCGGCGAGGGTTTCGCGCTGCCTTCCGATGCCGAAGTAGAGGCGCTGCTTGACCTCACGCTGGAGTGCGGCATCAACCTGATCGACACGGCGCCCGCCTATGGCATCGCCGAGGAAAGATTGGGCAGCCTGCTGGGCGCGCGGCGCGAAAAGTTTTTCATCGTGACCAAGACCGGCGAGGAATTCCGGGACGGCAGGTCCGATTACATCTTCACCGCCACGCATACCCGCATGAGCGTCGAGCGCAGCCTTAAGCGGCTGAGGACGGAATATATAGACTGCGTGCTGGTGCACAGCAACCGCGACGACGCCAGGGTGCTGACCCAGACGCCCGTGCTTGAAACGCTGGCGGCGCTGAAAAGCGAAGGAAAAATCGGCAGTTTCGGCGCCTCGACCTATACGCTCGAGGGCGGCCGGGCGGCGGTCGACCTGTCCGATGCCGTCATGGTCGCCTATAACAAGGGCTATACCGACGAGCTTCCTGTCATCGAATACGCCCGCGAAAAAGGCCGCGCCGTGCTGGTCAAGAAAGGCCTTGCCTCCGGCCATATCGGGGGCCTGGGGGATGTGGGCGACAATATCCGCTTTATCGCCGGCACGCCCGGCGTGACCTGCATGGTCTTCGGATCCTTGAGGGCTGACAATATATTGGCCAACGCGCGGGCGCTGGGCGGCGGAAGCCTTGAAAATCAAGGAAAAAACACCCAATAAGAATCTTGGATTCTTTAGCATATCCGTATAATATGCCCTCCAGACTATTTTAGCCTTCTAAGATGGAGACGTGGCCGAGTGGCTGAAGGCGGCGGTTTGCTAAACCGTTATACTGGTGTTAGCCGGTATCCAGGGTTCGAATCCCTGCGTCTCCGCCATTTAAAAAGCCCCCCAAAGGGGACTTTTTAAATGGGCTGGGGTCAAGAGGTGGCGAAAAAGTATTTAGACGGAGAACGACAATGAGCGACAAGCCCTATCAGGTCAGGATCTTCCTGAAAAAAGAATTTGCCGAAGCCGTCACGCGCGACGCGCCGCCCGCCGAAGTCAAGCCGCTCCTGGATATCCTGGCGCGCCACGACGCCAGCATCGACCACAACCAGTTCGATGAATTCTCCAAATTCGTGACCTGGGCGGAAGCGAACCTCGACAAGACCCATTTCGACGACGAAGACAAAAAGCAGCAGATGAAAAACCTGCTCACCCTGACCAAAGGCTCGCTGGCGAACGAGGAAAAGGCCAGCTACTTCAAGCGCGAATTCACGCTCGCCATCAAAGGAAAGTCGCAGTTCTCGGGCGCAGAGGCCGACGCGCTGATCAAAGACCTCGAAACCCTGGGCGACGGCCCCATCATCACCAGCGGCAAAGGCTTTGTCCCCGGCAAAAGCTACGAAGTCCCGCCCGTGCGCAAAAGCTACGTGCCGAAGCGGCACCCGGGGACGTAAGATTTAAGACTTACGTTTTTTTGCTTTCTTTATAGAGGGCATTTTCATGATGCGTTTTAGAAACTCGCCAAATAACGGAACGGTAAATGCAGTATCACCATGGGCTGGACTATAAATCATTCCCTTGCTGATCAACCCGCTTCTTAACGGGGCTACCTTATTAACTTCCATCCCCAATGTGTCTGCAATATCGCCGGAACGTTGGGGGCCATCCCCTAATTCAGCTAAAGCTCGCAAATAGTCCTTTTCTCTTGGCGTTAAGCGGTCAAATCGTACACGAAAAAAATTCTTGTCCAGTCTTGGTATGGATTCCGTAGTGGCTTGTTCAACATCTTTTAATGTTATTGGTGACATTGCTGCTAAGTTCCAAGAATGATATCCCCATTCCTGAAGAAAATATGGATATCCATGTGTTACGCGAATAATTTCCTTTAATGCGTCATCGGAGAATTCGGCATCTTCCTTTTTTGCCGGAGTTTGCAAGGCGTTTTCTGCATCTTGCGCATTGAGGGGGCCTATATCCGGATAATTAAAAAGGCGTTCAGCATATGACTTGGCTTCGCCGGCCTTGCCCACCAGTTGCGGCAGGCCAGCCCCAATGACCACCAAGGGCAGCGCCTTTTGAGAAATTTTATGAACGGCCATAATCAGCGCGCTCAATTCAGCTTCACTAAGATATTGAAGCTCATCAATTATAATTGCCACGCCTGTACCGCGATCCTTCGCGGCTTCGGCAATTGCAACAAAAACGGCCGACAAATCGCTTTCTAAGTCTCCACTATCCGCTGCTCCTTTCTCGGGTTCTGCATCATAGGAGAATTCGACGCCATGGGCTGCAACTTTGAACCCCTTTAAAAAGCTCGCCAGTACTGCTAGCCCTCTTTTTACTTTGGCGCTAACTTTTTCTCCCACATCAAGAGCAAGTAATACATGCCGCAGGTGGGGGTATAGGAGTGCCGGTAAAGCTTTTTTTTCCTGAGCTTCAATCATGACGGTCTTGTAGCCGCGTTGATTGGCCATTTCTGATATTCTGTAGAGAAGCACGGTTTTCCCTACGCCGCGCAGACCCACCATGAGAACGCTCTTCTCTGAGCGCCCCATTTGAGTCCTGTCCAGTGCCAACATTGCTTGTTCCAAGATGTCTTCGCGACCAGCCAGTTCCGGTGGCGGCGTGCCTGCACCTGGCGAAAAAGGGTTTCGCAGCTTATCCACTTATATAGACCTTATCCAAAGTTACTAATGTTATCTTATTATTGGGTAACTTCTTTATAATCAATATCTATTGTATAATGAAGGGATATTTCCAATAATAATATTGAAAATCAAATACATAGAATTTATCCCCTTTTTCAAGTACCCAGCCCCGTCGGTGGCTGAAGCGGCAGTCTTTTCGTTGCTATTTGGCTGCCTGACTGCGTCTGGCCCAAGAGACTGTATGCCGCGTCGGGGATGCCGGTGAAGGTGCGGGTATAGGTCACCTTGCCGTCGCCCACCACCGCCTGCACGCTATGCAGCGGCTTGATGACGTCATGGTGCGCGATGCTGATGACGATGCCGTGTTTCATGCGCTCGAGCAGCATCGGGTACAGCCGCGCCTCGGATGCCGCGTCGAGCGCTGCGGTGATTTCGTCGACGATCAGCACTTTTGTATCCTTCGCGTGCAAAAATGCGCCCGCGAAGCCGACCTTGTTCTTCTGCCCGCCGGAGAGGGTGTTCTTCCAGTATTCGCCGCGCTTGGAAGGATCGTCCATGTCGGGAATAAACTGGGCGAGGCCCGCGTCGGTCAGCGCCTTTTCCACCTCCGCGCGCGTGTATTTCGATTCCGGGTCGGGCGCGCAGATCATGCCGCGCAGCGAGCGGTCGGGGAAATAATCTTCCTGCGGGACAAAGCGCACTTGCGCAGGCACGGTAATCTCGCCGCTGCCGCCCAGCGTCCAGGCGCCACGCATCGCGGCCAGGCCCGCCGACTTGCCGCTGCCGGGCGGGCCGCTCAGCATCACGCTGTCGCCGGGAACAAAGGTCGTGCTGCCGAAATCTACCAGAGGGTTGCCGTCGGGCCCCTGCAGCGCCACGTTGCGGAAGGTGATGCGGTCCGTTTCCGCGTCTTCGTTCACGCGCACGGAGGAAAGCGTTTTTATGACGGCCTCCGGCACAGCGCCCGTCACCCGCACGGGCACGGTGATGTCGTTCTTGTTGTCCTCGAGATCCTTTTTGAATTCCATGAGCTGGCCGACGTTGGCGGACCATCCGGCCAGCTGCGTATAGGCCTGCGGGAAGAACCCCAGGGCGCTGTAGAACTGGCTGAAGGACTGCCGCGCGAGCTCAAGCCCGCCCAGCGTCGCGGTGCCCGCGAAAAATTTCGGCGCGCTCATCGCGATCGGCACGATGGAAGCCGCGTTGCCGCTTAGCGACCATACGACGCCCACGCGCATATTGGTCTTGTAGAATTTGCGCCGCGTCTCATCCAGGCTGTTAAACGCGTTGCTCAGGGTTTCCTTCTCGACGGGCTCATGGCCGGTCAGCGCGATGGTCTTCGCGTTGTCGCGCACGCGGGTCAGCGCGTGGCGGAACTTCGCCTCCGTGTCCATGAGGCCGCGCCACAAGCCCCGCATCGAGCTCCCCGCCAGATGTGTCGCCGCGAAGGATGCAGCGGAGCAGGCCGCCGCTGCTCCCACCATCAGTGGCGAGATGTGCCAGAGCATCAGCGCAAAAGTGCAGCCGCCGATCACGGCGCGGAACGCGCCAAGGCCGAGGTTCAGGGTCTGGTTCGTCACGTTGCCGACGGTTTCCGCGATGCGCTGGTCGGGGTTTTGCGCGTATTTCTTGCTGTGCTGGAGCTTCAGGTAGGCTTTGTCGCCGAGCCAGGCATCGTTGAATTTCCGCGTCAGCCAGCCGCGCCAGTTCTGGCCCAGGTTGTCGGTCACATACTGCCGCTTGTTGCCCGCATAGGTCGAGGCGCCCATGGCCGCCACCGTGGCGCCGCCCGCCATCGCGAATCCCATCGCGTTCTTCGCGACCAGCGCATTCAGCGCCGCCTGGAAGCCCAGGCCCATGCCGGCGGTCAGCGCGATTTCGGCGACGGTCAGGGCAATAATGCCGCCCAGCATGAGGCGCGCCTTTATTTTCTGGTCCGAGACCCAGAAGGGTTTGAGCGCGCGCAGGCTTTCCATGAAGCCCGGACGACGCGGGGCGTCGTCGTTCGCTTCGCTAGATGTTTTCATCCGGCCTCTGCCGCGGGCCTTTGCTTTTCAGCAAAGCTCTTCATCGTCACCGGCTTTTGAAGGCCGATGCGCTGGACAGCTATGCGAAAGCCGACACGCTTTTTTGAAAGTGTTTAAAAAAGCCAATATTTCCAGATATAACTCGACTCTACCCCACATCGCGAGGGGCGTCCAGAAAATTATGGCAAACCCATGACCGGGCGCGTTTTTCAGGCGCTAGAAATGCAGGGGGAAATAGCGGCCTGCACGCGCGCGCGCGGCGTCAGGCGTTAAAAAACCCCGCCTTTGCGGGGCGGGGTTTTTTATCTTGTTCGGGATGGTCAGGCGCGCGCGGTGCGGCGCTGGCCGTATTCCTGCCGGCCGGAGCGATTTTCCGGACGATTGTTCGAGCGGTTTTCAAAACGTCCGCCAAAGCGGTCGCCGGTACGATCGCTTTTACGATCATTTGAACGATCATCAGACCTGCCGTGAGAGCGCTGGCCATTCTGGCCGTTACGGTCATCGCGACCATGGCCCCCGTTGCGCTCATCGCGCGCCTTGCGGTCGCGGAAGCCGCTGCGGTTATGCTTCTGCGCATAGGGACGGCCCACGGGCTTGCCCGAATGCGAGACCGGGCGCGTTCTGGGCGCGCCGGGGTTCAGCAGCTCATGGATGGCGCCCCACAGCTCGCCGTCTTCGGGCGTGATGAAGCAGACGGCCGAGCCTTCGGCGCCGGCGCGCGCGGTGCGGCCGATGCGGTGGATATAGTCTTCGGCCACCTGCGGCAGGTCATAGTTGATGACGTGTTCAATGTGCGGGATATCGAGGCCGCGGGCGGCCACGTCGGTCGCCACCATGATGCGGTGCTTCTTGTCGCGGAAGGCCTGGATGACGCGGTTGCGCTGGTTCTGGTTCAGGTTGCCGTGGATGGAATCGGCGCTCTGCTTCTCGCCATTCAGTTTCTTGGCAAGACGGTCCGCGCCGCGCTTGGTGCGGACGAAGACGATGACGGAGCCTTCGCGGCTGCGCAGCTGGGTCATCAGCATGTTGTATTTGTCCGCGACGTTGACGCGGATAAGTTCCTGCTTGATGGCGCGGATGGGCTGGTTGGTTTCGCCGACCGCGATGCGCTCGGGGTTTTTCAGGTACTGCTGCGAAATCTTGACGATATGCGCGGGCAGCGTGGCGGAGAACATCAGCGTCTGGCGCACGGCGGGCAGGCGCTTCACGATGCGGTCGATCTGCGGCCCGAAGCCCATGTCGAGCATGCGGTCAGTCTCGTCAAGCACGAGGAAGGAGGCCATGCTCAGGTTCAGGCTGTTCTGCTGCAGGTGGTCGTTGATGCGGCCGGGCGTGCCCACGATGATGCGGGGGCGCTGGCGGAGTTGCTGCAGCTGTTTGAACATCGACTGGCCGCCGATGAGCAGCGCGGTCCGGATACCGGGCGATGCGGTCAGCAGCTGGTCGATCATCGCGACGACCTGCGCGGCAAGTTCGCGCGTCGGCGTCATGACGAGGGCGGTGCCCTGCGGGTCTTTCAGCAGTTTGGCGATCAAGGGGATGGCGAAGGCGGCGGTCTTGCCGGTGCCGGTCTGGGCCGATCCCAGCACGTCGCGGCCGGTCAATGCCGGGGGGATGGCCTGCGCCTGGATCGGCGTGGGCGTGGTGAAGTTCATCTTCTCAAGGGCCTTGAGAAGGGGCTGGGGCAGGCCCAGCGACATAAAGTCGTTCATTGTTATTTTTCTTTCATAAGCGTTATCCAGCCTTGGCCACCGTGGCAAAAGCTTGAAAGAGCTAAAAAAACCGGTCGTTTACCGGCAACTCTTCCATCAAACGCAAACAAAGATTAAGAGGACATCTCGATTTTACCCCTTCAAGGGGTAGGGCGCATCTTAAGCGCCATGCATAGGCAAAGAGTTCATTCTCACTCAGGCGTTCATATATATCAGGTTTGATACTTGACCACAACAAGTATTAGGAAAATAACGCAAGGGGCTGTAATCGTTCCGGTTTATTTAATTTTTTCATAAGGAATTTGTTCTTTTTTCGCGCGTTTGCTGTCTGCGGCGAAGGGACAAGCCCGTTTCATACGTGGTATATTCGCTCCTGATATCCGGAGGGGAAGACTTCAAAAAAAGAAAGGCAATCACATGCGTTACACAGTTTTACTTGGGTTTTTCACGCTGTTGCTTTTCGCGCCCGTTCAGGCGCGCGCGGCCAGCAGCATGGTCGTCCACAAGACGCATATTTTCGCCGGGCCCGCCAACCATTACCCGAAGCTCGCGCTCGTGCGCGCCAATACCGGGCTGAACCTGCTGGGCTGCACTTCCGGCTGGCGCTGGTGCGAGATCGAAACCCACGGCATCCATGGCTGGGTGCCGTCGGGGAACATCAAGGTCATTGTTTACGGCCGCCAGATTGGGGTCGCCAATTACGCCAGCCACAGCTGGTTGCCCCTCATCCGCTTCAACGAGCCGGTGTACTGGACCAAATATTATTACGACCGCGATTTCTGCATCAAGCGCTACGGCAAGCATCATGACAACCGCTGGAGCCAGCGGGACTGCGACTATCGCGACCGCAGCGGCCAGTGCCGCGCCTGGGACCGCCACCAGAACGATGATCGCGACGACGACCACGACCACGACAGAGACTACTGGCGCGACCGTTATCAGCAGTACAATGACAGCCGTTATCACAGCCACTACAACAACTGATCATTCATCGTCACGGGGCGCCGCGATCCCTCAAAGGGTTGCGGCGCTTCAATATCACAAAGGGGGAAATTGATGCGTTACACGTTTTTACCGGGAATTCTCGCGCTGCTGTTGCTGGCGCCGGTTCAGGCGCGCGCGGCGGAAGTCTTTACGATGCAGCCCACCGAAGTGCGCGCCGGCCCCGATCACCATTACCCGCTGATCACGGTCGCGCCGCGCAACGCCAAGCTGAAGATGGCCGGCTGCACGCGCAAATACAAATGGTGCGAGGTGGTGGCGAACGGGCTGCACGGCTGGGCGCGGTCGAAGCACCTGGCCGTCGTGCAGCATGGCAAGAACGTCCGCATCGAGCTTTACGGCGAGGCGCTGGCCGTGCCGGTCATCGTTTACAACGAGCAGGCCTATTGGGGCCGCTATTACCGGACGCGCGATTTCTACATCACCCGCTATGTCCAGCATACGGACTGGCGCAACCGCAAGGCGGGCAGCCGCTGCTTCGACCCCGGCCGCGACAAGGACTGCCACCTGATGGTGGTCAACCGCGCCGCCACCGTCAGCCGCCCGGTGTCGGAGGCCGACAGCGACCACACGCGTCACGGCAGCTATGCGGACATTGACGCGGGCAGCCGCCCCTTCTGGCGGAGCGGCACAGCCACCAGCACCCGCGTCAGCACGCGGGCGAATAACGACTACAACAACTGATTTTCGCCTGAAATTAAAAACGCCGCGGGGTCAAAGCCGCGGCGTTTTTTATTTCATATGTCATACCGGCGAAGGCCGGTATCCACGGACCTGAAAGATGGAATAGAACCGTCAGCGGACGGTTTTATGCAGAGACTAAAGTCCGTGGGCCCCGGCCTCCGCCGGGGCGACAGGAGTTACCCAATCGACGTCAGCAGCGGGTACGTCTCCGGCCGTCTGTCGCGGAAGAACTGCCAGGTGTCGCGCACCTGCTGGACCATATCCATGTCCATGTCGGCGATGACCAGCTCGTCCTTGTCTTCGGAGGCGGTGACCAGCAGCTCGCCGCGCGGGTTGCAGATGTAGGACGAGCCGTAGAACTTGCCGATGTTCCAGGGCTTTTCCACGCCGGGGCGGTTGATCGCGCCCACGTAATATCCGTTCGCGACGGCGGAAGCCGGCTGTTCCAGCTTCCACAGGTATTGGCTCAAACCCGCGACGGTGGCGGACGGGTTCACCACATATTCCGCGCCTTTCAGCGCCAGCGCGCGCCAGCCCTCGGGGAAGTGGCGGTCATAGCAGATATACACGCCAAGTTTCACATAGGCGGTGTTGAACACCGGCCAGTCGCTGAACCCGGGTTTGAAAAAGAATTTCTCATAGAAACCGGGGCCGACATGCGGGATATGCGTCTTGCGGTATTTGCCAAGGTATTTGCCATCCGCGTCGATGACCGCGGCGGTGTTGTAGTAAATGCCGGTCAGGTCTTCTTCATAGATGGGAACGACCAGCACCATGTTGTACTTCTTGGCGTATTCCTGCATCAGCTTGACCGTATAGCCGTCGGGGATTTTTTCCGCCGCGCGATACCATTTCTTGTCCTGCGAGGGGCAGAAATAAGGCTGGGTGAAAACTTCCTGGAAGGACAGCACCTGCACGCCCGCCTTGCCCGCCTGCTCGATCAGCGGAATATGCGCCGCCAGCATCTTGTCGCGGATCTGCTCCGGCGTGTCGCGCTCGGCGTCGCCCTTCAGGCTCATCTGGATCAGGCCGGCTTTTACGATGGTCATGGTGTGTGGCTCCTTTTTCTCTTCTGTAACCCCGGCGCACGCCGGGGTCTAAAATCTATCCGTTTGCCTGGCGGAAATCGTTTTCAAACGTCGCCAGCCAAGCCGGTGGAGACATCTTAGACCCCGGCTGTCATGCACCGCATGCAGAGCATGGCGCCGGGGTTACGGGCGATTCAACCGCCCCTTGACTCTGTTCTATGAAAAGGAATAGACATTGTTTATCATCCAGTTTCAAGATTTTTTTAAACATAACGGAGACAGAATTATGTCTAAAAACACCCTCCTCATCAAAGGCGGCACGATCGTCACCGCAGACCTGACGCAAAAGGCCGATATCCTCGTGCAGGACGGAATTATAAAGGAAATCGGGAAGAATCTGGAAAACCCCGGCAAAGCTGAAGTCGTGGATGCATCAGGCCAGTACGTCATGCCGGGCGGCATCGACCCCCATACGCATATGGAGCTGCCCTTCATGGGCACCGTCGCCTCCGAAGATTTCTTCAGCGGCACCACGGCGGGCGCCGCCGGCGGAACGACGATGATCATCGACTTCGTCATCCCCTCGCCCAAGACCAGCATCATCAGCGCCTATCACCAGTGGCGCGAATGGGCCAAAAAATCCGCGACCGATTACTCCTTCCACGTCGCCATCACCTGGTGGAGCGATGAGGTTCACCGCGACATGGCCGAGCTGGTGCAGAAACACGGCGTGAACTCCTTCAAGCATTTCATGGCCTACAAGGGCGCCATCATGTGCGACGACGAGGTGCTGGTGAATTCCTTCACCCGCGCGCGCGAACTCGGCGCCATCGCCACCGTGCATGCGGAGAATGGCGAGCTGGTCGCGCACCTGCAAAAGCAAATCTATGACATGGGCATCACCGGCCCCGAAGGCCACCCGATGTCGCGTCCGCCCGGCGTGGAAGGCGAAGCGGCCGAACGCGCGATCCGCATCGCCGATGTGCTGAACGTGCCGCTCTATATCGTGCATAATTCCGCAATACAATCACTCAACGCCATTCAACGCGCCCGCGCCGATGGCCAGCGCGTGTTCGGCGAAGTGCTGGCGGGGCACCTGCTGATCAACGACAGCGTGTACAAAAGCCCTGATTTCGAATACGCCGCCGCCCATGTCATGTCGCCGCCGTTTCGCGGCGAAGAGCACCAGAAGGCGCTGTGGAAAGGCCTGCAATCCGGCACGCTGCACACCACCGCGACGGACCATTGCTGCTTCTGCGCGCCGCAAAAAGCCGCGGGGCGTGATGATTTCAGAAAAATCCCCAACGGCACCGGCGGCATCGAAGACCGCATGGGCGTCCTGTGGCACCACGGCGTGAACAGCGGCAAGCTGACTATGAATGAATTCGTGGCGGTGACATCGACCAACGCCGCAAAAATCTTCAACATCTACCCGCGCAAGGGCGCGATCACGGTCGGCGCGGATGCGGATATTATTGTGTGGGATGCGAAGAAAACGCGCACCATTTCCGCCAAAACCCACCACCAGAAAGTCGACTTCAATATTTTCGAAGGCATGGAAGTCAGGGGCGCGAACACCGTCACCATCTCCCAGGGCAAAATCGTCTATAAAGACGGCGACGTCCGCACCGTAAAAGGCGTGGGCCGCTACATCGACCGCCCCGCCTTCACCAGCCACCACGACGCCCTGAAAATCAAGCGCGAGGTGGAGAAGCCCGTCGGCGTGAAGAGGACGGGGAAGAAGAAGGTGGCGTAACAAGGTTCAGGACTAAAGATGCAAGAAATATATAAGGGTCCGTGAGGGACGCTGTTTAAAGGGAAGGTTTTGATGAAGGTATTTATTAGTTGGTCGGGTGATACCAGTAAGGAAGTTGCCTCAGCATTGTTTAGTTGGCTTCCTCGCGTGATACAGAGTATCGACCCGTACTTCTCTTCCCAAAGTATAAAGAAGGGTGCTAGGGGATTAAGCGATATCGCGATAGAGCTCGAGGAAACAAATTTTGGTATTATCTGCCTCACAAAAGATAATACGACAGCGCCGTGGATTAATTTCGAAGCAGGGGCATTGTCAAAGTCGCTCCAAGATGGGCGGATTGCGCCTTTTCTTTTTAATATGGCCGTAAGTGACATTCCGCCAAATTCACCCCTGATACAGTTTCAGGCAACCTATTCCAATGCACAACAAGACGTACTGTCGTTGCTGCAAAGCCTCAATAGCGCTGGAGAAGCTAAACTATCGGAAGATGTGCTTAAAGACGCCTTTGAGAAGTGGTGGCCGAGCCTTGAACAAAAGCTGAAAATGATCAACATTCCTAAAGCCACGGTTGTTGAAAAGAAGGCAGATAAGGAAGAGAAAATTTTTGAAATTCTCGATCAGCTCTTGGGTCTTGCGCGACAGCAGAATAGTATACTGAAATCTCCAACAAATATTTTGCCGCCCGAATATCTACGCGAAATTTTGCAGAACTTTAATCCCGCTACAACGGCGTCAGTTGGAAATAGCCCATCCAATGCAACTTGGGCGCATGGGAATCCCGTAGGGGTGTGGGCAGCAACAAACCCATTGAGCGCATTGATGGGAGTTGATAGCGGAAAGAGGGCCATGGGCGTGACGAGCATTGTCGAACCTCTTTATACCGGACAAAAAAATCCACTCCAGGCGCTTGGGTCTCAGGCAGCAAAAAAGGTAGACGAAAAGTAATTTGAATCTGCGCGCATAAAGGATCAAAGTGGTAAAGGGGTCGGAGTAACTTGAACTAATTACAGGACACGGATGCGGACGTTAAACTTGGTGCTGGGGCAGATGTATAGATGAGGCGCAAGAAACATATCGAAGAGATAATTCGCTATCTTGCAACGCTTGGACAGCAGGTTCAATTGTACAATTCGTCAAGCTTGACGGATATCAATAAACACGCTGAAGACTTTTACTGTGAACTTCTAAATCTTTTATACGGGTACAACCTAAAAAATATTAACTTTGATGATCAAAATGCTGCGGCTATTGATCTCGGTGATCAGAGGAAAAAGATCGCGATACAAGTAACTTCAACTGCATCTCTTTCAAAAATTAAAAAGACCGTCAAATTGTTCATCGAAAAGAAGTTGTATACTAAATACAATAGATTGATTGTCTTAAACATAGCTCGTAAATCGAGACACGCTCCCCTGACTTTGGGGTCTGCGCGTACAATCAAGTTTAAAACTAAGGGGGACGTTTGGGGTATCGATACTTTGATCAAAGATATTCAAAAGTCGAAGATTAAAAAAATCGATTCTATTTTGGCCTTCCTAAAGGAGAATATAGAAAGTCTCGATAAGTCCGACGAGAAGAAAACCAAGCATGACTGCGCGCTTTTTGAAAAATCAGAGGCATCTCGTTCTCCTCAAGACTGGGATTCGTTTTTCTATCTGCTCTGGAATGACCATTCATTCCGTACGGAGGAATTCGCGAAAGTCCGTGAGTATGCAAATTTTCTGGTTAGAACAGAAAACGAATTCTTAAATCCGGATTTGCAAAAAGAGGCAAGCGCTTTATCAAAAAGTTTAACTAAGTTACTCAATTGGACCATGCCGTCATTTCACATCTATCCTAAGAAGCAGGTGGGGCAGAATTGTAGGCTCTGTTTGTACCCGTTTTGGAATATTGACCGGGGCGCAGAGTGGGACGCAGACAATAGTCAAAAATATAACGAAGCCGGTGAGGAGCTTGAAGGGCTAATTTCAGAGGTCAAAAAGGCCTATACGTCATTCCGGCAGGCTATCAAGCGCAACCTATATATATAATGATTCTAGGGGCACACACCTGACTATCTGGTTATTCAAATTAG
>SCTB01000051.1 GCA_004297545.1 Alphaproteobacteria bacterium
GTATTCCCGGAGCGCAACCCGTCCTCCACCTATTTTAGGGACTAATGTTTGCGTAACTATTAACCGGATGGTCTCCATGAGCGAAAAAGCACGTTCGTTTCGTTCACCCGGCTCGAAAGTCGAGACCATGCGTCGGATGGTCGAGGCCACCCCCGTCGTGTGAACCGTCGAGAACACAAGGTGGCCCGTCTGGGCGGCCTCGATGGAGGCCGAGATCGTTTCCCGGTCGCGCGATTCGCCCACCAGGATAATTTCAGGCTTGCGGCGCAGGGCGTTGCGGACGCCGGCGGCGAAGGTGGGCAGGTGGCGCGGGATTTCCGTCTGCGCGACGAGCGAGCGGCGCGAGATGATCGTATCGTAGGTGAATTCGATCGGCGCTTCGTAGGTCAGCAGCTTGCCGCAGCCGTGCACGCTTTCGATGAGGCCGCGGATGCCTGCCGCCAGCAGCGTGGACTTCCCCGAGCCCGTGGGGCCCGTGACGAGCACGATGCCCTGGCGCGGGCGCCAGTTCTTCGTGATGCCTTCCTCGATGCCGAGCTGCGTGAAGGTCGGCGGCGCCTGCGGCAGCGTACGCATCGTGATCTGCACGCCGTCGCGGCCGTCGGCCAGGATGGCCGTCATGTTCACGCGGAAGCGGACGCGCGTGAAGCGATCGATCATGATCTCGTAGGACAAGTCGATGTCGGCGCCGCCGGCCAGGATGGCAAGAGCTTCCGTGCCGTACAGGCGCGTGATGGCGGCCGTCATGTCGGCGGCGTCGAGCGAGCGGTAGGTCGACGGGTAAAGGCTGCCGTAAATCTCGCACATCACGGCGCGGTTCGACTGCCACGTGATATCGGAAGCGTTCTTCTTCACGCACCAGAGCAAAAACGGGTCGATGTGATGCTCGAGGAAGCGGTCGGGTTCGCCCGGCCAGGTTTCCTTGAGATCGTCGACGCCTTTCTTAAGTAGACTTACCGGTCTGCCGGCTTCCATAGGTCTGCCCCCGTCAGGAATTGCGACGGTCCTGTAATCCGAAGGGCGCGGTCACCCACCCGCATTTCGTTTCTCCCGCCTGTCACGCCGCGGTCTTCCTGCAGCGCATAGGGCTGGGAAATTTTTCCTTCCGCGAGAAGCATACGATAACGCACCATGCCGCTGTAATCCGCCACCAGCTGGGCGAGGTTCGCTTCAAAAATCTGCTCCCCCTGCTCGTAGCCTTCTTTCCAGCCCTGCTTCACCCAGCCGTTCCAGCTGGCCTGTTCCTTGGCGTTCTTCGGCCAGAGGATCCTGGGCGGCGGCGCGATCACCGTGGCGTAGTCCATTTCAAGATACTGACGCCAGTCGCGCGGCGCGGTGACGATTTTCGCCTGCTTGTTGATTTTGAGAATCTGGTCGGCCACGGCGGCTTCGTTGCCGCCCTCGGCGATGACCGTCGCATCGAGGGATTCGCGGATCATCGGGGGCTCGATCAGCAGACCCGACGGCGCCTTGACGAGGAGAGCGCGGAAATTGAAGACCTTGTCGAGCGTGGCCTCATAAGCCCGCATTTCCTCCTGCACTTCATAGGCCCGCTTGGCAAGCCCGCCACGCGCGCCATAGGAAAGGGCTGCCTCGCGCTGGCTGTCGCGCCGCATGTCAATGGACATCTTTTTGGTGAGGAGATCGTCGGAAATATTCTGCCCTTCGCTCTTGTTGATGTTCTGCAGATGCTCCAGCGGCGGCGGCACCGGCATTTCATCGAGCGGGTTGGGCTCTTTCACGACCTGTGGCATGCCGAAGAGCCATTTATCCCTTTTCGCCTTTTCGGCCAGCTGGTTCGCCTTCCACTGGGGGCTGGTGCGGTCGGCCAGAAGTTCGTCCAGTTCCTTCTGCGTCATGGCAGGCTTCTGGTAGGGCGTCTGCCCGAACGGCATTCCCACGCCGGGAACAGTATTCGTCGCGGAGCCGAAACCGCCCTGGCCGGTCTGCATCATCTGCGCGAGCGCCTGCGCATAGGCCTGCGCCTGCTGCTGGGTCATGCCGGCCGGCGGCCGCGGCGTCGGCACGGTTTGCGCGCGGGCCGTTCCTGCTGCGACCGCCAGAGCGACACAGCAGACGCCGATCGCAATCTTAGTCGCCGGAAACAGGCGCATAATTCAACTCCACAATACGGTGTTCGGGATCGACCACGACGTCCGCGCGCTGCCCGGCCTGCAGGCCGACGTCGCGCAGCACCTCGATGACGGATTTTTCACGCGCGTTCAAGGAAATCACGACGGGCGCTGGCGGCAGGTCGCCGTTGACCTGCATGTCATAGCCGGCGCGATCCGCAAGGCGGCGCATGATGGGCTCGATGGGGCCGACCCAGTCGAGGGTGACGGTGCGGCGCAATTCCTGCGGCGCATAGGGCACCTGCTGTATGGACGCGTTGGGATTGCGCGCCTGCTCGACGGAGGCAAGCGTCTGAAGGGCTGCCGACGCCTTGTCGACCGCGGACGCAAGACGGAGCCCCACGGGATCCGGTTCTGCGACAAGCTGCTGGTCGACCTTGCCATGAACGGCGCAGGCGGAAAGAAGCAACGAGAGGCCCGCGACGCTGACAAGAGGGATTAGTTTTTTCATGATTACTTTTTCCATCACTGCCCAAAACTGTGAGAAGACATTGTCCGCTAACGATATTAGCCAGTTTTGGGAGTAAAGCAAACAGGCAACTCTCTGTTTTCGCCAGTTTTTTAAAACTCTAATCTGGAAAACTTGATTTTCAAGTATGCGGCGTTATGGCGTCAAAAAATTTTCCGGCCGGGCCAGGTACGCTTTATCCCGGCGCGCGGCGCGTCGTGCGGTTATAGCCCATAACGAGATCGGAAGGCTGGCGCACGAGACGGTATCGCTGCATCGCGGTCAGCACCTTGTTCCGGTAGGTGGACCCCAGGCTGGGCGTCAGCGAGTGATAGCCGGCGATGCCGCCGACCAGGCTTCCCGTTTCGTTCATCTTCTTGCGCAGGATCCACGCGCCGACGCCGATATTGACGCAGGCGTCGTCCCGCAGCCAGCGCAGCGCCGTCTTTTCGCTCACGCGCCAGTAGGAGGCGAGTTCCGGCACCCAGATCGTGTTGATCTGCATGGGGCCCAGGTCATAAGATCCGTTGGTGTTGGGGGAGGCCATGCCGACCTTGCCGCCCTCGACGTTCAGCACGCCCAGGATGACGGTGGGCGGAACGGAATACGTCTGCGCCGCAGTGAAAATGCAAAGCGCCAGCGCCTGAGCTGTGATCATGTCAACCCTCCTTGGTCCGTTCTTACTCGTTTTTCATCAGGTCCGCCTGGACCACCATTATATTGTCCGGCTCGCCGACGATCGCGGTAACAGTACCATCTGTCAGTTTGCGGTAAATCGAGAAGGGCAGAGGGCCGGGAATTTCCGCCGTCCGCACAAGCTTCGTATTGGCGTCGATTCTCTCCAGCGCATCGCCCTTTATCTTGTCCTTCGCCAGCGCTTCCAGCTTGCCGTCGATAAACTGCTGCCATGCGTCGCCCGGCTTGTCGGCGGAGAGAAGCGCGGCGCCGCCATCGCGGTTGATGTCTTCCCGGCCGAAGGGCACCAGCCGCAGCTGCAGGGAGCCCGCCTTGACGGAGGGCTGCAGCTTCTTCCAGAAATCCTGGCAGTGATCGCATCCCACGTTCATGAACACGTACATATATGGCGCGTCCTTGCTGCCGACGCGCACCCAGTTCGATTTCTCGACCTGCGCGTAAACCGTTTCCGCCTTGGAGGCGCCGCCTTTTTCGGCGCCGGGCACCGCGCCCTGCGAGCCGTTCATACGCGCCTTGTAGGCCGTGATCTGCTGGGCGGTGACCGGCAGGCCGGCCGGATCGAAAAGCCCGCCGCGGATCAGGCCGCCTTCCGGCGTCACGTAGATCGTCGAAATCTTGTCGTCCTTCTGAATCAGGAGCCAGCCGTCGACGCCGTAGGAATTGCCGAGGAACTCCATCCGGCCGCCTTCATCGATGAATTTTTTGAACGCAGGATTCTCCTGGGGAGAAGACTTCGCCTTGGCTGCCGCGGAGTCCGCCGCACAGGCCGGCGCGGCGGCGAGGCACAGGGCGACTCCGGCGATAGCGACAATGCTTTTGAATATCCTGAACCTGGACAACAGCAACCCTCTTCACGCCGTTTCAGGGGCGCCCCCGCTAGACTCCAAACTACGTCCCTTAAGGTAATCAATCTTGACCGGATGGACAATGTTTTTGGCCAGATTGCCCGAAAGAGGCGTTGCTAAACCCTGTTTATGAATAGTTCCTCCATTATAACACTGTTAAGTTTAATGACATAGTCCACGCAACCGCAGCGTAAAGGGGGAATATGAATTATTCAAAAATTCTAATGCCTTGGCTAACGAAGGCAGCCGCCGTTTCCCGCTTTTTCAGCCCCGGAAACGCGGCTGGACAAGAAAAAAATAGTTTCTGTACTACAAAAGCCCCGGTGTTGCAGGCCGCTCTTCCTTAAAGACGAAATTGCTTTTTGACAGGCGGGTTTCCGTTTTCGTTGGCGGCAGCGGCCGGAGCCGCCGGAGATTCGCCCGCAGGTTTTTGATCTGCGGCCGGCGGCAGAAGAGGCGTTCCGCCCCGGGATCGGCGCTGCACCTCGCCGCTGACCATTTTTTCGATTTCCTCACCGCTGGATTCCGCCAGAACAACGGCTGTCTGGCTTTCACTGTCTCGGATATGAAGGCTGGCGCCCCACTGCAGCAGCAGCCGGACTGCCTCGCCGTTCTCACTCGAGATCGCCACATGCAAGGGAGTATCGCCGTCGTCGTCACGCTTGTCGATATTCGCGCCATGCCGCCAGAGCATCTCCATGATCTCCGTATGACCTTCCGCAACAGCCTGGCTGAAGGGAGACAGGCCGCCTTCCGCCGTCGTTTCCACCTCCGCGCCGGCATCGAGGAGCTGCCGCACAACATCCTGGTGGCCGCCGTTCACCGCATGCGCCAGCGCCGTCCAGTTGTCGCCGTCGCGGGTATTGAGTCCGCAGTCCCTCGCGCCCAGCAACAGTGCGACAAGGCCGGTATTGCCGTCCCCGGCGGCCGCGATCAGCGGCGTTCTCCGGGATTTTCCGGGAACGCCCGCATCCGCGCCGGCATCGATCAGGAGCTTTACGAATTCAGCATGTCCCTTGGCGGCCGCATGGGCCAACAGCGAATTGCCGTGGACGCGCGCGTCGACATTCGCCTTACTTTCGACGAGAAGCCTGGCGGCTTCGTAATGCCAACCCGCAAGAGCCGCCCCCAGCGGCGTCATGCCGGGCTGATCCGCCGCGTCGACGAAAGCGTTGCGGCCGAGCAGTTCGCGCACGACCGCAACGGCGCCCGCCGATGCCGCGCGCCAGAGCGCGGTTTCGCCGTTCTTGTTGCGCGCCTCGATCTCCGCCCCCGCCTCCACCAGCTTGCGGACAATCAGCGCCTGCCCTGCCGTGGAAGCCAGAATCAGCGCCGTGTCGCCGTTGTCATCGCGCGCCTCGATCTGCGCCCCCCTCTCCAGCTGCCGCGACGCTGCGGGCCAGTCGCCCTCTTCGCAGGCCAGGAGGAATTCCCGGTTCGCGGCCTTCTGCGCGCGCGCTTTTGAATTGAAAATATCGAAACCCATGCCTGACGATTCCCTAGAGGTTGAACCCGTGTCCGCCCTTTTTGGGCTGCAGCGTGATCGGCTTGAGAACATGGATGTCCTCCTGCGTCGCCGGGGACGCCACGTCGTCCTGCACGGGCGGGGGTTTTTCCGGCGCCTGCCCGTAATCTTTCGTCAGCGCCTTGATGATCTGGTCGCGCGCCTGCGAATAGGACGCGTAATCCGTGCGCAGGTTGCGGGCAACGTCCAGCGCAACCGTCTTGTTGTTGCTTTGCGCCAGCGGGTCTGCGCCGTTCTTCATGAGGAATTCAACGGCGGGCACCTTGAAATTTCGTATCGCGTAAAACAGCGCAGTCTCGCCGTCGCCGTCGCGCGCTTCCAGGTTCGCCCCGTGGCCGATAAGCGCCTGCATGCATTTTTCGTTGAAGTTATAGGCTGCCCAGTGCAGTGCCGGCTTGCGGGGGCCGCCGTCGCCGTCACAGACGGAGACATCGGGATCGGCCCCTCTCTTCAGGCAGCCCTCCACGACATCGGCATCGCCCTTCTTGCAGCCCTCCACGATCATGCGCCCCAGGGCCTCTTTTTGCTCGCGGCTGAGGTCTTTCACAGGCTGAATCCTTTCGGATTGTTGCGGGGCGGGAAAGCGATAGGTTTGGAGACGGTGATGTCGGCGCCGGTCGTGACATTGGGGGGATCGTCCGCCGACGACGCCTGCGCGAGCGCCGCAGCCTCCGCCGGACCGACGGCCTTGTTGCGGACATGATCGGGCAGCGCGCCCAGCAGCAGGCCGGTGATGGCCGCCTTCGCATTCGCGTCGCGCACGGAGGCAATCAGGTCGAAAGCGTTCTTTCCGCTGTTGTCCTTGACGAACAGCTTGGGCCGGAACTCAAGCAGCAGCCGGACCATCTCCACGCTGTCTTTCCAGACGGCCGCCATCAGGGGCGTGCGTCCCTGGTCATTACGGGCGTTGATATCGGCGCCTTTCTGTATCAGGAGGCGGATGCGGCCGGCATTGTATTCCTCGACCGCCTCGAACAGCATCTTGTCGACCACTTTGGCCTGCTCTTCCGTGAATTCCTCGTCCGCCATATTCCCCCCTACAGCTGGAACGAACCGCCGCCCTTTTTGGGCTGCAGCGAAATGGGTTTCAAAACGGTAAAATCCTCCTTCAGCGTCACGGATTCCTCCGGCGATGCTTCCGGCGCCGCGGGGTTGGCGTCGGGAAGCGCGGACAGCAGCAGAAGGTTTATTTTCTTGCGCGTGGCCGTATCGGAAATTTCGCCGACGATATCGAATACCGTCTTTCCGTCAGAGTCCTTCAGGAACAGGTCCGGATTTCTTGACAGCAGGAAAGCCAGCGTGTCTTCCCGTCCGCGGGCGGTCGCGATCATCAGCGCCGTGCGGTTGCTCCAGGCGGGCCAGCGGGCATTGACGTCCGCGCCTTTCTTCAGGCACAGCTCCATTTTTTCGCGGTCATTCGCGTTGACCCCGCCGATGAAATTCTCATCCACGATCTTCTGCTGCGCTTCGGGAATGGACCGGCCTGCGGCCATTTTTATGCTCCTACAGGTTGAACCCGCCGCTTTTTTTGCGGGGGGACAGCTCAAGCGGTTTCAGGATCTGGATATCGCGGGTCGTCTCCGCGGCCTCCGGGGCTTTTTCGGGCGCCACGGCCTGCTGCGCGCCGGCGGGACTCTCTATCGCCTGCACCAGCGCATCAATGATGGCCTGCCGGTCGCCGCAGTAATAGGCCTGGGTCTTGCGCGCCTGATCCAGCACCATGTCGCCGCGGTTGTTGGTCGCCGTCGGATCGGCGCCCTTCGACAGGAAATATTGCACGCGCCCCAGATCCCCGTTCTTGACGGCCAGCATCAGCGGCGTGTTGCCATTGAAGTTCTTGACGTCGGCGCTGACGCCCTGCTCGAGGAAGAGATCGGATATCTGCGTGGTGAAATAGCTTTCAAGCATATAGTGGTACAGCGGCGCGACGCCGCGCGACGTATAGGTGCTGCCGTTCACGCGCGTCGTCTCCGTGACGTCTGCCGTCATCTGGATGTTCGCGCCCTTGCTCACGTAGGTCTTCATGCGCGCGAGATCCTGGTTGCCCACCGCTTCGAGGAGCAGGCTGTTCATGACCTCCCGCTGCTGGGAATTGAGCGTCATAGCTGCAGGCCGTCCTTTTTGCGGGGGGTGAGCGTGATGGGCTTGTTCACCACGAGGTCTTCGGACGTCGCCACGGCGCCCGCTTCCGCTTTTTTCGCCGCGGCGGCGAAATCCGCGCCGGCCGCGGGCATCGCGTTCAAAAGCGCATCGATGATTTTGTCGTGGTCACCGGCCGCAGCGCCGGATGCAGAGCGCGCCTGCGCCAGTATCGTCGTACCGGAATGATTGGCCGCAAGCGGATCAGCCCCCAGCGCCAGCATATGCTCCACGCAGCTAAGCTTCTGCTGCGAAACGGCGCGCGCGAGCACGGTGTAACCGAAGGAATCTTTTTCGGCCAGGGCCATGCCCCCCTCCGCGAGAGCTTCGAATATGGCGCGGTCGTAATACCTGAAAGCGAAATGAGGCAGGGGCGAGGGGGATTCGTTTCGCGCCTGGAAATAGTCCTCCATGTTCGCCTGGGTGGTCTGGGCGCCGCGCGACAGGCACAGCTGAACCCGGTCCAGATTGCGGCTGGCAACGGCATCATAGAGAAGGGCGTTCAGTGCGGCTTGTTGATTGTCGTCGAGGGTGGCCATCGTCGTTTTTTAGTCCTGTGCCTGGATTTGCTCCATCATACTGAATCCAAAACCGTTATGTCAATAAGATATGTTTCTGAAATTTTGTTTAAAAACAAATAGATAGATACTGTTTATCCTGCCTTCAAGTTTGCGCTTGCTATGTTATGGCAACAATATTAACGTATACCAGTTTTGCAACCAGAATGATTCCATGCTTGAAGCAGGATGAGTGACGTGGCGATCCGTTTTGACATCAAGAAGGTATTCCGGCAGGCCGCCGCCGTCGCCCTTATGGGCCTGGCGGGCGCCGGCGCCGGGGGCTATGGCTATCACGCCACCCACGGGAAGCTGGATGCGCACAAGACGCCGGCATCCCTCGCTGCGGTTGAAAAATATCAGACGCGGCTGAACACGATTTCCGCCCAGCAGGACGCGCTTGCAACGACCACCGACGAAGATGCCGCCTCAAAACTCGAAAAGAGAAAGCGCGTGTTCCTGGCCGACGTCATGCTCGATACCACCATCAGCGAGGCCGATGTCGGCGCTCTGGCGGGAGAATTCAACAAGCTAGGCGCTGATGACGGCATTGTGTTCCGGTTCGCGTCGGAAAATCCGTCCAGCCTGCGCGAGCGCAACGAATGCCTTGCGGACGTCATGCTGACCAAGGACCGGCTTGAAACGGCGGAGCGCACGCAGGACTGCATGACAGCCTATGCCACGAAGGACGAGGAAGGCGCCAGGACATCCACGAAATCCGGCGCGCTTGTCGGCATTGCCCTTGCGGGCAGCTTTCTGCTGGGCCGGAGATTCGGCCGCCGCAAAGAGGCGCAGGGCCCTCAAAATACCTGACAGCCCCCTTGTTCTGACAACAAAACGCCCCATTTAAGGCGGCCCGAAAACGTGATATATTGCACGCAATCGCATCACAACTCCGCCACATCTATCCGGTGAAAGGCACTTCTTCCATGACGCAGGCTCACCCCCGCAAGGCCGTGCAGGCTGATCCATTCGTGACGATCGAGATTATGGACCGGCTTCCGCCTGCGGACCTGAACGATCTTTGCGATGCAACGGATGCGGCCATCGAGGGCGGCGGCGGTTTTGGCTGGGTCAGCCTGCCGGCGCGCGAAGTGCTGGAGCGTTACTGGAAAGGCGTGCTGGTTGTTCCCGAGCGCCATCTTCTGCTGGCCCGCATGGACGGCGTGGTCTGCGGCGCGGCGCAGCTGGTCGAGCCCAGCCGCCACAACGAAGCGCAGTCTTTTTCCGCACAGGTGCTCGCCTCATTCGTTGCGCCCTGGGCGCGCAACCGCGGCGCGGGCCGCAAGCTTGTCGAGACTGCAGAAAAGCTGGCGCTCGAAATGGGCTACAAGGTTCTGCATCTCGACGTGAGGGAGACGCAGGAGGCCGCGATACGCCTGTATGAGTCGATGGGGTACCGCCGCTGGGGCGTAAATCCGGCCTATGCTTTCGTCAATAACCGCGCGATTGCGGGCTATTATTACACCAAAGTCATCAGCCCCCTGTTCACGCTGAAAGACGCCGTATCCGGATAGTTGACCGCGACTCATATAATGTGAACAGCATTGATTTAATTCACATAAACAGGATCCCGTTGGCAAATCGGGAGTGATTCTCTTCCCGATTTGCCAACTCGTTCAAAATTTTTGCCGTAAAATCAAAGCTACATTTTACATATATATTTTTTTTAAAATAAAGATGCTTAAAAAGCATGATTATTGTAATTAAAGACCCCAATCATTTTACTTTCTGTAATTTTATCTTGCCAAAAAAAAATCACAGCCGTAATTTACGGAAACGATAAAAAATCATAATAAACACCAAAACCCTGCTAGGAGTGCACACAATCATGGCCAATGAAGAAGAGAACGGTTTTCACGGCACCCGCTACCTTGTCGACGCGGAGAATTCGCGCCAATACGCCATCCGTTACGACAATGGACGGCCGACGAAACCGATTCACGTTTTCGCTGTGAGTTCCAAGGACGGCAGCTTCAAACCGAATGAGACCATATTCGCGCTGGATGACGAGCCGGAACTGACTTCCGCCGGCGGCAAGCCGAGAATGTCGGTCGTCGCGTTCCAGATCACGACTGGTCCCTCGGGCGAGCCCAAGGGCCTCAAGCAGCAGGGCATCGAATATGACGTGACGTTCCGCTCCGCGGCCGGCCAGTTTCAGGTCATCTACACGCTGACCGAAGATTCCAGGCAGACGCTGGAAGAAAAAGGCTTCGCGGCAAGCTTCCCGAAGACGTTCACGAACAGCCTCGATCCGAGCGACCGCGGCCTCGTGCGCACCGCATCCGGCATTTCGGTCGACCCGGGCCTGCTGCGCAACCTGTCGTTCCCCCCGCACCACGACGGCGGCGCCCTGATTGCGCGCCAGAACGTCGAGGCGATCGAGTCGACGCCGACTGTCATGTCGCGCCCCGACGAAACCACGCAGCCGAACCCGAATCCGAACCCGGTGACCAAGCCCACGACCACGTTCAACCAGACCAGCAACCCGGTCGTGACGCCGAAGCCGCCCGAGAAGCCGAAGGTGCCGGATGCCGCGATCGAAGCCGTCATCCGCCAGTATTGCGACGACCTGTCCGAAAAAGCCGCCAACCACAAGCTCGACCCCGTGGTGGGCCGCGACCAGGAAGTCGTCGACACGATCAAGATCCTCTCGCGCCGCAAGCAGGCTTCCGTCTGCTTTACGGGCGATGCGGGCGTCGGCAAGACGGCGATGTTCGCGGGCGTCGCCCAGTACATCGCGGATGACAAGGACGTTCCCGACTCGCTCCGCGGGGCGCGCGTCCTGTCTCTCGACCTGAACGCCATGAACGCGGGCGCGAAATTCCGCGGCCAGTTCGAGGAAAAACTGAAGCCCCTGATCGACGGCCTGAAAGAGCGCGAAGGCTACCTGAAAGGGCACAAGATCATCCTCGCCATCGACGAGATCCACTCGCAGCTGACGGCCGGCAAGGCCGAAGGCGGCACGGACGCCGGCAACATCATGAAGCCGTTCCTGACCGCGAAGGGCATTTCCGTCATGGGCACCACGACGGGCGAGGAATACAAGAAGCACATCGAGAAAGATAACGCTCTCGCCAGCCGCTTCGAGCAGAAAAACCTCGACAGCCCGGATCCTGCGTCCACCAAGATCATCCTCAAGAAGCTGTGGCCCCTGATCAAGGAACACCACGGCCTCGTGGAGGACCTGGCCGAAGACGATTTCGACTATATCGTCAACATGACCAACCGCTACGCCCCGAACGAGGCGCAGCCCCGCAAGGGCGAAAAAGCCCTCGACATGGCGGCGGCCTCGGCCAAGTTCCGCCACTCGAACGTCATCGAGAAGCAAGACATGGTCACGGCGGTCGCGCAGATGTCGAAGCTGTCTCCTGAGTTCCTGAACCAGAGCGACCATGAGCGCTTCCTCAAGATGCGCGAAGCGCTGCCCAACGAAGTCCTGGGCCAGCCCGGCCTCGGCCGCATCGTGGACGGCCTCATCGGCTCGCGCTCGGGCCTGAACGACCCGAACCAGCCCTGGGCTGCGTTTGTGATGCAGGGACCGACCGGCACGGGTAAAACGGAGACCGCGAAAGCGCTCGCCCGCTACCTGTTCGGCACCGAGGAAGCCCTCATCCAGCTGAACATGGCGGAATACTCGGAGAAGCACACCGTGTCGCGTCTCATCGGCGCGCCTCCCGGCTATGTCGGCTTCGACACGGCCGAGCCCGCGCTGACCGAGCGCATCCGCCAGCGTCCCTACTCGATCCTGCTGCTGGATGAAGTCGAGAAAGCGCATCCTGACGTGTTCAACATCCTGCTCGGCGTCCTCAACGACGGCAAGATGTCGGACAACCAGGGCAAGAAAGTCCTGTTCAACAACGTCATCGTGATGATGACCTCGAACCTCGGCGCAAAAGAAGCCATGGCGGCCATAAAAGGCGGCTCGAGCGGCTCTTTCGACAGCCACTCTTCTGAGATGTCTCCCGAGAAACAGCAGGAGATCCTCAGCAAGAAGTACGAGACCGCGCGCGGTCAGTTCTTCCGCCCCGAGATGATCAACCGCATCGAGGAACTGGGCGGCTTCGTGACCTTCGTCCCGCTGGGTGAAGTCGTCATCCGCCGCCTTGTCGACCGCGAACTGGACAAGGTCAACAAGCGCATCTCCGACTCCACGGCTGTCGGCCTGAAGAACGTCACGCTGGAAGTGGCGGACGACGTGAAGAACGAGATCGCGAAAAACGGCTACAAGCCCGACATGGGCGCAAGGCCGCTGCGCAAGGAGGTTCGGGAGAAAATCCAGAACCCGCTGGGCGGCTGGCTCATGGCGAACAAAGGCAAAGTCGCCAAGTTCGTGGCCGAAAACGGCGCGGCCAAGATCGTCGTCGACAAGATCGGCGCTCTGTTCGAGCCCAAGCTGGTGGCGGTCGAACCCGCCCCGGCGGCCACGGCAGCGATTTCCAACGACAACACGGCTGGTTCACCTGCCGCGAAGAAGCTCGCACCGTAAATCAACTATAGGTGTTTTGGTGAAACTGATGGGGCCCCTTGAAAAAGGGGCCCCTTCTTTATGACTGCTTCCAGATGATCATGCCGACGGCGGCTTCGGCGCGGGAAGGCAGGGCGCCGCAGGGGCGGGCGCAGGCTTCGGGTTCGCCCTGTCTTTGATCACCTCGTCCATGACCTGCCAGGTCGACTGGAAGCGGCTGCTCCAGCGCACGTCGCCTAAGCGCCGGTTCACTTCCGCGAAATCGATGCCGGTATACGGGTTTTTGTTGTCGGCGGCCCGCTTTTCCATCGCCCTGACGGTCGCATGATCCGCGCCCAGCGCCTGCCGGTGGCGCTCGATATCCGCAGCCTCATAGGCCCATTGCATCTTCTGGCTGCCCCTGAACAGCGCGGCATAGGCGGGCAGCCGCGCGCCTTCAGTAAAGCTGGGCAGGCTGCCGATCTTCCCGGCCTTGTCCACTTCGTCCTGGTCGAAGACGCCACGATGGATTTCGGTGAAGAGGCGGAACTTGCCGTTCGCGATGTCCTCGATGTATGAATTCAGCTCCGACGTCAGGTAAAAGTTGCGCCAGTCGTCGCTATCGAAGACGCGCTCGAAAATAGCCCTGGCGCCGGCGCGCAGCGCGTCGTTCTGCGATGCGCCCTGCGCAACGCCGGCGTTGTAGGTATCCTCGAAAAGCTTATGGTTGTCCGCGCTCGTATAGGCGGTGTTGGCATCGTGCTTCTTGAGGTATTCCCAGTAGCTGTCGTCGCCGGAGAGCTTTTTTTCGTAGGCGACCGCGAATTCCAGCGCGACGGGCGCGGCCTCGGTGGACAGGTTGCGGCGCACGCGGGATTCGATATCCCAGACATAGCCGTAGCGCAACAGGCCCTGCTTGTCCTGCGCGGCATGGGTTATTTCATGCGCAAGGTCGAGCACCTGGCCCTGTTTCTTCGCATTCTGGCCGGCGGCCACGAAAGTATCCGAGGCCAGGTATTGCGCCGCCGTGCCCGCCGGCATGTGCCTGAGCGCGCATAGACGCAGGTGTTCCTGGTCCGCAAGATCGACCAGCGGCTTGCCCATGAAGGTGACGTTGGAAAGCGTGTTCAGCGCCGCAACGACTGCCTGGTCGCGCGGATCATTGTCGTTGGCAGCCGTATGCGCCTCGAAGCAGAATTTTTTCATATAGTACTGCATGCGCTCTTCGGGCGACATCCTCAGCACCGCTTCGGAGGGCGGCGCGCTGTCGTTCTGGCGGAACAGCTCCTCGGCGTAGGCGAGTTTAGGCTTCGGCGGGGCCGTGTCCGGCGGGCAGGGCGCCAGGACAGCGGGCCGCTGGTCGGCAAAGGCCAGATGACTGTCGGACTGCAGCGTCGTGCAGCTGGCGACGATGGCCGCGCCCGCAAGAGCGAGAGTGGTGCGATGGGCCTTTTTCACCGCCCTTGAATTGAATATCTCGCGCAGCGACCGCCTTTTCATGGGCTTCCCTGTCTCCAGAATCGAAAATTTTTTAAATGAGACGGAAAACTAGCACGAAACGTAATTTTCAGAAAGATCAAACCCCGACGGCGTAATATTATATGTTCAGGCCCGAACGGTTTCTGAACTGAACGCCGAAAAGATTAAATGATTCAAAGGTTTACTCTTTCCAACCTCAGGGCAGTCTGGATAAAATGGAAAAGGGGACAATAATGTTTCTTATACGGGAGGAATACAATCATGGAAAAAGGTTCTTGTTCGGCCACGCCGGATGCGGGCGCCTGCGGCAGCGGCCCTGAAAAGGGAAAGTGCTGTGCCAAGCTTATCAAGGGCGCCATTCTGGGCGGCCTTATCATGTGGGCGTGGTTCGCCCTGTCATGGCATGTCATTCCCTGGCATGCGAATTCGCTGATGGGTTTCAAGGACGAAAAGGTTGTCGCCACGGCGCTCACGAAAGCCGCGCCCGACTCTGGCGTCTATGTCCTGCCCTTCACGGACATGGGCAAGGCAGAACAGAAAACCGACAAGCCCTTTGCTTTCGTGTCGGTCTATGCTCCCGGCGTCAACGTGAAGGATTCCATGCCGCAGATGATGATCGGCGCCTTCGTGATGTCGGTCGTGATGGCGGGATTCTTGAGCTGCCTGCTCACCAAGAAAGTGGAGGGCTTCTGCCCGGTTGCTTTCTCGATGAAAATCGGCCTGCTCGTGGGCATCGGCGCGCATTTGCCGAACTACCTCTTCTACCACTTCCCCTTAAGCTGGACGCTGACCGGCATGGCGGATGAAGTCATCGCTTTCGCGCTGGCGGGCGCGGTCATCGGAAAATGCGTGCTAAAGCTGAAACTCGGCATGTGCCCGGCTTCCGCCTGCGCGACGACCGATGCGAAATGCGACGGCAAGACGGACAAGAAGTAAACCGGAAGAAACCTGAAAGGTCCGCCGCCGCAAAGCGGGCCTCTTTCTTTTTCTAGGCCGCCTGCACCATGCGGCCGAGGCGCCGGCCGCCCAGGATATGCAGGTGCAGGTGCGGGACTTCCTGCCCGCCGTTCGCGCCGCAGTTCGAAATGACGCGGTAGCCGGTTTCGTCCAGTCCCTGTTCTTTCGCGATCCTGCCAATCGCCCTGAACAGGGCCGCGATTTCATCGGGGCTCGCTTTCGCCGCAAAGTCGTTCATGTCGCGGTACGGCCCCTTGGGCAGCACGAGGATATGGGCGGGCGCCTGCGGCGCAATGTCGTGAAACGACAGCACATGGTCGTCTTCGTAGACTTTCTTGCAGGGTATTTCCCCGCGCAGGATTTTCGCGAAAATATTGTTGCTGTCATAAGACATTGGAAAGGCCTCCGGCTGTTTTACCGCGGGGGTCAGTGTAACAAACTTGAGATTTCGCTCAAGTTCCTTCTAGAATGGGTCGGGGGCAGGCATGTTCGAGGGTATTTTCGATAGCGCAATAGCGTACCAGCAGGTCCTGATGCTGATCGGCGGCTTCATCGCCCTGGGCCTCGGAACCCTGCTGGCCGGGAACGAGATTTACTCGCGCCGCCGGGCCCTTCGCGTCGCCGGAATTATTTCCGGCGTGCGCCAGAAGGGCAATACCTATTATCCGGTTTACCGCTACCAGCTGCCGGGCGGCGAAGTATTCGATTCAACATCGGACATCGGCTCGTCGGCCTTTCAGGGAAAGGAAACCGGCCGCCTGGTGCCGCTGCTGGTCGATCCCGATGCGCCCGCCGCCGCCCGCGCCGCCGGCAACTGGGCCTTCGGCGCCGTCGGCGTTTTCCTGGCGTCGGCCGGGGGTCTGCTCATCCTGTTCGCCTTCCTGGAGTACCCGGTCACGCAGATGACGTGGATCGTCACGGTCGCGCTGTTCTGCTACAGCGGCATGAAGCTCCAGAACATTCTCGTCCCGAAGGGGCAGCGGCTCACCCTTGCCGCGTGGAAGGCCGCCATGAAGCAAAAGCATGACGCCGAAATGCTGGGGCTTCCCGTCGTGCGCATCGAGGACTTGATGGCGGCCGACAGCGGCAAAAAGGCGCTGGCGCAAAAGCAGCGGGCGCGCCTTGTGGCCGGGCCGCTGATATTCGGCTGCGGCATGCTGCTGATGGTGGCCGGCGTCCACTTCGGCAACGGACTGGACAGCATGCTTCAGCAGGGCGCCACTGCGCAGGGCACGGTGGTGGCCGTGGAAGGCGCCGAAAATGCTGCGCCGGGCGGCTTGGCGTATCCCGTCGTTTCTTTCACGGACGATAAGGGCCGCAGCGTCCGGTTCCGCGACAAGCGCGGCCGGTTTCCGCCGGAGTTCGGCGTGGGCGAAGACGTTTCCGTGCTTTACCTGCCGGGCGATGCCGCGCATATCGCAATGATAGACCGCGGCGCCGGCGATTATCTTCTTCCGCTTTTCCTGCTGCTGTCCGGCACGGTGTTCAGCATCGCGGGCGCGGTGATGATGCGCCGGGACCAGAAGAACCTTAAAAAAGGAGGATAGCCGGTGGCGATATTCGGCAGAAGGACCTTGCCCTGGCCCCTCACGCTGCTGATCGGCATCGGCATCCTGGCGGCCGGCTGTTATCTGGGCTCGACAGTCTTTCACGTGGTCTATCACGGGACGAAGGCGGCGGCGGCCGTCGTCGACATGCGCGGCAAACAAGAGAAAACCGGCCGCCATTCGCGCGGCACCCGGTATCACGCCGTTCTGGCTTTCACCGACAGCCAGAACCGCCGCGTCGAGTTCGAGGACGAGAAGGGTTTCTCTTCGGCAACGCAATACCGGAAGGGCCAGTCGCTGCCCGTGCTTTATCTTCCCGCGGACCCGGTCCATACGGCCGTCGTGGACCGCGGCTGGGAATTATGGTGGACCACCGGGATTTGCGGAATAGCGGGCATCGCCCTCATCGGGAGCGCGCTGTTGCGGGCCGCCGGGTACGACTCAACATTCTAGCCCTTTTTGGGTTCCCTCTTTTAAACGCCGGCACTCTTCGGGTTCTTCTCCAAAGGCGAGACAGGAACCACCCACCCTGTCCGTCCGTTGACGGGAAAGAGAGCCTGAGAAGGAGTGTGCACCATGAAAAAGTTCATCGGTACCATGTTGTTGACGACCGCGGTTTGCGGGCTGCTCGCAGCGCAGCCGGCAAATGCGGAACTGTATAAAAGCCACGCGTCAGGCGCCGTCACCACGCGCACCGTGACCGAATCGAGGCTGACCCGGCTGGATATCATGTCGATCCAGGACAGCCTTGCCGCGAAGGGGTTCTATCGCGGAGCCATCGACGGAAAATGGGGTCCAATGACAAGTTCGGCCCTGTCGTCGTTCCAGTCGTCGCGCGGAATCGCCGTAAACGGACTGCCGACCGGCGAAACGCTGGCGATGCTGGGCGTAACCCCGGTCACCGCGGCTTATGCCGACACGTCGCCGCAGGACATCGAGCCGGCATCGGGCGGCATCGTGGTTGAAACGACCCGCACGACGGATACATACCGCACGCGCTCGACGGGCGGCTTCGTGTCCATCGACACGATCCATGTCAACGGCGCGGCCTGCAAGCTGTGCACGAACGGCATCATCGGCAACGGCGGCACGCCTTCCATGCGGAGCAACGAATACTAGGGCCGCATGACTAAATGTAAAAAGATGAAGGGCTGCAGTCTCATCCCCTGACCTGCAGCCCTTATATTTTCACGCCCCTAAGGAGAAGGGCGCGCACCCCAACAGAAACTCTATCCCACGCGCAGGGTTGTCTGCGCGGTTACCTTTGGCGACAGCTTGGCTTCGATGGCCGTCCTGCCATGCTCAAGCTGCGCGATTGTGTCTTCATGGCCGCCCTTGGCCGTCAGCTGCTCAATACGATGGCCAATCTGTTCGATATTCATGGGGACCACGCCGCCCATCGTCTTCAGGCCGCCCTTGCCCGCTGCCGAGCTGAAGGCCTTCGCGAGGTCGTTGCCACCCGTTACGAAGAGCGCTTTCCATTCTCCCAGGCCGTTGTTGGCGTTCTGGTCGAAGTTCGTGCGAACGAATGTCTGTTTCTGTCCCATTTTATTCTTCCTCCGGTAGTCGTTGTCAGAATTCCCTAAAATCCAATCTTTTTTGCTGTTTTCGGAAATCCTATATAAGACTTTATGCAAATAAAGTTAACGAATGGTTACGATATTGATTATTGACGGTTTTTTTCTTTTTTCAGGGCCTGAATCTTCTCGTTTTTTGGCCCCATCTATTGACATAAAATTACTTTTTACCCTATATTACAGACTGTTAGCGGACCATCGAATCCGTGAATAAAGGGCTTTGGAAAATATGACGCCTTGGGTACTATTCCGGCAACCTTCTTAACAGAAAGAACTTCCTGGCCGACATGGATAAGGATATTCAGGAGCAGCCCCCGGTCCCCCCTTCCGAAGCGCCCGGCCTGTCCGCGCCGCCCGCATCCGCCAATACAACAGCTGCAACAACAAATACAGACAGCCCACAATCCCCTGGGTTCTGGACCCGCCTGCGCGCGCGCGCCGCGACCGCAAGGCGCAAGATGGGCACCAGCTGGCACTTCGCCAAGGAAGCCTGGGACGAGCACAACCTCTGGGTCGAGGCCATGGCCGTCAAGGGCGGCGCCTCCGCCATCATTATCGGCATCGCCGTTTCCGTCTCCGCCGTCGCCGCCCTGCCCTTCGTCGCCGCCGCCGGCGTGATCGCTGCCTGCGGCGCGCTGGTCGGCATCGGGATACTGGGCTGCGCCGCGGGCGGCACCAAGGCCTGGGACAGCATCCGGAACGTCTATGCGCGCGTGATGGGCCGCACGCCGAAAGAACGGCCGAAGAAAGAGCCGATGAATCTTGTTCAGCGGCTGGAAAACGTCGGCTTCGTCAAGAAAGCGATGGCGCATCCGATCGGGCAGAAAGTCCTGAACAGCCGCGCCTGGAAGCTGACGCAGAAAATCACGAAGTCGAAGGAAGATTCCTTCGTTCACAGCCTGGCCGTGGGCGGCGCGCTCGTGACGCTGGCCGTGGGCGCCGTCGTGCTGGCCACGCAGGTGCTGGTCCTCCCCGTTATCGCCATCGGCACGCTGGCCACCTGGGCCGTCGCCGAAGTCGCCGTTTGTTTCACCAGCGGCGTTTACGGCCTTTACTTGAGCAGCCAGAGCATCATGCACAAGCACCGCGAGAAAAAAGAGGCGCTGCGGGCGGCGGGAGAAAAGCCGCTGGGGCTCGACACGATAACCGCTCCCCTCCCCGTGCCGGCCGGGGAAACCCCCGCGACGGAAAAATCCGCGCTGGCCGCGACTTTCACGGAAAAGGCCCAGGCCGGCAACGACAATGCGCCTGCCAAAGACATCAAAAAGCCGGAACCCGATCTGGTTGCCGGGCCCGCGTCGAAAAAGCCGCCCGTTCCCGGCGCCTGACGCGCTCCAATACCCCCTTGCGATATTATGAAATCATGCTAGAGTGCCCTTAACCTCTAGCATAATGGGAAGATTCCTTTGACCGCGGCACCTGCAGACCCGCATAAAGTGCAACTCAAAAAAACGCGCATCGCGCGGCTCTTGCTGCCGCAGATCGACGCGAATTCCGCGCTGCTGCCGCCGGACCGGTGGATTTTGAGGACCGCTTACGAGTTCGTCAAGGGCAACAAAAGCTTTCACAACACGATGGGACGCGCGGCGATTTATGCCGGCGGAGGACTGGGCGCCATCATCGCTGGGACTGTCGGCGCAATCCTGTTGTTTCCACTCGCGCTGCCAATGGCGGCGGCGGGACTGGCCGCGCTGGGCGCCGCGCTTTTCGCCGGGTTCAGGGCAAAAAAACATTTCGAGAAATTCAAGGAAGAAACCCTGCCCGAACTGCGCAAGGAAGTCGGCAAAAAATATCTCGACTACAAGATGAACGAGATCAAGGCCGCCTGGCAGCAGAAACTGGAAGAACGCCGCAAGAAAAAGGCGGAAGCCGCCGCAAAGCCGAAGCCGCCTGAAAAGCAGCCCCAAGCCAAAGAACCGGAAGAGAAGAAGGCGGAGGCTGTAACGCCGGTGACGCCGCCGGTAACGCCCAATCCGCAGCCGGCTGCGACAACGGAAAAACCCGCCACGCCGCAGAAATCCGGCGAGAAGAAATCGCTGGGTTCCGCCTTCGCCGAGATGGCGAAAAAGATCGCCGAAGAGCGTGCAAAAAAACTGCTGGAGAAAAAAGACGCCGTGAAAAAAGGCGACGACGCCGCGCCGAAGACGGATGAGAAAAAGCCGCCGCAACCCGAAACGCCGAAACCGCCCGCGCCACCTCAACCGTAAGAGAACACCATGTCCGACCATGAAAGGACCGTCACCGTCCGCGAAACCGGCGAAGGCCCCTATACGCAGGAAGTCAAAACCGGCGCGCATACGCTGACCACTGACGAGCCGGTCGAACTCGGGGGGCTCGACAAAGGGCCGAACCCCTACGACATGCTGCTGGCCGCTTTAGGCTCCTGCACCTCGATGACCCTCCGCATGTATACGAACCAGAAAAAATGGCCGCTCGACCGCGTGACCGTGAAGCTGACCCATCACAAGGAAGCGGGCGCGGACGGCATCAAGCGCGACGTGATTACGCGCGACATCACGCTGGAAGGAAACCTCGATGCCGCCCAGCGCCAGCGGCTTCTCGAAATCGCCAACAAATGCCCCATCCACCGCACACTTGAAAACAAGCCGGAAATTATCAGCAAGCTGGCCGAAACTCCGGCAGCGCCGGGCGACCCGGTTCAGAAACCACCGCAGCCCTAATCGTTGATTTTCAAGCCCTTTCGCCCCATCGCTTGACGTTTTTCCGTAATGCGTCTATGGTTGGGACAGTTTTACTTTGTACAGGCTTGAAAAGTGGACGCGGCCTTAAGCTACGACCAGAGAATGGACCTGCGCGGCAGCTTCATGCGGGCCGCGCAGAAGGGTGATGTGGAGGCGCTGTCGCGCCACCTGGAGAGCGGCATGGACGTCAATACGCGGGACTGGGAAGGCGAGACGGCCGCCATCAATGCCGCCTTTTACAATCATCCCGCCGCGCTGAAACTGCTGATCAGGGCCGGCGCCGACCTGACGCTGCGGCAGGACCAGGGCGGCACCGCGCTGATCTGGGCCATCCAGAACGGCCATGCGGACTGCGTAAAAGTTCTCATCGACGGCTTCGCGCCGCTGGACCAGCCGAATTACGCGGGCGTCACCCCGCTTCATCTGGCGCATGCCGCAAAGCGCGCGGATATCGTGCAGATGCTGGAGGAAGCGATAGAGACGGAAGCCGCGCGCAAGGCGGATGCGGCGGTTACCCTTCAGGAATCTCTCGTCATCAAAAAACCGCTTCTGCTGCGGGGAGGAACGCCGTGAAGAAGCGCCCTGTTCCCGCAAAGTTCGTCGTCGACAGGCGCGATTCCCTCGGCGTGACGCTGCTGATGGAAGCCGCGCGGCGCGGCGTGCGCGAACGCATGCTGCAATGCCTGGACGAGGGCTCCGACATCAATGCCGTCGATAACGGCGGATACAATGCGCTGATGCACGCGCTGCAGGGCAAGCAGGATGTGCCGGCGATCGACCTGATAAACCGCGGCATCGACGTCACGCTGCGGGCGAAAAACGGCAGTACCGCGCTGATCGAAGCTTGCCAGTCGCAGATGCCCGAGATCATCGAACGGCTTTTGAAGAAAAAGGTCCCGCTGGATGCGCAGAACAGCCAAGGCAACACGGCGCTGATGATCGCTTGCCTGCTGAATGACGGCTGGGCCGCCTGCCGGGTCGCCGAAGAGGGCGCGGATTTCGAGACGCTCAAAAACAAAAAGGAAATGACGGCGATCGACATCGCGCGCCGTTTCATGGACCGCAAGGACCTTGTCCTTTTTGAAAACATCATCGAAAAGCGCCGCGAGGAAAAAAAGCTGGCGGACATCAGGGCCGCGGAAACCAAAGCGCAGGAACTCGAACAGAATGTCCAAGACGCCACTGTCCTGCAGCGTGAAATCAAGGTCGGCAAGCCTGTTGCCTTGAAACTGAAACCCCGATAAGCTTTTCAGGAGCATCGGCGGGTAATTTTCCGCTAATTAACTGATTCTAAATGATTTTATGACGGATTGACAATTTATCTTATGGCAATATACTAACCCGCGTCCCAAACATTTGACCTTTCAGGCAGGGCCAACAACAGCGAGGCAAGCAGCAATGTCCATCCAGTACGACGGCAAATCCCCCGGCAAGTTCTGGTACTTCATGCAGAAGACCAAGGCGCTGATGCGCACGCCTTTCGAATACACGACGCGCAACGACGCCAAGAAGGCCGGCAAGGACGTCGGCTATTTCGTGGGCGCCGCCGCCGTCACCTCCGCCGTTCTCGCGGTGCCGATCATCGCGGCGCTGCCGCTGGTCCCGACGCTGATTTCGCTGGTTGGCTTTTCGGTCGCCATCAATTACGGCTGGCAGGGCTTCCAGAAGCTACGCATGCTCGCCAAGAGCTCTTTCGTCTACGGCTATGTGCGCGAGAAGGAAAACCAGTGGCTGCACAACAAGGCCGACGGCAACTTCCTGCAGCGCGGACTGAAGTCCGTGAAGGATAAAATCGCAGGCTTCGGCGCGAAGATTCCGCTGCCGCTGGTCAAGGCCGGCAAATGGCTGGGCATCACTGCTGCCGTCGGCGGCGCGATTGCCGCTGTGGGCGCGGGCCTCAGCTATGCGGGCGTTCCCGCTTTTTCGACGGGCGCTGCGGCAACCTCCATTCTGGGCGGTATCGCACAGGCAGGCGCTGTGGTCGGCCTTTCCGCCGCGGCCGCTGTCGGCACGCTGTCCGTTCTTGCCCTTGCTGCCGTTCCGCTGGGCATCCTCGCTGCGGGCTGGTGCCGCAAGACAGCCTATGCGCGCGATCCCGACCGCCCCGTCTTCAAGAAGCCCCCGCCCGGCGCGCCGCCGATCGACCGCGGGCAGGTTTTCTCGCCGAAGGCCGCCGCTTTCGAGTTCAACGACAATTCGCCCAAAGCGACGCCCGTTGACGACGGCTTGTCGGAAGAGCGCAAAAAAGCAGCCGAGCAGCGCGCGGCCAACCGCAAGCGCGGCGGCAGCTCGAACCGTTTCAACTGATTTCCGGTTTTTGACGCTTTATGAGATGCAGCGCATGGCCGACCTTGATCGGCTCCTGCGCGATGTGGGCGTTTGCGACCGCCTCCTGAAACTGCGCGGCAAGTCTTTCGGCGTCCGCGATGTCCTGCTGGCGCTTGCGCTCCGCCCGGATGAGAACATCCCCGACCTCCCTGAAGCCGTTTTCCTGCGCGAGGGCAAAAGATGTTTTCCCCTGCAGAGAGACGGCATGGATGTCAGCCCCTTTGCCGGCAAGGAATTCCGCCATCTGCGCATGGCCGTAGTTGGCCGCGATCATCAGCGCGGTCCAGCCGTGTCGATCTTTTTCGTTCACATCGACGCCTCTTGCAAGAATGGCGTCGACGACGCCGAGGAGATTATGATGCGTCGCGCGCAGCAGCGGCGACAACGCGCGGTCGTCGTCAAAGCCGAGGCTCGCGCCCCGCGCGATAAGATCCAGCGCAGCCGGGACGTCGACGCGCTTCAGATCCATGCACAGGTTGCTCATCAGCTTGCGCCCGAGTTCTTCGGCTTCGTCCGGGGTTAACGCCATCGCATGCCCTTCCTTCTTTAAGGCTGGAAGAGACATTCTAGTGAAGGGAATTTATTATGTCAAATAAAAACAGGCCTACCCGCGTCCTATAACGGGATAGATCATCTGGACATCCTTGAGCGGAATATCCTTTTCTTCCAGCGGGTTAAACTGCTGCACCCGTATCTTTCCGCCCTGCTGGCGCACGAGGCGCTTGATGTAAGCATCGCCGTTTTTCATCTGGATGACGCAGTCCTTGTTGGCTTCGGCCGGGCGGCCGGGGTGAATGTAGATCAGCTCGCCGCGGTAGTAACGCGGCTCCATTGAATCGGAAAAGACGTAGATGGCGAAGGCATTCTGGACGCCCATCTGCGCCGGATGGCGCTGCACCCAGTCGATGACTTCGCCGTTCGCGAGATTGAGCCCGCCGCCCTTGCGCCCGATATCGGTGCCGCCCGCGGCATAGCCATAGACCGGCACACGCACGCTGTCGTAATAGGGCGCGTTCGTCGCCTCGCCAAAGCCGCGCGACCCGCGCGGTCCTTGCGGATATTCAAGGTCCAGCTTGAGGCCGATATAGGCCTCGATCACGGGGATTTCCGAGGCCTTTATCTGGCGCTGGCCGTAGAGCATGCGGTTCACGGCGGAAGCGTTCAGCCCCATGCGCTCGGCAAGTCCACGCTGCGTGAGGCCCGGCGTATTTTCGATGGTATCGCGGATTTTGTCGTGGATGCGCGTCATGATTACATCATAGCATTTCTCATTTTGAGAAAAAAGCAATTTTTTGTGAATTATATATCTAGTATTATCAGTTATTTATAAACAAACACAAAATTTGTCTGGACAAATAGTTGCGAATATCGCAATATTTAGGCAGTTCTGTTTTATTATCCAGGGGAGAAAAGGAACAATGAACTGGTACAAGGCTTTTCACGGACTGCCCTACGATCCGCAACTGGCCGTCGTCGCCAAGCGCGCCGGCATCAGCCGGGCGGAAGTGCTGGCGCTGATGATCGCGCTGATGGACCATGCGAGCCAGAACAACCCGCGCGGCAGCCTGGAGCGGCTGGATGCGGAAAAGCTTGCCCTCGCGCTCGACCTCGACGTGTCGCAAATCGAAACATCGCTACAAGCCCTGCGCGACAAGGGGCTGGTGGCTCAGGATAACACGCTGTCGGACTGGGCAGGTCGGCAGAACACCTCGACCGACCGCGTGCGCGCCTACCGGGCCCGCCACCGCAAGCATCTGCGGCGAAACGGCGTGGCGGACGACGATGCGCCCGCCGTTATAGCCGCGCGTCACGCGCGCCTGCGGGGCAGGGACGGGAGTGCGGCGCATGAATTCTAGACAGTGTCCCGTGCCGCCGTCAAAATCCCGCGAACACATGTTTGCCGACCCCTGGGAGGGATGGAAACCCGCCTGGGGCCGTGGCGATGCAACGCCGCATGCGTTGCAGGAGCGTCATTCACCCAGCATGGCGGTCGCGCTGCGCGCGCCGCAGGGCCGTTCGGCGGAATGCAGCCAGCGCCGCATTGTCGATGCGCGGCTGTGGGAGGCGATGACGCAAGCGCAGCAGGACGCCGCGCTGGAAATCGCGCGCGTCTTCGAAAGTTTAAGCCGCGGCATCGGCTTTCAGGTATCCGACTGGACGAAAACGCCTTCCATGCGCGGCGGCGCAAACCCCGCGGAAATCCACGCGCGCCTCTTGAGCGGCTATGTGGACTGGACCCTGCGCTGCCGGAAAGCGGGCGTCAGCCATTCGATGATCATCGATGTTCTCGTTTTCGGCTTTTCCTGCCAGGCGCTGGACAGTGACCGCCGGGTGCGCAAAGGAAGCACGAAAGCCAACCTTCTGAAAGGCCTCAGCTTATACTGCGAGGTCAAGGGATGGCCTTCGTGATGCAGGGGCGCTATAATGCTTTCCATGAACAAGCTGCCGCCCCTGATCGACGACTTTCTACGCTCCGTGACGCCGGATCCCGACAAGGGGCCCGTCAGGGAATTGCAGGACCGCTACGACGACCGCAGACGCGAGCAGCAGCGGGCGGTGAACGGCAACCTGCCCTTCAATTTACCGCACAACAGCCCGGAGTTCATGGTCGAGATGCGCATCCGCGACTGGGTCCGCCGCATGGAGGCGGAACGCGCGGAGCTGGAGCGCATCAGGAAAGAAAATGCGGCGCCGCCGCATAAGAAACCGCCCGCCCCTTAAGCGGCTTTTTTGCGAAACAAAGTTTCTTTTTGTACGCGCGTTTTAGAAAAACGGCGCGAAAATGCGGTGGAATCACGCTTTTTTAACAGTCCCTTAAGAAACTCCTGATAGTTTGGATTCATCGAGGCTTTTTTCGCAATTCGAGGGATTCATGACTGACACCCCCGCTGCAACTGCATCACTGCGTGCCGCTTTCGCGAAAAATGCCGTACTCCCCAGGAAACAAATCGCCGCCGCCGAGAAATTCATCAGCCACCTGACGGATACCATCGCGCAGGGGCTTACGCCCTCGCCCGAAGACCTGCAGGCGGGCAAGAAGCTGCTGCAGAAGATCGAGAACCAGACCGAGATCTTCATGTTCAACGCGGCCATCCTGGCCGGGCAGGAAGCCTCTACAGACGGCGATCTCGATCGCAAGCTCCAGGCCATCAGCGACGGCATAGACCTTGCGGAGGCCACTTCCAGCCGTTTACGCGAGACTTTAAAGTCCTTCGCCTGACCTCCATTTCCTTCCGTTTTTGTATTTTTCATATTGCTATAATATTACGCAATGTGCTAGTATCAGCCGTTCATTAATGCCTTGGGGCGGACGGGAAACGGACATGGCCGGCGCTTTATCTCTCATATTCATGAAAGTCAGAGACAGGATTGAACCTCCGTCCCAGGGGGTGCTGAACGAAAGGCTTTTACGGGCGCAGAAGCGGGGACTGGAAAGCCATGTGCTGTACCTGCTGCAAAAAGGCGCTCATGCCGACACCTCTGAAACCGGAGCCCGGACCCTGCTCATCGACGCCGCAGCCGCACGGCAGCCCGGCATTGTCGCGGCCCTTCTTGAACACAACGCCGATGTGAACGCCACCGGACCAGACGGCGCCACGGCGCTGATGTGCGCTGCCGGACAGGGCGACATGCGCTGCGCGACCCTGCTGATGACTGCCGGCGCCGATCTGCTGCGAAAGGACAATTCCGGCAGGACGGCCTTCGACCATGCCGCCGAGGCCCTGAACTGGAACGCAAAGCTGGAATGGACGCTGAAGCTGGAAACGCAAAAAGCCCTCGACGAAGCCGCCAAGGCCCCGCCCCCGCCGTTAGAAGAACCCGCCCCCTTCGTCGCCGACGTGACGACGGGCCAGGCACTGAATCTTTCGCGCCCGCTGCGCCTGAAGACCGGAGCGATGTCGTAAGGGCCTGCCGGGATTTTCCATCTGGACCCGCGGCTTCTTGCAGCGTATAGTCGTTTCCCTAATACAATTTTATTTATTGGAATCGCCGCCCATGCCGATGTGGCAACACAACCGCAAGCCGTCGCCGCCGCAGCATGCCGTCCATACGCCGGTTGCAGCCGAAGCGCTGTCGGCCGACCTGATGGATGCGGTCGCCGCCAATGACATGGCGGCCGCCCGGAAAGTCTTCGACCGCGCCTTCTGGGACAAATCCGACTTCAGGCCCGACGGCTATCACCTGCTGCACGCGGTGAAACGCGGTAATCGCGACATGGCGAAACTGCTGACGACGCACGGCGCCAGATGGACGCCCGAGGAAAGCCGGATCGCAAGGCGGATGACCGGGCCCGAACCCTGGAGCGCCGTCGAAGGCGTCCTGCGACAGGCCGGCATGCGCACGCAATTCACCGAAGCCGAGTTGCGCGATATCAATCCCGTGCTGATGACAGCCTGGGCGCGCCGCAGCGTCGAGCATGCCGAACAGCGGAATTCCCCCGACGCGGAGCGGCAGCGCCGCGAGCTGGAGCGCGTGACGGTCACCGGCATCGTCCTGCTGATGAAGAGCGGCGATACCCAGCAGGCGATCGGGCTGCTGCTGGCCCGCGGAAAGAAATTCGGCGACGGCAGTCCGCAGAACCCTCTCGATGTGTCGCGGGAGGCAAGCGAGATGGCCGCGCTGGAGCCGCAGGCGCCGGTCACCGTCCTGAAATTCCTCGATGCGCTGAAAGCGCGGGGGCTCGACGTGAAGCCGGTCAGGCTTTCCGGCACGCTGATGACGCTGGCCCCCGGGCTGATCAAGGAAATCGACGCGCGCGGGCTTTTGAGCGAGGGGCAGGCGGAAGACCGCATGTCGCTGGCCTGGAACTGGGCCTGCATCCAGCCAAAAATCGACATGGGCGGCGGCGCTGTCATCGAGCTGCCGCCGGACTTCGTCGAGGAAAGGCACGCCACGCTGGCGCAGGCCGCGAAAGTGCTGTTCCGCAAGGACCGCCCCGCGTCGGCGGCGGAAGCCGACTATTTCGTCGGCATGCATGAATCCCGCGCGAAAACGACGCCCTATGCCCTGGCGCGCATGGAAACGGCGCTGCTCGACACCGGGTTCTTCGACAGCCCCGCTTTCACGGTAAAGCATCTGCGGCAGCTGGCGGACACAGCCCCCGGTGACGCAGGATGCGGCGTCAGGAACCTCTCTGACAATTTCAACCGCCTTGCCTCGGCGCGGCTGATCGCGGATCACGGTGCGGAGAAATTTTTGTCGTCTGCAAAATTTCATGAAATCGAAACCGCGCACCGCCTGCGCGCCTGGAAGGCCTCCCCGGCCGAGGCCGTGAAGATTCTCGATTACCTGGCCTCGCAGGTAAAAAAGGACGCCGTGCCGGACAGCGTCGTCGCGGCGCTGAAAACCCTGCGTGACGGCGGCGCCGATTTTTCGCGCGTCGAGCCGATGCGCTATCTCGGGAAAAAAGCGCCGGGCCTTTGCAAGACGCTGCTGGATCTTGGCATCGTGGCCGCGCGCGATATCGACCTTGATGCTCTTGCGCGCCGCAGCGGCGGCGAATTGCGCCCGCTCACCCCGCGCACGGCGGAGGGCTTTGCCGACCAGGAGTTCATGTGCCAGATCGTGCTGGAATCGCTCGCGCCCGACAAATTCATCCCTCTCCGGGCGCAGCCCGACGTGAGTTACCAGCGCGAATTCCTGCGCGAATACACCACGAACCCGCAGATGAAACGCCGCTTTATGGCAGGCCGCATCCACGCGCCGAAACCCTGATTGACTCTGACAAACCTTCCGGCCGCCTTGGCCCTGGGGGGCGTTCCTGATACTATGAACGCAGGGGTACGTTTGGCATGACGCGCAAGCCGGAAAAAAATCAGCCGGAGGAAAATCGGCCGGAAAAGAAAAAGCTCTCTTTCAAGCAGCGGCTGAAGGAAGCCTTTAACGGCGTTTCGCGCAAGGAGCTGGCGGCGATATTCAGGGATACGCTGAAGGATCTGCGCCGGCCGCAGGAGATCGGCCTTTTGGTCGGATCCTCGTTCATCCCGGGCGGCTGGATCGGATACGGCGTCTACCGGGTCGCCAAATACCGCCGTAAAAAAGCCGCCAACGATAACCCGGAGCCGGAGCCGGAGCCGAAAGAATCAAGGCCCAAGGGTCCCAAACCTCCCGCGCCCTGACGCCGTTAAGATATCGGATTTTTAAATTTTTGATATATTTCAGTATTTTAAATAGATATTTGCGGCCTGCGCAAATATGCCTCCCCTTGCTATTTAACATATTTTTAAGAGGCATGCCCTATAATTTGAAGTAAGAAAAACGGCATCCCGAGTCACCGTATTCAAGCCCTCGGGGGAAGATTTTAAGAAGAATTAAGTTCGGGTGGAACAACGTGGCAATCGGCTATCAATTCAACGGTAAAAATCTCGACTCGCTGAACGCAAAATTTCTTGAATGCGTGGCGAAGCACGATGCCGACCGCGCCATGCACTTCCTGAACGGCGGCGCGAATATCAACGAGCGCGACGCAAACGACGATACGGCGCTGCTGTATGCCGTACGCGGGGGCGATATCAAGATGGCGCTGATGCTCATCTCCAAGCATGCGAGTCTCGATGCCCAGGATAAAGACGGCGCGACCGCTTTGATTATCGCATCGAAAAAAGGGGATATTCAGCTTGTCAAAGCGCTGATTGAGGCCAACGCGGACATCAATATAGAGGACAGCCACGGGAAGAAAGCGCTGGATTACGCGATGCGCTCGGCCGACCCGCAGCTGGTCGAGTTGTTCGAAAAGCCGCTCAAGCAGATTCTCAACCGCATTCCGTCCTCGGATCTTGCGCAGGCGCTTCGGGCGTCGCACCAAAATCTTGACGACATCGACCCGGCCTCGGGCAATACGATACTGACCTGGGCCGCCAGCCAGAGGGGCCAGGAAAGCCTGGCGCTGGCCTTCATCGAGGCGGGCGCCAACCTGCAGGTGAGAAACCGCGACGGCAAGACGGCGATAGACATCGCGCGCGAAACCAACAACTCGCCGATGCTGAAGCTGCTGGAAGAAGCGCAAAAACACAAACCCGGCCTGGTCATCGAAAACCGCGGCCCATTGAAGCCGCTCTTCACCACAACGAACTGAAAAGGCGCGAAAACTTCGCGCTTGAGAATTTACATATTATAGTTTATAGTCGCCCCGCACCGTAAAAGCGGGATTTTTTATGACCGACGACAGCAACCCCAGCGAACATTACCTGGCCGCCGTGAAAGCGGGCGATCTGGCCGGGCTGGATGCTGCGCTGAATGATGGCGCGGACCTCTATGCGATTGGCGGCGGGCTTTGCGCCATGTCGATCGCCATCCAGAACGGGCAAACAGGCGTGGCCGCCGAGCTTTTGCGCCGGGAGTTCAACCCTGACTTCCTGAGCGAAGGGCACGGAACGACTCCGCTGCAGGTCGCCTGCGGCTGGGGAAGAACCGAAATTGCGAAAATGCTGATCCAGCACGGCGCAAACGTCAACCATATCGACGCCCACAACAACGACGCGCTGTGCTGGGCGCTCGAATACAATTATCCGGAAGCCGTCGACCTGCTGCTGGACCAGGGCGCCGATCCGCGCCTCGCCCGGAACTATGGCGTCGTTCTCGCGCGCGACCCGAACCTTGAGAAAATCGTGGACTATTTTATGGACCTGACGGCCGACACGCCTGCCGCCGGCAGGCGTCAGGGCGAAAAACTCGCGCAGACCTTGCGGGAAGGGATTGCGGATGATATCAGTGTCAGGACATTACGGCTGAAATCTTCCCGCAGCTCCTTTGCAAGGCTGACCTTATGACCGGAGAGACTCCCGACGACAACAAGCCAGATGAAAACGGCCCGGACGCAGAGAAGCCCGGACGCGTGCCGCTGCGCCAGCGCCTGCGCGCGAAATTCAATAAAGCCGCAAAGAGCAAGGCGGCGGAGATGATCAAGGACACGGCGGACGACCTGAAAAACAGCAACAAGGAACGCGCCGGGCTCGCGGCGGCCGTGATTATCCCGGGCGGGTTTATCGGCTATTACCTCCACCGCCGGCATCAATTCAAGAAGAAGCACGCGGAGAACGACGATGACGCGCCGCCCGCGCCGCAGGTAAAAAAGCAGCAGCCCCCGAAGCCGTGACGCTTCAGGCGCCCGGCTTGGGCGCCTGAACGCTGTCCCTGTTGATGGGAACGCGCGCGGGAGGCGCTGCCGGCGTCTCAGAGGTTTCCGGATCCCGCTTCTGGAACGCATTCCACGCGGCCCGCGCCCGGTCGAATTTTTTGGTGGATTTGCGCAACAGGGTTGCGGCGTCGCCGCCGCCGGTTTTTCTGAGAGAGGAAAAATCCTTTTCAGTCCATGACGCAAGTCCGGATATACCTTTGCCCACCGTCATCCCGGGCACCGTCGCGCGGCGCATCGCGGCCGCAAAATCCGCCTCCGGCGTGAGGCCGTTCTCCCCCGCGCCGAACCTGTCGGCGCCCTTGCCGGGTTTGTCGATAACAACCTGCCAGTCCCCGTTCTGCGAGTCCAGAAAATCCCTGTCGTAAGCCTTGGCGTGCACGACCTTCAGCGTGCGCTCGATAAGCCTGCCGTAAGCGGCGGAGACGTCCATGCCGAAATTGCGGTTGACGGCGTATTCATCAAGGATGCACAGCGACGACGCGGAAACCTTGCAGGGTTTCATGCGGTCGCCGCCGAGACCGAGCCGCGCGCCCGTCGCTTTTTCGTACTCATAGCCGAAATGCGCCTCAAAGGCGAAGACGTCGGCTTCGAGTATGCGGTCGCGGATCAGGCGGTGGAGGGGATCAAGCCGCAAATCGCCCTGGCGAAGCGCAAGATCGTGCCAGGCATGGCGCAATTCGTGCACGAGGGTCAGCACCAGTTCGTCGTCTTTCTTTTCCTCGCCGTTCAGAAGAATGCTGCTGCTGGAATAGGCACCCTTGACCATGAAGCCGTCGCCCGGCGCGTCATCCATGACCCTGGAATTCGACATCTCAATGCGGATGCCCTGATCGTCGGCGAATTGGAGCATTTCCCTGCCGAGCGCAGTCTTCTGAATTTTGGCTTTGATTACGTTCAGACGCCGCTCCGAAAACGCATAGCCGGGGCTTTTGTGCGGCGTGACCGTGACGGCGATGGCTGTGGATGGCGCAGGCTTGATTTGCTGGGTCTGCGCGGAAGCAGCCTGGGCCGCGCCGAAAGTGAGAGCAGCGGCGACCGTGAGCGCGCGCAGGCGGCGGCGGGCTTTCGCCCATGCGCTTTTCAGGCCGCGCGCGGAACGCGCCGGTTTGTAGCGCGTGGGGCGCGCTGATTCGCTGTCGTTGTGATTCTGCATAGGGGCGGAAATTTACCATACCTTTGCAAAATGCAAAGAGGAAACAGGCATCACGCGCCAGGCGGAGACGGCGGAGACGTCCGGGACGCCTCGTATTTATCCCAGGCGGCTTTCGCCGCGGCGAATTTCTTTTCGGCGGCGGTCAGTTTCTTCATGTCGCCCTTGTCCTTGCCGCCGGTCTTGTCGAAGGACAGGAAATCGGCGTCCGTCCACTTCGTCAGCGCGCCCGGATCGACGCCCGGGACCAGCCCTTCGGTCGCGACGGCGCGCATTTTGGCGACGAAATCCGCATCCGTGACAGGATGGTCGAAGCGCCCGGCGAAGGAGCTGCCGAGCGATGGCGTGGCGATGACCCTGCCCCAGCCGTCATCGAGCTCGCCCCCGAAAGTCTTGTCGTATTTCATCGCGCGCACATGGCGCATCCCGCGCTCCAATAACTGGCTGTAAGCTTCGGGCGCCGGCTTGCCGCCATCGCGCGCCCGGCGGTATTCCTCGGCCAGGCAGATGAACGGGGTATTGCCGTTGCAGGCGTTGTAGCGGTCGCCGATATCGAGCCGCTTGCCAGTTGCCTTCTCGTATTCATACCCGAAGTGGACTTCGAAGGAAAAAGCGTCGGCCTCCTGTATGCGGCGCATCAGCCAGTGGCGGCGCGGATCGAGGTCCATCTCGCCGGATTTCACGACGCGCTCGTGCCAGGAATGACGAAGCTCGTGCGCGAGCGTCATCATGATCTCGTCGTCGCTCTTCATCTCGCCGTTCAGGCGGATATAGGTGGAATAGTTGCGGCCCTTGGTGAAAAGCCTGTCTTTCGGGTCGGAATCTATGACTTTCGAATTCGACATCGAAATGGCGATGTTCTGGTCTTCCGCAAACTGCAGCAGGGCGCGGCCCAGCTCCGTCTGCTTCATGCGCGCCTCTATCTTGTCGAGGCGCTCTTGGGAAAACGCATAGTCTTTTTTCTGCTGCTTTTCCGCCTTGCTCATCGCGGCGACAGGCGGGCGGTTGTCGCGCGTCTCCGCCTGCGCTGCAGCAGTGAACCCCGCCGACAGCGAGAGCGCAAGAATGCCGGTCATAAGGCCCTTCTTCAGGACGCGCGCGGATTTGTTCCAGGAGCGCGACAGCTTGCCGGGTTCCTGTTTTGCAAAGTCTTCTGTTTCGCGCACCCTCTTGCCCCGCCGCGGCTCCTGATGCGCCACGGTTCTTGGATCCTTTTTAGGAAAAGACAAGTTGTAAGGGGGAAATCTTAGGCAATACGGCGGGGAATTGAAAGCCCTTCAAGAATCAAGGCGCTGTTTTCTGCAGTGATTTCAAGACAAATAATCAGGTGTTCAAATTTTAATACTCAAATTGAGTATATGGACCGGATTTTTTACGAAATATGGAAATCATAATTCTCCATAGTAAAATAATTATTCTCTCTTTTTCAAATGGATAAAATAGGTTCCTTTCTATGGCACCCCAGAACCTTTTCGGCCCCTGTACATTGGAGTCGTGGGTTACAGGACTAAAAAAACAGGGGAGTTTAACCATGGGGTTTCCAAAGAGGGGGCTACGCTGCCACTTTGACAAAAAATCTGAGCCCGGGGCCGGCGCGAAACGGGCGAGGCTGCGGTTTGCACCGCATCCCGCCCTGTGCCGGAAGGACTTCGGCGCGGTCTGCGACGAAAAAAGCGAAAAGCAGTATTTAAGCGACCTTGAACAGGTGCTGCTGACGATCAGCGCGATGCAGTGCATCGGCTTTGGCAAGCGCCACGCGCAGGACGAGCGCATCAACCGTCTTCTCCTCTCGCTCATGACAGGAGAGCGCCAGGCGAACAGCCGCTTCACGACGGAACTGCAGCAGGTCGTCAACCGCAGAAGCGTGCGCACCGGCCAGAACATCGCGACCGGCAAGCCGTTCTCCTGCCGCGGCAAGGATGAGAATCCGCCCGTTCGCCAAAGAGAACAGCAGCATCGCCGCGAGCCGCGCGCGCAGACGCCGAGGCCGGCACGGCTGCAACCGCGCGGAACGGAGTTCAGAATGACGGTTTAATAGCCGGGACGCGCGCCGCGATTGTGGCGATGCCGCGGCAATGCCTCCGGCGCGGGCGCGGCTTCCGCATCCTGCAGCGACAAGAGAAAATCCACGGCTTCGCTTAAGCTGCGATGGGTGACCGCGCGCTCCTGCGGGAGTTCATAACCCTGCATTTCCCGCCCGTGCCAGTTGTTCGCCGGAATATGTATGGCGGTCATCCCCGCCTGCACGGCGGGGATGATGTCCGACTTCAGGCTGTCGCCGATCATAACCGCTTCGTCCGGCGCGCATTCGCTGCGGCTTAAGACCGCCAGATATGTTTCCCGCGTTTTATCCGAAACGATGAACTTTTCACGGAACACGTCGCCGCAGGAAAGCGCCGCGATGCGCCGCTGCTGCGTTTCCTCGTCGCCGACGGTGACGAGATAGAGCGTAAAATTTCCGGACAGGCGGCGTAACGCGTCTTCGGCGCCCGCCTCGATTTCGGCCTCCTCCTCGAAGATACGGCGGCCGAGCGCACGCGCCTGCAGGATATCGTCCGCCGACGCCGCGGGCGCGAAGTTGATCAGCGCCTCTTCGAAAGCCTGCGGAAGCATGGCTGGGTCGTAGCCGTAGACATCGAACAGCGTCAGCTTGCGCCGCTGGATCTCGGCGGCCACCTCCGCCAGGTCCGCCTTCGCCAGCGACAGGATCATACGCGTGAGATCGGCTTCCGCCGCCACATAAAGCTCCTGCGTGTTCAGAAGCGTATTATCCAGGTCGAAGAGCACCGCCTTAATCATGGGGCAGGTGTTTAGCATGATATCCTGACAGTGTCAGGTAAATTATGGGATTCCAAGGACTTCTGAACACCGTTAAAAAATAATTAGTAAATTCATATGGTTAGACATAGTTCTTTCCCATATTTACTTTGACTTCAGTTAATAATTTGGATATAATATCCGTAGTTTGGGAAAATAGGGGTAAACTACGGGTATGGCGAATCTGGATACATTTTCGGATGCAGCCACGCAGAAACAACAAGGCGGGGAGAATCCCGTCGCTCCGGTTTTTAACCGGGCCGCAACAGAGAAGGACCCGATGACACCAGAAGCAGTTATTGAGATTCCGTCCGCCGAGCCCGTGCTCCTTGAAACCTCGCGTATCGCCATTGCGGATCCCAACCTCACCGATGAGGCTTTTGCAGCCGTCAAGCGCGGCGATGCCTTTCGCCTGAAGGCTCTGCTGGACAACGGCCTGGATGTCAACGTGCGGGACGAACAGGGCTTCACCCTGCTCATGCACGCGACCCGGGAAGGGACCACCGAAATCGTCAAGAACCTGCTGCTGCACGAAGCGGACCCCGAGTCACGCTCGGATGTGGGCCTGACGGCCCTGATCCTGGCCGCCACGAACGGAAATCTCGAGATTACGAAGCTTCTGCTGGACGAAATCGAGGACACTGAATTGGAAACCGCAGACGATGAGGTCGCAGAGGAGGCGGCCCTCAAACACGGCAACATGTCCGTTTTCTTCGCCATCCAGGCCCGCAGACGCCGCACGGAATTCAACAAGATCGCCCTGGACGAAAACGAGCACCGCCGCGAAAAGGCGCCGGAGCGCAAGCCCTGCGAACCGCACGAGGGCTTTATCGCCCATATCCTGGCTTACGCGGAGGAAAAAGAGCACAAGATCTCCGAAAGCCTCAAGCATGCCTTCCAGAAGGTCAGCCACGCCGGCGTGGTCGTCAGCCAGGCGGTCATGGATGGCTGCCATGCCGCTTTCGAGTTCTGCTCGCGCTTCTTCCGCCACCAGGCGGAGACGGCGACCCCGGAGGAAACCGTCATGATAGCGGAAGCGGCGAAGGATATTCAGCAGACGGTTGCGCTGATTGCGAAAGCGCTGCCGCCCGATGCGGGCAAAAAATCGCCGTCCGCCGATCCGGGAAAAATGGCTTAGAAACGACTTTATCCTTCAAGAATAAAACCGCCGCTTTTAAGAAGCGGCGGTTTTTATTTTCGGGCGAAAATTTTTCTCACACGCCCGACGCGGAGCGGACCGGGGAGGCGGGCGCGGCGGATTTTTGCTTCTGCCAGCGGCTGAACGGAAGCACGCCATGCTCAGCCCCGTAGCGCAGCAGCTGCATTTCCATCCAGACATCGAGATAGGGGTTTTCCATTTCCTCACCCTGCGCCTCGTACTGGTAAATCTGGTAGAGACCGGTCAGGTTGATTTCCTTGAGAAAGGGCAACTGCTCCTCGAGACATTTCTTGACGGTTTCGGAATTCGCAGCGGTGCTGGAAGGCGAGGCCTCCGTCTCCATCACGAACGCCACCAGCCTGTGGATTGCTGCCTGGCCCTCGCGGGCAAGCGGCAATCCAGAAGCGAGTGACAGGATTTCATTCAAATGGAAGCTTTTCCGGGCGCCTGTTTTGGGCTGGCGGCTGACTTTTTGCAACATGACACACCCTCTTTTCTCTCTGGTCCGTACATACGCGTAAAATTCATGTACTATCGCACGCGTTTCTAGATTATGTCAACGAAACGGCGGGGCTCCCCAGCAGAAAGAGGTTCATTTTATATGAAGTTTCAGCGCGTTAGGAGATTAGAAAAAATTGTGCGATGCGTCAAAGATTTTTTGAAATCACGCTGGTCTTGCGCGGCCCCGGCTTGTCGAGTCGGGCGCCGGAGCGTTCTTCCAGCGCCGCCGCCAGGTTGAACTGGGTCGCCATCTGCTTCTCGAGCCTTGCGCCGGAGACGATCAGCAGCCGGCCCATCGAGGTATCCACCTTGCCTTGTGACTGCGACAGCAGGCGGTCGAGCGGCGTCCAGCCGAAACGGTCGGGCTCGTTTACCAGCCCGGGCCGGCGCTGCAGCATCCAGCTGACGGCGTCGAGCCGCGCGAGGTCTTCCTGGAATGACGGGGCGCTCGCGAGGCGGTGGAATAGTGTTTCTCCGCGGGCGTTCTTGATAAAAAGAAAGTCGGTGCCCCCGGTGATTTTCTCGAGCTTGTCGAAAGTCGCGATCGAAAATTCCTTGGTCTGCAGCATCTGATGCAGCAGCGGCTGGTCCGTTGCGTTGCCGTAGCGGTCGGCGGCGGGCAGCGCCAGCGCGGCGGGAGAGATCTGCGCGATATCAACGACCGGCGTTTCCGTCCGCGCCGCGAGCACCGCCAGCAGGGCGGGCGTTTCGAGCGTCATGTTGTAGTAGGAGTCCTTATAGTCCGGATCCGTGGAAAAACGGCCGTTGCGGAATCCGTAACAGGGACATTGGGCGGAGGCCCATTTTTCCGGATCGTCGCCGAGCATGATTTTCAGCCAGCGGTCCGCCTCTTCCCTCGGCATGCCCATCACCTGCGACAGGGGCGACAGGAGCGGCCGCGCTTCGCAAATCATCAGCGGGTCCAGGGAGCCCTCCCGGACCAGGGCCGCCAGCTCGTCGCTGCGTTTTTCGGGAATGAGATGCAGGGCGAGATGCTTGAGCACCTCAGGAACGCCCGGATCCTCCAGCCCTTCTTCCCGCGCGGTGCGCGCCGGCTTGTCGTTGCCGTTGTACTCAGGGGTGATGCGGCCGGAAAAGACCATCGCGATAAAACGCTCTTCTTGTTTGAAAACCTGATTCTTCGCTTTGGATTTTAGCGAATAAGGCGGCCGCGTCAATCGTTTATGTTAATTATCTGTTCACGGAAAGGACAGAGCACAAACAAAGCCTTGTTTGAATTTGCGATTGCCATAATAACATGCTAACTTTGGTCATTTGGAAAGCAGCCCTCATGCAGGATCAGGACATCGACCAGAGACTCATCGCGGCCCTTAAAGCACAGGATGTTCAGGCAGTGGAGGAACTGCTGAAGCAAGGCGCGGACGCGGACGCGCGGGTTCAGAACGAACGCGCGCCGCTGTTCATGGCCGTCGAGTCGAAAAACCTCGCTCTCGTGAAGCTGGTGGCCGCCTGCGCTAAAGACGTCAACATCCAGGATGACTGCGACTTTACCCCCTTCACGCAGGCGGTGCGTATGGAACTGCAGGATATCGCGCAGGCATTGCTCGACAACGGCGCGCTGCCGTTCCCGCCCGGAAGGGGTTCCCACATTCCGCTCGACTGGGCGATTTTCCGCGGGCAGCACGCCATCACGGCGCGCCTCCTGTCAGCGGGGCCGGACTGCCTTTACAAAGAGAGGCCCGTGCTTGTCTATGCGGCGGAGCAAGGCGATATTGCGCTCGCGCAGGTCTGCATTGCGGCCGGCGCAGACGTCAACTTAAGCGAGAGCAAAAACGGGAATACAGCCCTGCATCTCGCGGCCCGGCGCGGGGATGCGCCTTTCATCCAGCTGCTGATACAGTCCGGAGCCAGCGAGCACGTGGAAGATGCGCAGCGTAGCACGGCGCTTGACCTGGCCCGCAGTTCAGGAAACGGGAGAATTTTTGAAAGCATTATCCTGGAGCGCGATATGCGCAGGGCGGCCGTCGCGCTGACGGAAGGCGCCCCCGAAAAAATCGCGGTCGGACGCCCCCTGAAACTGCAAATGCCGAAAATCTAGTAGGGAGCGGGGGGCTTGGGCCCGCCTTTGTCGAGGCCGAAGCCGGTGCCGCCGAGGCGGCCTTTTTCGATGCCCGTGCGGTGCTTGCGCATCAGCTCCGGGTTCAGCGGCAGCTGCTTTTTGTACTGGCCGCCGGCCACGATGAGCCGTTGTACGAAGGACGAGTCGCGATCGTTCTTTTCCGCGAGGCGGTCGAGGACGGTCCAGCCGCGGCTGTCGGTGAGGTCGGGGTCGGCGCCGAGGTCCAGCAGGCGATCCAGCGCGGTGAGATTCTTTTTGTCGATGGCGACATGCAGCGCCGCCTTGCCGTCGTTGTCGGTGAGGTCGGGATTTATCTTCTTCGAGATCAGGTATTCGACGAGGCCGATCTGGTTCTGCTCGACCGCGTAATGCAAGAGCGTGCGGCCCTTTTCGTCCTGCGCCGAGGGGTCGGCCCCCGCGTTGATCATGATGCGCGCGGCGGCGATGAATTTTTCGTCGATCCTGTACGGCAGCCGGTCCGCGCGGCGCACCAGGTCGCCAAGCGGCGTGCGGCCGTTGACGTTGACCTCTTTCAGAAGCTGCGGCGCCATCTTGATGACCTTCGCGATCATTTCGGCGTTCTGCGTGCGCGCGAGCGCGTGCAGCACATTGTTGCCGTTGACGTCCTTTTTGCAGATTTCGCAGTTCGGCAGCACGTTGTCGAAGGTATCGCCGAGCTCCAGCCGCGCCGCCATGTGCAATATGGTTTCGCCCAGCTGGTTGGTGGAGCCGACATCGGCCTTGAAGGCCAGCATCTGCTGCAGCACCTTGGGATAATCGCGGATGCGCTCTTCTTCGAGCATCATCATGTAGGGCGAAACGCCGAAGTCGTTCTTGAGGTTCGGGTCGGCGCCGTTCTTCAGGAGATGCTCGACCATGACAGGCTTGGCGAGGAACACATGCAGGGGCGTGTTGCCGTCCTTGTCCTGCAGGTTCGGGTTCGCATTGTGCTTGACGAGAATGTCGATGAGGTCGGGCTGCGCCGTCGCGACGACGTGCAGCGGCGTCTTCCCGTGCTCGTCCCGGACGTTCGGGTCCGCGCCCAGCTTGAGCAGCGTGCGCACGAAGGTTTCCTGGCTTTGCATGGCGGCGCGGTGCAGCGGCGTCTTGCCGGCCGCGTCCTGCAGGTTCACGTCGGCCCCGCCCTGGATGAGGGCGACCGCGATGTTGTGGCGGTCCTTGTCGAGCGCGAGATGCAGCGGCGGGTACATCAGGTTGCCGCGCAGGTTGACATCGGCGCCCGCCTTGATGAGCGCGACGACGCCCGCGAGATCGTTCGAGACAATCGCCCGCTGCAGACGCGTATAACCGGTGTCCTGGACCTTGTTGGGGTCGCCCCGGAAAATTCCCGCCACCTTGTTAAAAAAATTTTTCAATTTCTTTGCCTTTGTGGAGTCCTGCGCGGTGATTTTTGATTTATGTTTCGATTGAGGAAGTTAGCATGGTTAACATCATGAGTCCATGCGCCATCGCAAGCTTGCTGCGGGATAATGAGCGGAATTGAAATATAATTACGGCAGTTGGTCATATTACGGGACGCGCAGCGGACTGGCCGGGCCCGGATTTTGGCTTGCCATACTTGCTGATGCATCTAGATAATGTCTAATGGAAGATGAACAGTCGGCGTGCTGCCCCTGAATTCTGTCATTTCTCGGCGCCGGTTTTTTAGAGGGTTTCATGCGATCAGCGATCATCCCGGGACTGCCCTTCGCCTTCCTGTTCACAATATGTATGTATTGCTCCCCCGCGGCGCAGGCCGGCCGCGTCCAGCAGCAGGCGGCGACAGACGAGGCCCAGCGCATCTTCCAGTCTTATGGCGACGCCATCTATCAGGTCCAGACGATCGACCTTGCCTCCGACAAGAAAAGCAGCATCGGGTCGGGGTTCCAGTTCACGCAGGACGGCATGATTGCGACCAATTATCATGTGGTCGCCGAGGCCGTCCAGCGCCCGAAGTCCAACCGGCTGGAATTCCTGCACGGCAAGAGCGAGCGCGGCAACCTCAGGATTCTCATCGCCGACGTCGTTCACGACCTCGCCATTCTCAAGATGGAGGCGCCCGGAAAGACCTGGGTAGAGCTGGGCCAGTCCCTCCTGCCCAAGGGGGTCAGGCTGTTTTCTCTGGGCAACCCCCATGATATCGGCTTCACCATCATCGAAGGGACCTATAACGGCAAGAGCGAGGAGAGTTTCATCGATAAAATTCACTTCTCCGGCTCGCTGAACCCCGGCATGAGCGGCGGCCCGGCGCTGGGCCACGACGGCAAGGTCGTCGGCGTGAACGTCTCGACGGCCGGCAACCAGATCAGCTTCCTTGTGCCGGTCGACCACCTGCGCAACCTGATGCTGGAATATCTCCGGCAGGACGCGAAGTTCGACTTCCTCGCCCAGGCGAGCGCGCATATCGAGCGGCAGCTGCTCGCCAGCCAGAAGCAGAATATCGACCGCATGCTCGCCGCGCAATGGCCGAGCCAGGCCTTCGGCCCGTTTATGGTGCCGGGCCGCATTACCGAGGCTTTCAAATGCTGGGGCGATTCCGACGTCCAGGAGAAAAACCAGTACAGCGGATACCATTCCACCTGCACGAGCCAGGACCGCCAGTTCCTCGACGAGAATTCGGGATCGGGAGAGTCCTTTTATACCGGGACCTATCTTTACCGCTATGACAACCTGGTCGGCGAGGACGAACTGAACCTCGACCGCTTTTACGCCCTCTACGAAGACCAGTATTCCATGCCGCTCGAGGCCTACAGGAACGGGGGCGAAAGCAACGTGACCAATTTCGACTGCAACTCGAGCTTCGTCGACGTGGCCGGCAAGCGCTGGAAATCCTCCTTCTGCATCCGTCAGTATATAAAATACCCGCAGCTATACGACATGCACCTGTACATGGCTCTCGTCGGCGAGGGACGTCAGGGCATGATGGCGACGCAGGTGGCCGAAGGCGTGTCGAAAGACAGCGCGCTGAAACTTGCCCGGAAATTCATGAGCGAGATCAGGCCGGCGGCCGCATCGAAAGCGCCGGGAAAACCCGCGCCGGCGGCCCCCGTGGCGGCGGAGCCCGCCAAGGAAAGTCCCGCGCCGCAGGAAGACCCCGGCGACGAAACGCCCGCCTCCGGCCGCGGCGGAGGATTGAAGCGATGAAAAAGCTTGTTCTTGAAATCACCAGCCATGCCGGCGACGGTTCCGTCACGCACAGGATAATCGAGACCTTTCCCGCGACGCTGGGCCGCGGTTACCACAACGACATCATCCTGTCGGATCCCCACGTCAGCGCGCAGCACGTGCGCATCGAATATGACGGCGACGGCTGGAACATCCGCGACCTTGGCTCCAAAAACGGGCTGGTCGTGAACGACAGGGTCTTCAGGAACGCGGCCGCGCGCCTGGCGTCCGGCGACACTGTGCGCGTCGGGCGCACGGAAATCCGCGCTTTCGACCCCCTGCACCCGGTTCCGCAGGAGCGGCACCTGCAAAAGACGCATCCCCTCGTCGTATGGCTGTCGCGGCCCCTGAACGTCTGGGCCTCTTTCGTTCTCGCGCTGTGCACGGTGACGGGCTGGTCCTACCTGGAAATCTGGAATACCGAGCCGGGGCCGCAGCTGGCCGCGGCCGCCGGCGGGACGCTGGTCTTCGTCCTTGTCTGGTCGGCGCTCTGGGCCGTCGCGGGCAGGCTGATCCGCCACAAGTCGCGTTTCCGCGGCCATGTCGCCCTGATCAGCCTGACGGTCGTCGTCTCCGTCGGCATTTTCTCCTATATCGAATCCTATACGGATTTCCTGACGAACGGGAACTGGGTCGGGATGGCGCTGACCTATGTTCTGGACCTGGCGCTGCTGGCCGTGCTGCTGTACGGCTCGCTGTCGCTGGCGACCGACATGCCGCAGCGGCGCAAGATGAACGCCTCCGCCTATTTCTCGGCCGGCATCATGATCGGCATCTTCGCGCTCACGCAGGTGGCGCAGCGCCACTTCATCCAGGAGCCCGCCTATCCGTCGCATCTGGAGCCCTATCTGGCCGGTCTGGCGCCGCTTGATTCCGTGGACCAGTTCATGAAAGAAAGCGATACCTTGTTTGACTCGCAGGTCTTCAAGACCGCCGAAGCGAAGAAAAAATGAGATCTATCAACCGGGTATATTCCGCCTTCCTTTCGATTTGATTAATTTCCATAAAAAGTATATGATATCTTTGTATTTCAAAAGGCAACCCGGGAGTCACCCGATGAGCTCGCTGACCGAAGACTTCAACCGCGCGGCCGCCGGTGCCGGCGAAACGCCGCTGCATCTCGCCATCAAAAGCGGCAAGACGGATATCGCGAAAATGCTGATCGAAAGAGGCGGCGGCCTCGACGCGGACGACCCGCTGGCCTACCGGGACAACCAGGCCGACGGATTCAAGGCCGACCCGCCGCAGGAATACGGCAGCGACGACCAGGCGGACGGCTACAAGGGCCCGCCGGAAGACGATGCTATCCGCGTCATGAAGCCGCTGCAGCTCAAAAAAGCGAAAAAGAAAATCGTTCTGTAAGGATTTACTGATCCCGCTTCGGGCCGGCGTCGTCGCGCGCCTTGCCCACGGCGATCGGCTTGCCCACGGTGATGTCGCGCTGCATGGCCGTATTGTAGGGCTCGATGCCGTAAACTTCCTTCACGCGCGCAAGCAGCAGCGTCATGACGGCTTTCGCGTCCCGGGTCTTGGAGGAGGAAGAGGACGAGGAATTATAGGACCCGGAATAGCTGTCATAGCGGTCGCGGTCGTAGTCGCGCGTTTCGGTCGACGAGACGCTTTTCATCGCTTCGTCCAGCACCGAAACCCCGGCATAGGTCGTGGCCAGCGGGTCGGCGCCTTTTTTCAGCAGGTAATCCGCCTTTTTGGAATCCGTCTGGCGCGCGGCCAGATGCAGCACGGTTTCCCCGGCCGAATTGCGCGCGTCGATGTTCACGCCCGCCGTCAGCAGGTAGTCCATGATGTCCTCGCGGAAGCTGGCGAAGGCAAGATGCAGCGTCGTGTTCATGACATCGTCGCTGGAGCGCACGCGCCCCTGCACGTCGGCGCCGTGCTGGACGGCCCACTGGATCGCCGGCAGGTCTTTCTTGTCGATGGCCTTGATGAGGACTTCCTGCGCGTTGCCGCCAAGATCCGCGCCCTTGCCGAGATAAAAGCGCATGCGGTCGAAATCTCCCGAGCGGGCGGCGCGCTGCACGACGGTTTCCCCTTGAGGGTTCTTGAGGTCGATGGAAACGCCCTGGGCCAGGATGGTCGAGAAAATTTCCTCGTGGAAATTCTCGTGCGCGTAATGCAGCAGCGGCTGGAATTTCCGGTCGCCGGTCGAGATGAGCGCGTTCACATCCGCGCCGTACTGGATGGACAGCTTCACGAGGTCGAGGTTCTTTTTGGCCACCGCGCGCGCGAGCAGCTCCTGCGTATCCGCGCCCGATTCAACGGCGCCCTTGATGAGCTCGACATCCCAGACCTTGATGGCGGAGGCCAGCATGCGGTTGATGACCTGCTTCTGTTCGGGTGTCATGGCTTGCTTGGCGCGATGCTGCACGGGCATTTTTGTCCCCTCGCTTGGAGTAAATATGGAATCCATTTTCGGTGTTCCCACAAGCTAGCAGATTCGCCTTTTATGTCAATATTTTGGCCGCGGAGATTGACATTTTACGTATTCGTACTTAGCCTGTTCCGATGAAGCCGCCCAAGCACATTGCCTTCGCGATAAACGACCTGCGCAAGACAGGGAAGCTGGCGCATGCCGACCCGCTGTTCTGCGACGGCCTCGCGCGGGACGGCGCCGCCTGCCAGATCATGGCCGCCGCCGTGCAGGGCGACGCCGAACGGCTTCTCATGCTGCTCTCCGACCCCAGGGTCCTGCCCGATTTCGAAAACGCGCATGGCATCACGCCGCTGATGGCAGCCGCCGCGCGCGGACACACGGCGGCGGTCGACCTGCTGGCGGCGCAGCCGCTGGTGAATACCGGCCGCGCGACACGGGACGGCTGGACCGCGCTGCACTACGCCGCCTGGTTCGACGAAAGCGGCGCGGCGAAGGCGCTGATCGCGCATCACGCGCCGCTGGATGCGAAAACGAAGAGCGGCGCATCTCCCCTCGATCTCGCCGGAGACAAGCCGGTTGCGGAGGTTTTCTGGGCGAACCGGGATTTTGCGCGCCAGATGAGGCAGCAGAATCCGGAACACCCGAAATTTCAGCCCGCGGCCAAAATCGAACCCGGGCCTGCGCCCGAACCTTCCTCCGCGGCAGCCGCCCCCGAAACGCCGGCGAAAACGCTGCCCGAAAAAAACGAGTCGAAAGATGCATTTTTCCGCGCGATCCTGGGCGTCGGGCTGCAGTGGAAGACGAGCCCCGCGTTGGACGTGAAGGGCGCGCTCACCGGCCGGCTCGCCGCGATGAAAAAGGACGATCTTGCGGAGGCTTACAAGACCATCCGCGACACGGGCGCGCCATTCGACTGGAGCGCCGTCTTCGTGAAAGCCGCGGCGGCGTCCAACCTGGAGGCCATGCGCTTTCTGCACAACGATCTCCTGTTCGACCAGCTCACGCTGAACCGGGCGCTGTCGGCCGCCGTGCAGGCGGGCGACCACCGCGACGCCGCGCATCATCTTGTCATCTGGGGGGCGGACCCGGCCGCGCCGTTCGAGACCGGCGGGCAGATGAAGGCGCCCACGATTTTCGAGGCCGCTTTCCGCCAGGAGCGCGCCGGGATATTCGAGGAGCTGATCCTGTGGCGCGGCGAGCGGCTGGCGAAAACCGATGCGCAGCGCCTCGACGCCTTCGCCCCGCGGCTGGACAATCATGGGTTTGAAATGAAAAAGTCGCTGGCGCTTTATCAGAAGAAGCGCGAGGTCAAAAAGATGCGCGCCGGGAACCTGAAGGACCTGTTCAACCAGGCCGTCACGGAAGGCGACATCACGGCCATCATGGCGGCCTATGCGGAGGCGCGCGAGGACCGGCTGTTCCGCGGCCGCGTGGAATTCGGCAGGCAGGACGGCGGCGGCGCGATCGCGGCGGCGCTGATTTCCGGGCGCTGTGAATTCGCGCGCAGGCTGATCGCGGACGGCTATCACCTGAAGGACGCCCCCGGATTCATGAAATCCGAGGTGAGGCTGCAGGCGCCGGAAAAGGCAAAGACCTTCGCGGAAGAGCATCTTGCGGGCAGGCTGCAGGTCGAATCCGTCGAAGACGTCGGCCGCGCCCGGCGCAGCGAACTGCGCGTCATCGCCGCCGGCCCCATCATCGGCGGCGCGCGCTACGGCATGTTCTGACATTCCCGCACCGCAGCAATCCCATAACCTTAAGCAAAAAATTCACGCGCACGGTGACGCCCGCAATTAACCGGATGTTAACGGGTGCAATCTAGTCTCTTTCTTGCGCGGACATTTGCCGCGACCCGGAGTTTTGCGCTATTCTTGAACAGGGAATCGGGGTTTGCATGCTGGGGTTGAACAAGCTTTTCAACAATCTGACCGGACACGGCATCAACAAGCGCGACAAAAACGGCGAAACACAGCTGTATCGCGCGGTGAAGAACGGCGATGTCCGCACGGTGAAAAAACTTCTGGCGCAGGGCGCAGACCCGAACGTGCCGAACAATCACAAGCTGACGCCGCTGCACCATGCCGCCTATTGGGGCGAAAACGAAATGGTCGACGCGCTTTTGAAAGCGGGCGCGGACGTGCAGCTGCATAACGGCCGCGGCTGGACCGCGCTGCATTCGGCCGCCGTCTCGGGCGGCATGAAGGCCCGCAAGAAAACCATCGACCTGCTAAAAAAAGCAGGCGCGAAGGACGATATCAAGGACAAGCAGGGCTGGACCGCCGCGGACTACATGCTGCTCTGGGAAGAAAACGCCCCCGCCGCCGAGAAGCTGAAAGAGTTCCTGCAAATCCCGAACGGTCTGTCTCCATCGGGCGGCCACGCCAAACCCAAGCCCCCGGCTCCGCCCGCGCCGAAGCCGTAACAGGATTTTTTTAGCCCGCCAATATGTAAGCGCCACGCCGATGAAAATCGGGGTCCAGTTTGTATAACTTCTATTACTAAATATTGAGATAGAAAATTTATATACTGGACCACGATTTTCATCGGCGTGGCGCTTCTGTCTGAACGACTCTCGCTATAAGCCTGCCGATAGGAAATGTAACATCCGAGGATGTCCGGCCAACTTTTATTGGCTCCTAACGAAAAGAGTCGGGACAAGGCGTGTTTGCAGGCCACGGATCCCTCAACCAGCAGTCCTTCGAACAATCCCCGGACTGCTCGACTTTTCCGGTGTTGGCACAATTATATACCTTGGGAAGATAGCCCGTCAGAAAATGTACCCCTTGGTCGATCTTCTTCAAAAACTCTTCACGTGTATCAGGCACGATAAAGGGATAGGTTGCATCAAATGCTTTCATATCCGCCAAGGTGTCGGTCGTTAAATAATAACGATATTTAACCCACAATGCCGCGACTTTGACTGGCTTGCCATTGATCTCTTCCTGCTGCGCGGACAATAGAAAATCCATATAGAGGGTATTAGGAGCGATCGTTGAACCTTTTTCATCCAAGTTAGAAACCACTAAAACTCTCTTCTCCTTAGAAAAGATATCTTGAAGAGCTACCGCAAGTACATCCTGCATAATCTCCCCTCGAGTATTCCGAAAGTATGTTGCCAGCAATATACTCTCCGGTCTGCCGATGAACCCTACGGAAATAGTATCAATTCCCTTTAGGCGTTCACCGTCCATCGGATACTCATACGCTTGCGCTCTCGAAGAGAAAATAAACGCGGCAAACGTCAGCAGCACAGCGAAAATCGGCATCCCTACAATCCGCGTAAATTTAGGAGCAGCGCACTTTTCTATCTCGCATTTTTTATTTTTCATTGTCTCCCCTAAAAAAGTCGCACGCTAAACTTCAAACCCCGAGGAACATCATAGCTAACTCCCCTATAGTTCGCGTCAATTACCATTCTGCCCCAAATACTTCTTGGACAGCCACACGGAATCCACCTGCCAGCTTTCGCCGACACGACAGTTTCAATTTGAGAATTTCGACATGTAAACGGCGTCAAGATTCCCTAGCAGTCACGCGCTATGGTGAATTTTATCCGCCTGCGGCGTTTACCCGGTTTGAGGCTGGTTTGATGCGCGCGTGATGCACGCTTGTTATGCGCTTGGTGCATGCTTGATATGCGCTCTTAAGGCCTTCTTTAACCGCTTTCAGCCCGCTGTTTACGTAGATTTCTGTAGCTTTTGAACCCCCTTTTTGCAGCTTTCCAACATGCCGCCAAACCGTTCCCAGCCGTGGAGTCGCGGCCCTTATAACCGCTTCCAGCCCCGCCGCCTGCACTGCTTCCAACCCATTCAAAACCCGCGTTTTAAGCGTTCATTTACCCTGCGATGATACTATGGAATATAGTACCGCTTTTATTTGGGGTGGAGTCCCGGCTGGCGGCCTTTGTGCTTAGCTGCCCTGTCCGGTTTTATGGAGCTTGCGGGATTAGTCTCTTACGTTGGGGTATGTCAGGCTTTTCGCTCGTCTCCTGTTCTTGAGCACATTACTTTCTTCGTGGCCGGCCGGGCCTGCTCCCGGCCGGTTTCACGTTTTTTAAGGTTTTCTTTTGCGCGGCTTTGGCGGAAACTTGGGGGACGCGACAAATACGGGAGATGAAGATGTTCGACTACACCTTGAATGCAAACTGGGCAGGCTATCTGTCGACATTCCTCTGGATGATTTCCGTGATGGTTGTGCTGGGCGTCGTGCTCATGATCGGCGTCTACAACCGCATCCAGGCTTTGCGCCAGCGCCGCAAGAACGCCTTTGCCGATGTCGACGTGCAGCTGAAGCTGCGCCACGATCTTGTCCCCAACCTGGTCGCCACCGTCAAGGGCTATGCCGAACATGAAAAGGGCCTGCTGGAGAACGTGACGGCGGCGCGCGCGGCCGCCATGCGCGGCGGCGGCATCACCGAGCGCGTCAAGGCCGAGCAGGCGCTGGGCGCGGCGGTGACGAGCCTGCTGGCGGTCGCCGAAAATTACCCGGACCTGAAGGCCGATGCCAATTTCCGCCAGCTGCAGGCGGATCTTTCCGACATCGAGAACAAGATCGCCGCCGCGCGCCGTTTCTTCAACAACGCGACGAACGAGTACAACACGACGATCACGCAGATTCCCGGCGTCTTCCTCGCGAAGATCATGCACTTAAGCGAGGAATTATTCTTCGAGCTGGAGCCCGAGGAGCAGAAAGCCGTCCAAACGCCGCCGAAAGTGAACTTCGGGACCTGAATGAACCGCGGCGTCAACCGGCACACCCAGGCCTTTCGCGACATGCGCGTTTTCAACAACTGGAATGTCGTCGCCAGAGGATGGTACATTGCATGCAAGGGCGGGGATCTGCCGCCGGCATCCGTGAAATCGATCGAGATCTGCGGCCAGCGCATCGCCGTTTTCCGCGATCAAAAAGGCAAGACTCATGCGCTCGACGGTTTCTGCCCGCACATGGGCGCGGATCTGGGCCTTGGAAAAGTGAAGGGCGACCGGCTGCAGTGCTTCTTCCATCAGTGGTCTTTCGATCCTGCGGGAAACTGCGTCGATATCCCCTGCCTGGCGACGCCGTCGCCGCTTCACGGCAAAGCCAGGCTGCAGGCCTATGCGACCGAAGAAAAATACGGCTTCGTCTGGATCTACCCCGCCGGCAAGGCGCCGTTCGGCGTCGCCGACATACCCGATCTGGAAGGGAAAAAGCTGGTCTTTCGCCACGGCAAGGCGTTTGAACGCCGCTGCCACCATCATATCAACATGATCAACGGCATCGATGCCCAGCATCTGCGCACCGTGCACCAGATCAACATCGACATGAACGTCGATATCGAACTCCGCGACCAAAATACGGCGCTCGACATCACCATGCGCGGCGAATTCCCCGGCAAGACGCGCCGCGAAAGACTCGGGCGTTTTTTGCTCGGCAGGCGCTATGAATATAAAATGCGCTATGCCGACGGCTGCATCGGCGCCCTGAGCATCATGCGCGGCGTATATCTTTTTGGCGGCAAGCGGAAACTGCCGCATCTGAACATGATTTATGCCTACCAGCCGGTGAAGGGGGGCGCGCGCGTTCAGCCCATTTACGTCGCCGAAAAGCGTAGCGGAATCTGGGGAGGCATCAAAAGTTATTTTCTGATGTGGATGATGCAGATCGCCTATTTCGCGCTCCGGGATGAGGACGGGTTTGTTTACGATAACATTCGCTTCAACCCCGAGGCGCTCCTGCCCATCGACCGGCCCGTGGCCAGATACATGGCTTACGTGAATGCGCTCGAGCCGTCGATCTGGTCCGCCGACTGGAAAAAAGAGCAGACGGAGCGCGTTTCGCCGTTGCAATCGAACAGCGCGGCATGATTCCACGGACTGGCGGAAGCTTCTCGCCTAGAATCCCGGCCCCTTGATGCGGCGCTGGTGGTGCAGCGCGATGTCGAGCGCCGTTTCGAACTCATGCGCAATCATCGGATAATAATGCACGCCTTCGGCCGCATGGATCAGTGTGACGCGGATGCTTTCGAGATATCTGCTGTCCGGCCCGTTCGCAGCCAGGCGTTCTTCGGCCTGCTTTAAATCCTCTGCAATGGTATTCAGCACGAAGAAATGATCGGGGCTGCGTTTTGCGGCATCCTCGAAATGCGCGCGGATATCCGGCAGCGCGGCCGCGAAAACATGGTGTTCTTCGGGTAAACGGTTTCTCATGGGTGGTACACTCCTCTTTCTATAAGCCCGCATGATGAGCGGGTCTTGTTGTTGATGGCTGAAAAGCAATAATTGCCGCTGACGAGCAAGGCGCGTTTTTTGAAAACGGGATTGTTCGGGGTCCTTCGTGCAAGCGGGGCTTGTGTGACAGCCAGCGCTTCTTTTCCAAGGATCGGCAAAGCGGCAGTGCTGCTTCAACCGTGGTTCACTCTACTCCCATAGGGTTCGGTGTCAAGAAAAATGCTTTCCTGCGCCCCGCGCAGCGCAATATAATGCTGATTATACAGGCGTTTTTTCCAGGAGTCGCATTTTGGCCGCCGGTCTTGCCACCTATCAGTGGAACAACCAGATCAAGTCCGTCCTTCTGCTGGCGGGCTTCCCGTTTTTGCTGCTGCTGATGGTCTGGGCGTTCTTCTTCGCGGGCGATCTGTGGTGGCAGTCGCATGCCGACCTGCGGAATATCCAGGGCGCCTACGACCTCTATAACAGCATGGACCGCGACGGGAATGTCGGCGGGAATGTCGCGCCCGCCGCTTTTTCGCCGGGAACGAAGCATGCGGTGAATGCCGGATTTTACGGCGTCGTTCAATACGGCCCCTATGCCTTCGGCGTCGCGCTGATCTGGTTCGCCATCGCGTTTTTCTTCCACGCCGAGCTGATGCGCATGGCGACGCGTTCGCAGCCGATCACGCGCCAGCAGATGCCGCGCATTTATAATATGCTCGAAAACCTCTGTATCTCGCGCGGCCTTGCCAGGCCGCAGTTCGAGGTCATCGACAGCCCGGCGCTGAACGCCTTTGCGACCGGCATCGACGAGAAAAGCTACCGCATCGTGCTGACGCGCGGCATCATCGAAAAGCTGTCCGACGACGAGCTTGAATCCGTCATCGGCCACGAGCTCACCCATATCATCAACCGCGACGCGCGGCTGCTGATCATCGCCGTGATATTCGTCGGTATGATCAGCTTTTTCGCGCAGATGCTCTCGCGCACGCTGATGCACGGGACGCGCCCGAATTACTATGCGCGGCGCGACGACCGCAGGGGCGGCGGCATCCTGATTTCGATGCTGATCGCGATGGCGATCCTGTTCATCGGGTATATTTTCGCCATCGCCATCCGCTTCGCCCTGTCGCGCAAGCGCGAGTACCTGGCGGATGCCGGGTCGATCGAGCTCACCAAAAACCCCGAGGCGATGATGCGCGCGCTCTTGCGCATTTCCGGCAACGACGCGGTGAACGGCATGCCGAACGAGGTGCAGCAGATGTGCATCGAGAATTCGAGCGCCTTCCTGGGCCTGTTTGCGACCCACCCGCCGATTGCGGATCGCATCCGCGTCATTTCGGAGAATACCCAAACGCCGGTCCCCCGGCTTCCTGTCACGCTGCGCCGCACGCCGGAATCGCCCTGGGGACGCGGCGGGCCCCCGCAACCACCGGCGCGCCCGGCTGGCCCCTGGGGGCAGGGTCCGCTTCACCCGCCGTCTTAATAAAATGAGATAAAACAAATACTTGATTGAAATCAAAGAACACTTGCGCCATAGCTGTATTTTACATATAATGGTTCCCATTGAAAAATATCGGGGTTTTCATGGGTATGGCGGCAACAGCATTTTCGAAAGCACAGCGCAAGGGCCTGCTCCGGCGTCTGAGTCTCGCCGCGATGCTGACGCTATCGCTGGCGCCCTCCGCGCAGGCACAGGTCGTCAACAACGTGCCCTCGTCGGCCAGCAGCCGCCTGTCGCAGGGCTTCAATCAGGCCGCTATCCCGCCCGTTCCCGCCGACCTGAAAAGCTATGTCAGCAACCCCGCCGATGCGCCGGAAATCACGGCGATCAAGGCGGAATTCGCAAAGACGGAGATGGGCATCGCGCTGCTGCGCTTCGCCAAGGACCACGACATCAAATTCGTTCTCGCCCCTGATCTTCCCCACAAGGCGCTGTACACCCCCGCCACGAGCACGATTTCCATCCGTCCCGGCCAGAAGCTGGAGGGACTGATGATGTATACGGCGCATGAAATCCGCCACGGCTGGCAGGACAAGGTGCTGGGTGCGATCGACATGGAGAATGGCGTCATGACGCCCTGGCAGCGCTGGACGCTGCGCCGCTATCTGGAGGCCGATGCGGAAGCATTTTCGGCGTTTTTCGAGGCGGACCGTTTGCGCAGCGGAATCCACATGCAGCCGGGTTTCGGCGAAGCAATGCCGGCCTCGATGATCGCGATGCGCCTGCGTGGCGAATTCTGGAGCAAGGACGGCCTGAACTTCGGGGAATACCGCCAGATGGCCTTCGAGCCCGCGCTCGAGCGGCTGCACACCTACAACAGGCTGCATCTCGATTACGTGGAGGAAGTGACTCTGAACTTCGGCAAGCAGGTGCTGGCCGCCGGCAACGACAAGGCGAAGCTGGCCGCGCTGGAGGCGCAGGTACAGAACGCCCCCAGCGACGCGGCCTTCGAGGCATTCTTAAGGCATCTCGGCGGCGTCAGCCTCAACCCTGAGCGGCAGACCTCTCTGCAGTCCACGAGTGTGACGCGCGAAACGCTGCTGAACGATTACCCGCGGCGCATGATCAACCCGAGAGCCTCCCGGGAATTCCCGCCTGTCCTCGACAAAAGCATCGCCGACATGACCGCCCTGCAGGACGGCTATATCCGCGTGCTGCATAATACTTCCGGTAAAAAGCCCGCCCTGCCGAAACCCGGCGCATAAGCCAGCCTTTCCAGAGGGTCGCCTTTACAAACGCCCCCCTTTCGCGGCATTCTTGACGCATGCGCGTGTTCCTGATCAGCTCGGCCATGGTAATCCTCTTTCTGCTGCCGGATGTGGCGGAGGTCAAGAACTGGACCCTGCCCGGCATTATAAATACCCTGACGTTCATCCCGCATGCGGGGCTAGGGTATATGACGGTGTTTTTCCATGAGCTCGGGCATACGGTGACCTCGTGGTCGTACGGCGAACTGGCGATCCCCGCCTTCAACTTCCGCGACGGGGGCGGCGTTTCCGTTCCCATCTTTCCCCGCACCTGGATTTTGCAGGCTCCCATATATGCCGGCGCCGCGTTTCTTTGCTGGGTTCTGTGGAGCGACGGGTATTACGGGCTGCTGATGTCTTTCCTGGCGCTGCTGGCCGTGCATGCCGGGTTTTCGACGGGCGAGCATTATATCCTGCCCGTCAACTACATGGGCAACGGCGGCGCGGTCGTGATGGGGTGCTTCTGCATCTACCGCGCCGCGCTCAACAAAGTGGTGTCCGGCGCCGGGAACTTCCTGGAGCGCTACATGCATATGATTTTCGGGCTCTTTGCCGTCTTCGGCAAGTGCGGGCTGATACTGGCCTGGCAGCTGATGGCCAGCGACATCGCCCGTTCCGCCTATAACGAGGGTATCGGCGAAACCCACATGGCGAACGACTTCACGGTGCTTGCCGACCGCCTCAACTGCAAACTCGAGCATATCGGCGCCTTCCATATGCTCTTTACGCTCTTCAGCCTCGCGGTCATGGGATGGCTGATATTCGCGGGCTGGCAGGCCGAACAGGAGGCGCGCGAAGATGAAAAAGCCGATATCCTCCGCCGCATCCCGCCGCGGAAGTCATGACGCGAAGTGCAACACCGCCGGTGCGCCTGTTTTTGTATGCCTGCAGCCTTATGCCGTTTATGTCCCTCCCGTACATCTCGCTGGTTTACGGCATTGATTTCCCGTTTTCCGGTTTTTTCATGCTGCCGGTCTGGACGGTCGATTCCCTCTCGATGCCCGTGCATGAACTGGGCCACGCCATAACCCTTTGGCTGTTTGGGGATCCCGCGTGGATAAGCATGAGTCCGGAAGGCAGCATTTTCACTCTCTTTGCAAGACGAGAGCCATGGATACTCGCCCTGATCTATTTTTTCATGGCCGAAGCAACGATCTGGTGTTACCTCCGGAAGAAAACGCGCGCGCTGAAAATCCTCTGCTTATTGATCATCCTGCATGCTGCTCTTGCCTTCACCCGGGCCCACCTGATTCTTGCCATGTATATGGGCCAGGTCGCGGAACTGGTTGTGGCGACCTGGGGCGCCTATGTCTGCCTGTTCCGGGGACGGCTTCCGGCGGCTTTGCCACCGGGATCGGCGGATACCTTTTTCCGGACGGGGGGAGTAGCCGCTGGGATTTACATTATTTTTGAAAATATTCTCCAAACAGGACTGATCATGTTCTGGACAGAGCGGGCCGCCCTGCGGTCCCAAGGGCAGGGCCAGTCCCATGGCCGCCATTATGTTGATGATATCGGGCTTGCCGCGGAAGCCCTGGGCGTCGGTACGCCTGCCACGGCAAGCGCCATTTTTGTTCTGGCTATCTGCTGCCTTGCGTTCCTCGGGTGCTGGGCGGCGACATGGCGGGAAGAATCATGACGCGAAAAAATTTTTTCTGGTGCGTGGCGGTTTCCCTCACCTCCCTTATCCCTTACGCCTCGGATATCGCCGATCTCAACCTTCCGATCTGGTTGCGCTTCGCGCTGCTGCCGCTGGCGGAGGGCATGCATTATATGGAGGTTTTCTTTCACGAGCCGGGGCACGCCCTTTGCCACTGGCTGTTCGGCACGCCGGCGCTGCCTGTTTTCGACGTCGTCCATGGCGGCGGCATGACCTATTCGCTGGGCCGCTCCTATGCGCTGACCGCTTTCATTTATGCGCTGATGTTTTCCGGCATCCTGCTGCTGGCCCGGGCGAAGCGCCGCCGCCACGCCGCGTTTCTCGCAGCCTTCTCGGCGCTGCATGCGATCCTGATATATACCGGCTGGGACCTGTTCGTCACCATCATCATGGGACACGGCGCGGAGATCATCGTGGGGTCCGCCCTGCTGGCCGCGGCGCTGTCGCGTCCAGATCTTTTAAAGACAAGGGCGGAACGCTGCGTCGCGCTTGCCACGGGCCTGCATTTTTTCGGCCGCAATGCGCTTTTGTGCGCGGGGCTTCTGATGAACGCCGCAAAACGGCGGGAATACGCGATGCAAAAGGGCATCCCCGGCCTGGGCGACTACCAGCATGCAGGGGACGTCGTGGGCCTTCCGGTCGAAGCGGTCACGGCGGGGATGCTGGTTTTCCTGCTGGCGGCAGGCGCGCTGACCTGCCTTTATGTCAGGCGACGGCGTTTTTCGGTTTCTTCAGCCTGATCGGAGACATCGTCATTGCATCTTTTTGCAGCGTGATGGAGTCATTGGCTTCTTTTTCCGCGACAGCCTCGAAAACCGGCGCCAGGGTCTTGCGCAGCTCCGCGACCACGGCCTCTCGGTCGGCGTCGGGAAGCGCCTCGATCTGCTTCATGAATTTTTCGGCGGCGCCCACGCCGGAGGCCGCGAATTTGTCGCCGAGCGACTTGATGACCGGACCCTGAACTTCCGCCGGCAGATCGCGCACCTGCTGAAATATGCGCGTGGCGGCGTTTTGCGCGTCTTCCGTGACGTCCTTCAGCGCGGGCGTCGCCTGGACGACCGCGCCTTGAGTCTTTGAAAACTCATGATGCTTATAGGCCTTCATACAGCCCTTAATGATTGCGAAAGGGGCCGCCACCGCACCCAGCACCCCGCCACCAAAGGCCAGCGCCCCCATGACCAGCGGTACTGTCGCGACATATCCCGCGCCGCAGGCAGCGATGGCCGCCAGCGCGATCACAGGCCATGCAACGCCCGCCGCTCCGAGCGCGACCCCAGCGCCAACCGCCGCGGCAAGGCCGCCCAGAACCGTGCCTATGTCTGTCGTCATGGCGACACCCGTGTTATCCGAGCTGCTCAGCTCTGCCCGGGCGCGAACGAGCTTGGGCATTTTATTGCGGTCGCTGTCGTAGTCCGAGTCTTTCCAGCCGCGTTTAATCTCCTCGATGAAGGGCGCGTTGGGCGTATAGGCCGCGCTGCCGATATATTTCAGTGGCTCGGTGACAGGCGCCCAATAAGGATTGTTGAACCAGTTTTTGATCTTTTCTGCGGCAGCTTTCAGCATAAAAAACTCTCCCTTTAACGTGCAAAGAGAGTATCATATATTTTTCATAACATCAACATAAATTGAGCAAACACAGAGTCTTAACAACGAAGAAGGGGCCCCTGTGGGCCCCTTCCTAAGTCATTGAGACTCTTTAGCTATTCACGCGGCTTTTTTTAAAAGCTGCTTGTGGTTCGTAATGATGGTTTCGACGACGGATGGATCCGCCAGCGTGGAGGTATCGCCCAGCTGGTCGAAGGCGTTTTCGGCCACCTTGCGCAGGATGCGGCGCATGATTTTTCCCGAGCGCGTCTTGGGCAGTCCCGGCGCGAACAGGAGAACATCCGGCGTCGCGATGGGGCCGATGACCTTGCGCACATGGGCTACGATATCCTTGCGCAGTTCGTCGGTCG
>SCTB01000052.1 GCA_004297545.1 Alphaproteobacteria bacterium
CACGCTGATGGGGGAGGGGACGGCGGAAGACGCGCCCAAGGGCACGGCCGAGGACGAGATTCTCTCTAAAATGGGCGCGGACAAGGCCAATCCCGCCATCCGCTCCATCATCAGCCAGGAAAACGGCTATCTCGCGATCGAAAACCAGAAGCTCGTCGACAAGCTGATTTTCTGGAAGGACGAAGAAACAACCGACGCCAATGTCCCGGCCTCCGTCGTGAACGCGAAGGAAGAGGCGGAGCGCCTGAAGAAGAACCAGCAGCAGGGCAAGCCCGCGAACGAGGGGGATGTACCGGTGATCGAGCGCAAGGAAGGCGCTTTCGGCAAGCTGTTCTGACGTTGTAAGGGGAAGCGAGCATGCAATCCATAGCCAGGCTGGGGATAATACTGGGATTTCTGTTCTGCCTTTGCTTCCCGGCGCTGGCGGCCGAAGAAGCCGCGCCCGTGCCCGACAAAGCCGGCCTGATTTCCTTCTGGGAAAAATCGGAAATAAAGGACCCGCATGTCCAGCGGTTCGAGAAAACGAAGGAAGAAGGGGTCTATGACTTCGCGACCGATTTCTTCCCCTACAAGGGCCGCCTGAAGCTTCTGAACGCCGTCGTTACCAAATCGAACGAAAGCTATCTTGAGGGCCTTTACACGGGCATCATCGAACTGGAGCTGATGGATGCGCCGCCGGATTTCTTCAAGAAATACGCGGCCAGCTACGGCGCGTGGACCCAGCAGCATTATTTCTACTACGCCGTCAAAAAGGGCGTCTGGTTCCCGATGAGCGAGTGGAGCGCCTATTCCGCGGACCTTTACAAGAGCGCTGAGCCGGCAGCTTCAGGCTGCCCCCTGACGTCGCAGCTCAGCCGTTATGCGGGGACATGGCTGCCGGTGCTGGTGCTGCTCGTCCTGGTCGCTTTCGTCTTCCGCTTTGCGCGCAGGCAGAATGCCAAAATCTGGGAAAACCACGCGAAGGCCCTGGCCGAGCAGCAGCGCGGCCTGAAAATCGCCGAGGAAAGCCTCAAGCACCAGCTGGAGCATACGCAACTGCTCAAGGAAATCGTGGGGGCATTGAAAAAATAGTCGCCCCTTCCAAAGGAGAGGAAACGAGTAGTAAAGTTTATCAATGAGTGACACAACCGCCCTGCGCGACGAAATAAAGAAAACCTTTTTCCCCTTCGCGGCGGAAAAAGGCTTTTCACGGAGCAAGGGCAGTTCGCTTTTCTACACCTTCCGCAAAATCACGCCCGAAGGCGGTTATGTATTTGATATCCAGTTCGAAAAATACCACAGGCCCCGCTTTGTCGTGAACCTCGGCAGCTGCGGGCCTGCGGGCGTGGACTTCGCCGGACGCAAGGTCGCGATCAGCGACATGCAGCCCTCTGACACGGCAAATTTCGCGCGTCTGAAGCCGCGTACAGGCGGTAGCACACGCAGCTGGTTTTGTCAGGACAGGGGACTACTGAAATCGTTGCTGACATTCAGACGGCTCGACGACCCTGCCGTCACTGTCGCCAGCTTTATCGGCCTGTTTGGTGAGGCGGAGGACTACCTTTATAATAACGTCAAAGGGCCGCATATCTTTTCGCTGAGATTTGCGACGTAACGACCTTTTTTGCCGCCTTGGAATCCCTCGATCCGCGCAAAAACTCTTTGGGAGATGGTCGTAAGGGGTCGCGAAATAGAAAGAAACGCCCGCCGGCGAAAACCGGCGGGCGTTTTTATTTTAAGTGGAAGCCTGAAAAGATTAAGGCTTCGGCGCCGACGGAGCAGCGGCGGGCTGCGCGACGGGCTGAGGCTGGTTCTGGTTCGCAGCGGCGGCCGTGTCGAACTTTTCCTTCAGCGTGTCGAAGATCTGCTTCTGGTGTTCGTCGGTCAGGCCGCGGATTTTCCAGCTCATTTCGCTGAACTCTTTGCGCTCGTTGCGCGCGGAGAGCGAGTTGTAGCTGATTTCCTGTTCTTCCTTCGCGCCGTCGTAATCGACGCCCTTGATGCCGCGGAGGCGGTCCATGGTGCGCAGGAAGCCGGACTTCAGGTTGAAGGCGGCGGGAACGGTCGACAGCAAGCCGATAACGGCAGCGCCGGCGACAGCCGTGGCGACCGTACCGATCATGAAGGCCGGGGGCAGGATGACCAGGCCGCTCAAGGCCGCCGTGGCGACCAGCGTGCCGATTTTCGCGACAGCGCCCAGAACGCCCGCCTGCGACGCGATGCCCGCGATAACCGGGGCCTGCGTGGTCAGGTAACCGAACGCCATTTTGCCGCCGAACCACCAGGCTGCAGCAGCGCCGACGACGCCGCCCGCAGTGCCGGGGAATTTCTCTTCAGCGACATAATGAGCCGCGCGCGAGGAGTTGCGGGTGATGATGCCCAGCGGCATCGTCACGACGGCCAGCAGGCCCGTGCGCATGCGCTTGGCGACCGAAAAGTCATCAACCTTGCGCGCGATGCCTTTCACGAGGTCGATCGGCTTGTCGTAGGAAGCCTTGATATAGGCTTTGTACAGTTCGCGCAGTTTAATCGGGATGATGACTTCTTTGCGCGACTCAAGCTGGCGCTCATCGAGTTGT
>SCTB01000053.1 GCA_004297545.1 Alphaproteobacteria bacterium
CCCGAATCCTTCCTTGCCCTTCTAGTCTTAACCCCTATTTAGGGCGGTTTCATCTTAAAAAAATGCAATCATATCATATGCTTGCGTTAAAATAGTTGCTGATTATGAAAAATATGCGTATTATCACCAGAATTTTAGTGGAGGATCGAAACGTGCTGACCCCTGAACAACAAAAACTGAATGAAAAGGCCAAGGCCGAATTGCGCGAAGATATGAAGAAGCTTGGACGCGCTTTCCGTGCGGTTGCACATGTGGCTGCGGTCTGTGCCGTCGTCTACGGGGGCGCCGGCTTTGCCCTTCATACAGCATGGAAGGGGGTCACGTTTACGCGTACTTATGAGGGCCGCGCCGAGCATACGTTCAAGGACGGCTCTCACCGCCGCGTCGATGGCCGGGGTTTCAGCTTTACGAACCCCTTCGCCATCGCCGACACGACGAAGTGGGAGCTTCAGTCCCAGACCGCATACTTCAATTCCGCGCGCAAGGAGCCGGACAGGTTCCATGCGGAAGTGTCCTTTAGCTTCGTCGGGCCGCATGAATTGAGCACCTATGGCAGGATCAGCGATAGCGCCCGGGAAGCCGGAGACAGGACGCTGAAAGAAATCTTCCAGAAAAACGGCTGGACATCTTACGCCGCCGTCGATCCGGCGATGCAGCCGCAGAACGCGAGGGCGCTCTGCGATGCTCTTTCCACAGCAATCATCGCCAGCCTTGACCCCAAAACAGCCGAAGGCGCCAAGGTAACGGAATGCGGAATCAAGGTCACCGTCCCGTTCAAGGGGTATACGGCAAAAATCTAGGACAGCGCCGGATTCGGCTGTTCCAGCGGGCCGAAGCCGTAGTGCTTCAGCCAGCGCAGGTCTGATTCAAAAAACGTGCGCAGATCGGGAATGCCGTATTTGAGCATCGCGACGCGCTCCACGCCCATGCCGAAGGCGAAGCCCTGGTATTCGTTCGGGTCGATGCCGCAGTTCTTCAGCACATTCGGGTGCACCATGCCGCAGCCCAGAATTTCCAGCCAGTCCTTGCCCGCGCCGATTTTCAGTTCGCCGCCCTCGCGCGAGCAGCCGATGTCCATTTCCGCGGAAGGTTCCGTGAAGGGGAAGAAGCTGGGGCGGAATCTTGTCGGCAGGTCGTCGACCTCAAAAAATTTCCTACAGAATTCGATAAGGCAGCCCTTCAGGTGGCCCATATGGGCAGATTTGTCGATCAGCAGCCCCTCGATCTGGTGGAACATCGGCGTATGCGTCATGTCGTAGTCCGACCGGAAGGTGCGGCCCGGGATGATGACGCGAATGGGCGGCTTCTGCTCCTGCATCACATGTACCTGCACGGTCGAGGTATGGGTGCGCAACAGGCGCCTTGCCTCCAGCCCCTTTTTGTCGGGCGCGTCAGGCAGGTAGAAAGTGTCGTGCATCTGCCGCGCCGGATGCTCGGGCGGGAAGTTGAGCGCGGTGAAGTTGTGGAAATCATCCTCGATCTCCGGCCCCTCCGCCACGCTGAAGCCCATTTCCGCGAAAATAACGATCATCTCCTCGATCGTCTGGCTGATCGGGTGGATGGTCCCCTTGCCCTGCGGGCGCGGCGACAGGGTGATGTCGACTTTTTCCTTCTGCAGGCGCTCGTTCAGCGCGGCCGATTTCAGCAGCGCCGCGCGGGTTTCAATCTCGGCCGTGATTTCGTCCTTCAGGCGGTTCAGCGCCTGGCCCATTTCCTTGCGCTGCTCGGGGGAGAGCTGGCCCAGCGTCTGCATCAGGCCGGTGACCTTGCCTTTTTTCCCCAGCGCCGAGACGCGGACTTCCTCCAGCGAGGCGATATCGTTGGCGGCCTGCACCGTTTCCACGATTTCCTTTTTCAGCGCGTCGATGTTGCTCATGCTGGTCATCCTTAAAATCTTACGGTTCCGTTCCGGGGGCGAGGGTCACCTTCAGTCCGTCCAGTTTTTCGCTCATCAGTATCTGGCACGACAGGCGCGAATTGTGCTCGACATGGAAGGCGCTGTCGGCAAGACGCCCCAGCTCCTCGTCATTGGGCGGAACGAGCTTTGGCAGCCAGGCGGCGTCGACATAGACATGGCAGGTGCCGCAGGCGAGGGCGCCGCCGCATTCGGCCTTGATCGCAAGGCTTTTGTCGGTCATGCCGTAATCGCGGATAATCTCCATCACGCGCCAGCCCTCGATGGCTTCCAGCGCATGCGCCCGCCCGTCGCGGTCGGTCACGTTCAGCATCATGCCGCTTTCTCCTGCCGCGGGCGGCCCAGCATGTCCTTCAGGGCGAAGGCCGATACGGCTGTTATCAGAAGCGCGGAAATCACGTCCGACAACGTGCTGACGGCCAATATTGATATGGCGGTTGTTTCCGACAGCACGGGTATTTGGTGCTGTTCGATGAATTTTCTCTTTGCCTCCTCCGGCAAGATGAGGGTCGTAAGGCCGGATTCCAGCACCAGGACCGGCAGCACCGTCAGGAAGAAAAGTCCTGCGAGGCGCAGCGAAATGAAGATGCCGTTGACCTGGAAGATATAGCGGCGTATCGGGTAATTGACGGCCGCCAGGATATAGGCGACAGAAAAGCGGATCGCCCAGGTGCCCGCGCCGATCAGGAACAGCCAGAAAAAGTTGATGATCGCGTTTTTCTTGTCGGCTCCCCAGTCCAGATAGGCGTAAAGCGCCCTGCTGCCCATCAGGAACAGCAGGAGCGTCGCGATCGACGCCCAGAGCGCGTTGCGGCGGTCGGCGATATAGGCGGGATCATCCGGCAGCATGCCGGCCCGCTCGCCCAGAAGCAGTAGCCGGACTTCCAGGAACATGAACCAGCCGAACAGCGCAAAGGACGGCACGTCCCACAGAAATTTCTCGAATATGGAGAAAACACGATTCTGCTCCAGGCTGATATGGTGCATGAGCACTGAGGTAATCAGCGAGACTCCGAAAGGCAGCAGGCTGAAGCGCGCCAGGTACTGCCATTCCCGCCCCACGAACTGGTAGCCGCTCCGTATCGCCGCTGGAATGTTGAAACTGCTGCTCATCTGGCTTCGCCTGAAAAAGTTTCCTTATTACACCACCGGAATCACTTTACGCCAAGTTTTTCCTGCAGGTTCGAGCTCGATGTCGTGTATTCGAATCGCCATTTCCGCTCCGGATAGACATAACGGAAGGCACGCTGCGCCATCAGCGCCGCTTCATGGAATCCGGAAAGTATCAGCTTCAGCTTTCCGGGGTACCAGTTGATATCTCCGATGGCGAAAATGCCCTGCACCCCTGTCTCGAATTTCTCGGTGTCGACGGGGATCAGCCCGTCCTTCATTTCGACGCCGAGTTTCTCGCAGATCGTCCCGACCGGCCCCAGTTTCATCGTCAATCCGTAGAAGGCGAGCAGCGCATCGCAGGGAATGTCGTTCGTCGTCTTGTCGGGGTTGCTGACCGTCACGGCGGAAATCTGCCCGTTGTCGTTGCCGGTCACGCCGGTGAGGTTCGAAATGACCAGTTTCATCTTGCCCGCGCCCACCAGCTCGCGCATCTGCTGTACGCTGTGGGGCGCGGCGCGGAAATCGTCGCGCCGATGAATGAGAGTGACAGAATTTGCCAGCGGCTGCAGGTTCAGCGTCCAGTCGAGCGCGGAATCCCCGCCGCCCGCGATGACAAGATTGCTGCCTTTGAACTGGTCGCGCTTGCGCACGGCATAAAAGACGGATTTTCCCTCATAGGTCTCGATGCCCTTGATAGGCGGCTTCTTGGGCGTAAAGCTGCCGCCGCCCGCCGCGATGACGATGGCCTTCGCCTCAAGGACGGTTCCGGCGTCGGTGGTGACGCGCCAGCCGGTTGCGGTTTTCTCGACCGTCTCCGCCATCTGGCTGAAGTGGAACACCGGCTTGAAGGGCTTGATCTGCTCCATCAGTTTTTCGGTCAGCTCGTGGCCCGATACGACAGGCAGCGCCGGGATGTCATAGATGGGTTTTTCGGGGTACAGTTCCGCGCATTGTCCGCCCGGGCGGTCGAGGATGTCGACAAGATGCGCCTTCATGTCGAGCAGGCCAAGCTCAAACACCGCAAACAGGCCCACGGGGCCTGCGCCGATGATAATCACGTCTGTATGATGCGCCATTGTCATGTGGATGAAATAAGTGAAAACCGCTTTAAAATCAAGGGGTTTTAACGGCCTAATCCGCGGTAGAGGCCGGGTATCCCGTCATCGGGACGCAGGCCCGGAACCACATCGGCCAGGTCGCCGGTGGCCGGCCAGAGTTTCAGCCGGTCTTTTTTGTCGGGTTTGATGAGTCCTGCGGCGATGGCGGCATCGAAATACTGCTTGATGCCGTCGAGATACTGGCCCACCTGCACAAGGACGACGGGCGCGGTGTTGCCCTCATAGACGCCCTTTTCCAGTTGCTGCAGCGTCTCCCGCAGGCTTCCCGGGCCGCCCGGCAGCGCGAAATAGGCGAGGGGCGAGCGGTGCGTGCTGAGGATATGAAAGCGTTCCTGCTCCGTCATGACGTTGATGACCGTCGCGCCCGGCAGCTGCTCCTCGTCGCGATACTGGTGCAGCACGACCGCGGTGACATGCGCGCCTGCAGCCTGCGCCGCCTTCGCGACCGCGCCCATCACGCCGCCTGTGCCCGCGCCGTAAACGAGGTCGAAGCCGGCTTCGCCCAGCTTTTTGCCCAGCAGGGTGGCCGCTTCCATGATGGCGGGGTCTTTGGGCGTGGAGGAGCCGGCGAAGATAGCAACAATAGGACGTTCGGACATTGGGTTTCCTTTACATCGGGGGCGGCATCATCATCGAAGGGTCGTCCGGCAGGCAGCGGTCGAAAAAGCGTGCGATTTTGCCGAATTTTCCGCGTTCCTCGTGCGCCAGCGGCAGTTCGTCGCGGCAGGATTTCTGCAGCTGTTCCTTGCCGATATGCGCCAGCACTTTTGAAATTTCCCAGCGGCTGTCGACGCGCTCTTTTTTGTTGTCGAAGGTCAGGGAGGTGATTTCATAGAGGTTCTCGCGCACCCGGACCGCTGTCATGGCGGTCTTATAGACGGGGCCGTCGCGCGTCAGCGTCGCATCAAGCGTGATTGACTTGCCGTCCGCGCTTTTCTCAAGGCGGTATTCATAGGTGCCCCTGGGTTCTTCGACCTTATGCGCCGAATTCAGCGACAGGCTGTGCGCGAGCGGCTTTTCTCCCTGAAAGGGAGCAGGGCACAGCAATTCCGAAAGCTCGTCGTCGTAAAACTGGTTTCCACGGCGGCTTTTGTAGGAAAACATGGGCGAGATATACGGGGGCACGCTCTATTCCTTTCAAACATATTAACACGTTGTTTTTTAAAGGTTCTTGAATGTAAACCTGTACCCGGCTTTCGTCAATATGAAAAATAGTTCAGAAAAATCAAAGAGTTTAAGAGTTTAGCCAAAAATTGCTAAAGTAAGCCCGATGAAAAAGCACCATTTGCACCTGATTTCCGATTCCACCGGCGGCACGCTCAACAGCGTCGTCAAGGCCTGCCTGGCCCAGTTCGAGGGAGTGGAGGCCGAACAGCATTTCTGGCCCCTCGTGCGCACGCAGAAACAGATGCTCAGCGTGCTGGAAGGCATCCGCAAGCACCCGGGGCTGGCTTTTTACACGCTGGTCGACGACAGCCTCGCCAAGGCGCTGGAAAAGCACTGCCAGGTGCTGGACGTGCCCGCCATATCGATCTTAAGCCCCGTCATCGAGCTGATGTCACGCCATTTCAAGATGACCTCGCTGGCCGAACCGGGCTTGCAGCACAAGCTGAACGAAGAATATTTCGCGCGCATGGACGCGGTGGACTATGCGCTGCACCATGACGACGGGCAGAAGGGCGAGCGCGAGCTTTCCAAGGCCGATGTCATCCTGGTCGGCGTGTCGCGCACGTCGAAGACGCCGACCTGCATTTATCTGGCCAACCGCGGCGTCAAGGCGGCAAATGTGCCCTATGTGCCCGGCATCCCGTTCCCCGAAAAAGTGCTGGAGCTCACGAAGCCCCTGTTTGTCGCGCTGACCGCATCGCCGGAGCGCCTGATCGACATCCGGCGCAACCGCCTGCAGCAGCTGGGCGAAATCCGCACCACGGATTACCTCGACCAGGAGCGCGTGCAGGAAGAAGTGAAAGAGGCGCGCCGCTTCTACAGCAAGATGGGCTGGCCGGTCATTGATGTGACGCGCCGCTCGATCGAGGAAACGGCGGCCGAAATCATGGGCCTGCTGGACGCGCACCGCAGCCGCGCAAAGGAACAGCGCGCATGACCGGCGCGTTAAAACAAGCCTGCGTGATGGGCTGGCCCGTTTCGCATTCGCTCTCGCCGAAGCTGCATGGCTTCTGGCTGGAAAAATACGGCATCCCCGGCTCCTACGGAGCGATGGCGATTACGCCCGAGGCACTGAAGGAGGCCTTGAAGATGCTGGTCGACCGCGGCTATGCGGGCTGCAACCTGACGCTGCCGCTGAAAGAGACCGCGCTGTCCCTCATGGACGCGCACGATGAAAGCTGCCTGATGTCGGGCGCCGTGAATACGGTTGTCGTCGAGCAGGGGAGGCTCAAGGGTTTCAACAGCGACGGTTTCGGCTTCGTCGAAAACCTGAAAATGCACAATCCGCGCTGGAGCGGCGACCGCGTCGTGATCCTCGGCACGGGCGGCGCGTCGCGCGGCGTCATCGCGTCGTTGCGGGCGGCGGGGGCGAAGAAATTTCTGCTCGTGAACCGCACGCCCGAAAAGGCGGAAAAAGTGATGAAGCAGTTCAGGCTGGACGGCGAAGTGCATGCCTGGACGCAACGCCATGCCGTGCTGGAAGGCGCCACGCTGCTGGTCAACTGCACCAGTCTCGGCATGACAGAACAGCCGCCGCTCGACCTCGACCTCTCGCGCCTCCCCAAAGAGGCGACGGTCTGCGATCTCGTCTACCGGCCGCTGGTGACGCCGCTGCTGAAATCGGCGCGCCTGCACGGGCATCCGGTGGTCGAAGGGCTTGGCATGCTGCTGCATCAGGGGCGGCTCGGCTTCGAGCACTGGTTCGGACGCGACCCGGAAGTCACGAAGGAGTTATACGAATACATGGGGAAACTCGCGGCATGATGATCGTCGGCCTCACAGGCTCTATCGGCATGGGCAAGTCCACCGCGGCGGATATGCTGCGCGAAATGGGCATCCCCATCCATGATGCCGATGCGACTGTGCATAAACTGATGGGCCCCGGCGGCGCCGCTGTTTCCGCCATCGCGGCGCTGTGCCCGGAATCACTGAAGACAGACGCGGACGGGCGGGATTTCATCGACCGGAAGATACTGGGGAAACATATTTTCGCCGACCCCGGACTGAAGTCGCTGGTGGAAGGGACGCTTTACCCCATGGTGCAGGCCTCCGAAGATGCCTTTATCGCGGAAAAAACGAAGGAAGGCTACCGCATGGTCGTTCTCGACGTGCCGCTGCTGTTCGAAACGGGCTGGGATGCGCGCGTGGACAAGACCATCTGCGTCTCCGCGCCGGCCGAGGTGCAGCGCATCCGGGTGCTGGCCCGCCCCGGCATGACGGAAGAGCGGCTGGCGGACGTCCTGAAGGCGCAGATGCCCGATGCCGAAAAACGCGCGTGCTCCGACTTTGTCGTGGATACGGGCGTCGGTTTCGACGATACGCGCCGCCAGCTCAAGGATATTGTTGCGGCGCTGCTGCCCGCGCCGAAATCAAAACCGCGGGGGCCGCGCCCATGATCGTCATCGGCATTACAGGCTCCATCGGCATGGGCAAGACGACGGCCGCCAATATGCTGAAGGAAATGGGGATACCCGTGCATGATTCGGACGCGAGCGTCCATGCGCTGCTGGGGCCCGACGGCGGGGCGGTGACGGCGGTCGCCGCCAAATTTCCCGAGGTGCTGCAGAAAGACGCGGCGGGCCGCAGCTATATCGACCGGCAGGTGCTGGGGCGCATCGTTTTCGGCGACCGCCAGAAGAAGCGCGAACTGGAAGAAATCCTGCATCCGCTTGTGCGCGCGGAAAGCGACGCCTTCAAGGAAGAAATGCGTAAAAAAGCCCATAAAATCATCGCGCTCGACATTCCTTTGCTGTTCGAAACCGGCGGCGAAAAACGCGTGGATGTAACCATCTGCATCTCCGCCCCGAAAGATGTGCAGAGGGAACGCGTGCTGGCGCGCCCCGGCATGACTTCGGAGAAATTCGACCGCATCGTCTCGGGCCAGCTTCCCGACGCCGAAAAGCGCAAGCGCGCGACGTATATCGTGGAAAGCGACAAGGGGTTCGACGACATGCGCAAGCAGATCGAAAAAATCGTCGACCGCATCCGCTCCAGGCGCAAATATAACTGAAGAAGGTGCTTTGCCATGACGCGCTCCATCATGTTTTTTGCGGCGGCCTTCCTGTCCCTCTGCGCATTTGCGTCTTTTGCGGCCGATACGCCGGTCAAGGCGACGGCGACCTTGAGCGTCGAAAAAGACCATAACGCCATCGTGGTGGAGCTGTTCACCTCGCAGTCCTGCTCTTCCTGCCCGCCCGCGCAGGCTTATCTGGGAGACCTTGCGAAGCGCACCGATGTCATCGCGCTTGAAATGCATGTGGACTATTGGGACCATTACAAGCCGATATTGAACACCAACTGGAAGGATCCGCTTTCCAGCCCCGTCTGGACACAGCGGCAGGGCGACTACGCCAGGCTTCTCATGAACGGCGACAATGTCTACACCCCGCAGATGATCATCGACGGCAAGCTGCAGGATGCCGGCAACCGCCGCGGCTCCGTCAATTCCCTTATCGAACAGGCCAAATCCCTGCGCACGGGGCGCTTCAAGGTCTCGCCGCGCATCTCGCCGAAAGGCGAGACCGTCGTCACGATCGAAGGCCCCGGCCAGTCGAAACCCGTGCGCGTAGTCATGGCGCTGCTGCAAAAGGAAGTCGAGACCGATATCCGGGCGGGGGAAAACAAGGGCGACAAACAGGTCAGCCACAACGTCGTGAAGGAAATGCTGGTGATCGGCACATGGGACGGCGGCAAGCAGTCCTACAAGGTCAATGTCCCGGCGCCGAAGGATAACGACACCTGCGCCGTCATTCTGCAAGACCCTGAAACCATGCATATTTTGGCGGGCGGCGTCTGCGGCTTGTAACGGCTCTCAGCCTTTGCTATCTCTTTACCCATGCGTGAAATCATCCTCGATACCGAAACCACGGGCATGGAGCCCGCCGAAGGCCACCGGCTGGTCGAAATCGGCTGCCTTGAGCTGATGAATCACCTGCCGACGGGGCGGCACTTCCAGTGCTATCTGAATCCCCAGCGCGACGTGCCGCCGGATGCCGCGCGCATCCATGGCCTCACCACCGAATTCCTGAAGGACAAGCCGCTGTTCACCGAAAAAGTGGATGAATTCATCGAATTCATCGGCGACGCGGCGCTGGTCATCCACAACGCCGAATTCGACATGAAATTCATCAATGCGGAACTCAAAGGCGCCGGCTTCAAGCCGCTGCCGATGTCCCGCGTGATCGACACGCTGCCCATGGCGCGTCAGAAATTCCCGGGCCAGCCCGCGAACCTCGATGCGCTGTGCCGCCGCTTCAAGGTCGACAATTCAGAACGCAAGCTGCACGGCGCATTGCTCGACGCCGAGCTGCTGTCCGAAGTCTATCTGGAGCTGATGGGCGGGCGGCAGCACGGCCTCGGCCTCGCGAGCGAAGCGGCGGTCGCGGGCTCGATCCAGCTGAATGCGAAAATCCGCCGCCAGAAACGCCCTTACCGCACTTTCCCGGCGACCAATGACGAGTTAAAGGCGCACGAAGACTTCGTGTCGAAAATCAAGAACAGCCTCTGGTCGCTGCTCGCGCCCAAAAAGACCTCCGCCGAAGGATAGATTTCCTTTTAAGCCCCGCCGGCCTGCGCCTGCTGGCCCTGTTGGCGCTTCATCTCATTGACGTAGATCTGCTCGAAGCTGATCGGGGTCAGGTACAGGGGCGGATAGCCGCCGGAAGCGGTCGCATTCGCGATGATTTCGCGCGCGAAGGGGAACAGCAGCTTGGGCACCTCGACCATGATGACGGGCGCGTGGGATTCTTTGGGCACGTTCTTCAGCAGGACGAGCGCGGCATAGGAAAGGTCGACGATAAAGGCGACCTTGTCCTCGCCCGGCTTCTTCGCCTCGACGCGGAAGTTGACGGAACATTCATAGGCGTCGTCGCGCAGCGCCTGGTGGCGCAGGAAAATCTGCACGTTGGTCTCGGGCTGCGGCCAGCCGGCCACGAGGCTTTCGGGCGCATTCGGGTTTTCGAAGGAAAAATCCTTGATGTATTGCGCGACGACCTGGATGCCGGGCTGCGCGCCTGCTTGCGGCTGCGCCTGGGCTGCCGGCTGTTCGGCTTTCTTCTGGGATTTCTCGGGGGCTTTGTCTTTGGCCATGATGCTTCTTTTCCTTTAATGATCTTCTTCAAAAGCCGTAGCATGCAGTCTTTGTGGCGGCAAGCCTCTCGCGGCGGTAATTATGACATAACGCCTGCCCTGCTGTCACTGCTCCGGCAATTTCGGGTTGTCGTCGATGCGCCGGAATTCCCCCTCGATGATCGTTTCGGAGGTGGTTTTGCCGCCGGGCCCGGTTTCCCGGGTTCTGGTCCAACTGGTATAGCTGCGGCGCATGAAGCTGTCCTCCGCCTTGCTGCGGCCGAACAGCCAGTGCCGGAAAGGGGCCAGAAGGAAGGGCACCGCGATGAAATCGCTGATGAAACCGGGGAAAATCAGCAGAATGGCCGCGATCAGCGCGCAAAGACTGTCAAAAGCGTCCTGAATCAGGAAGGCATCGTCATTCCGGTTGCGCGCCCGCGTCCAGGCGCCGAGTCCCCCGGTGCTCAGGAGATGAAATCCCAGCATCGTGGAGCACCCCATCCAGAGCAGGGTGCCGAGGATGCCGATGCGGGAGCCGATGCTGACAAAACCAATGATTTCAATCAGCGGCAAAAACAGGAATGGCGCAAAAAATATATACATTTCAGCACTTTGACATGCAAAACGAAATTGTTTACGTTTATGCCCTATAGTTGAGGGTAACGTGTACCAACGCTCTGTAAACTAGATGAAACCTCCAAAATAAGATACAATTTTAATATGGGGTGTTTTGGTTGACTTTTGCGGCAGCCAATGCATTTGTTCTCCGGGCAGTTCGAGTAAAAAAGAGGGCTTTCAGGTGGATATTCTCATTTTTGCGGTCATCGCCGCTTTTCTGGTCTACCGGCTGAACTCTGTGCTGGGGACAAGGCATGGCGGCGAGCGCCAGCGCCCCAATCCTTTCTCGCCCGGCGAGCCTCTGGCCCCCCAGCCGGCGAAATCGAATGTGCGCCCGATCGCGGCCCCCGCGCCCGCCCGTCCCGCCGTCCAGCCGCAGAGCTTCGACCAGCTGGTCGATCTTGACGCCAACAAGGACGGGCGCATCGAGCAGGGCCTGGCCGAAATCGCCTCGGCCGACGCCAATTTCGAGGTCAATTCCTTCATGCAGGGCGCGCGTTACGCCTTCGAGATGATCGTCACGTCCTATAACCGCGGCGATATCGACACGCTGAAACCCCTGCTGAGCCCCAAGCTTTTCGCCGATTTCCAGGCGGGCATCCGCGCGCGCGCCGCCGCCGGCCATACGTCGGAACTCATCATCCACCGCATCAAGTCCGCCCGCATCACCGAGGCGCACTTAGGCGGCGCGATGGCCTATGTCACGGTCGCCTTCGAGGTCGAGGAAACGGCCGTCACCCGCGACGCTGCGGGCCAGGTCGTTTCCGGCAGCCCTGACCATATCCTCACGCTGCAGGATGTCTGGACCCTCACGCGCGACACGCGTACTTCGGACCCCAACTGGATTCTTATTGAGACTCGCACGGCGGAGAAGTAAGCTGTCCCCGGTTTATTTGCGGGGATGCCCATGCGCCGTTTTCCGTTTTTGTTGTTTGCCGTTCTTTGTCTCTCGTCCTGCGTGACTGCGGATGTCGGCAAGGCGAAAAAGCAGCCGCCCTTTTTCCTGAAGGTGACGGAATATGCCGCGCTGCCCGGCTGGCAGGGGGATGACCCGGCAGCGGCGCTGGCGCCGCTGCAGAAATCATGCAATGCCATTCTGAATGCGGATGCCGGTAAATCCTTCGGCCCGCTGCCCTATGCGGGGAAATACGCCGACTGGCAGGATATCTGCCGCAGGCTGCCGGAAGGCGGCGGCGATGCGCGGCAGTTCTTTGCCGATAACTTCACGCCCTACGAAATCTGGAACGACAAGGACCGTAACGGGCTCTTCACCGGCTATTACGAACCCATACTTCATGGCTCCCTCAAAAAGAAAAAACCGTATCTTATTCCGCTCTACGCGCGCCCGGCCGACCTCATCACCGTCAATCTCGGCGATTTCAAGCCCGACCTGAAGGGCGAAACCGTCATGGGCCGCGTGCAGGGCGAAAGGCTTGTCCCCTATTACACGCGCGCCGAAATCGAAAAGGGCAGGCTGAAGAAAAGCAAAAAAATCGTCTGGGTCGATGATGCCGTCGATGCGTTCTTTTTGCACATTCAGGGTTCGGGGCAGGTGGTGCTGCCGCACAACAAGGTCATGCAGGTCGGCTATGCCGCGGCGAACGGACGCACCTATACGGCGATCGGCAAGGAACTTATCAGGCGCGGCGCGCTCGACAAGAAAAACGTGTCGATGCAGAGCATACGCCAGTGGCTGGAGGCGCATCCAAAGGATGCCCCCGGCGTGCTGGACGTGAATGAATCCTACGTCTTCTTCCGCAAGCTGGATACGAAATCGCCGCTGGGCGCGCAAGGGGTGGAACTCACCCCCGGCCGCAGCCTCGCCGTCGACCGCAAGCTGATCCCCTACGGCGCGCCCGTCTGGCTCGATGCCGAGACGCCCGAGAAAGATGCGCGGCTGCAGCGGCTGATGGTCGCGCAGGATACCGGCGGCGCGATCACCGGCGCGGTGCGCGGCGATTTCTTCTGGGGCGCAGGGACGGAAGCCGCCGAAAAAGCGGGTCTCATGAAAAGCGCGGGCCAGTCGTATCTGTTGCTGCCAAAAACCGTCGAGGTCCCTTCAAAATTCAGCGTCAGGCCGTGGTGGATGCAGCCGTTCTGGCTGTCCGGCGGCCAGCCAAGCGGCGCTTCCGGCGCCTTTGCCTATAACCGTTAGATTTTCCCTCGCCCCCGTCCGCGCAGCGGATGGCGGGAGAAGGGGCTTTCTTTCTGTTTTTTTTAGCGCGGCGTATCAGAAAATGGTTCAGCTACGATCTGATACTCATCTTCATAAGTAACGTATCCAACACGTGCCGCTTTCACCACGCGAACTGAAATGCCATGCCGCTTCAGAATAACGATTAGCTCGTTTACACGAAGGATGTGTTCCCCTGCGCTATCCTTGAACCATGATATGGCTTTGCTTTTCTTGCGATAGTAGGGTGGCTTGGAGGCTGTAAAACGCGTAGGCTTCGCAAGATTTTTATCGAACCAGCGGGATATTGTATCGAGGGTCTTTTCCTCCTCAATCCCTAGCTTTCCTGCGTCGCGAAGTTTGAAAATGGATTGGAATACACCAACTTCTCTTTGAGAGTCGGGATCAATATCCGAAGTCACGAACCTCAAATACATAGAGGTATCTCACCCAATCTTCTCCGCCTGCGCGAGGTCTTTCATGCGGGCGTCGATATCGTCCTTGTTGGGCATGCTGTCCTGCGCGCCGAGGCCCATGCAGGAAAGCCCCGCGCCGACGCTGGCGCGGTGCAGCGCGACCAGCGAGCTGTGGCCCGCCAGGATCGAGGCGGCGAAGATGCCGCAGAAAGCGTCGCCCGCGCCGGTCGTATCCACAACCTCGACATCGAGCGCGCCAATCCGGAACACGCCGTTTTTGTTGGCGGCGATCGCGCCTTTTGCAGCCAGCGTGATAATGCAGGAATGTTTGCCCGCATCCGAAATCTTCCGCGCAATGATGCGGGGGTCGGTATCGGCAATGCCGACGCCCTTGGCCAGCTGCAGCGACTCGATCTCGTTGACGATGAGGTAGTCGATATTGGGCAGCGCCTCCTTCGGTATCTGGCCCGCGGGGGAGGCGTTTAAAATCGTCACGCAGCCCTTCGCATGCGCGCGCGCGAGGACAGAAAAGGTTTCTTTCGGGAGCACTTCCAGCTGCGTCAGCACGATATTCTTCGGAATCAGGATTTCATCCGGCACCTGATCCGACGTCGCCTCCAGATTCGCGCCGGGGGCTACAATCACTGTGTTTTCCCCATGCGCGTTCACGGCGATGGTGGCGCAGCCCGTGGGCCTTGTGTCCGAAATGCCGATCCCCGAGGTCCAGATGCTATGGCTTTTCAGGTTGCTCACGCAGCGCCGCCCGAAGGCGTCGTCGCCGACCTTGCCGACCATGACGGTTTTTGCGCCCGCCCGCTGCGCGGCGATGGCCTGGTTCGCCCCCTTGCCCCCCTCCTGGCTCAGGTAATCGGCGGAGCACAGGACCGTCTCGCCGGGATGGGGGAATTCCTTTACCGGCATCATCAGGTCGACGTTCATGGAGCCGAAAACGATAATCATCTTTGAAAAATCCTTGAGATTCAGCTTAGTGCCAGAGGTCGGCGCGGTCTAGAAAAAGAAGGGTTTTGACTTATGTCAAAGTCATGATTATTGCATATGGTTATAATGGGGTGTAAACCTGTTCCAGCGCTCAAGAAAAAGAAAAACCGCCATGCCCGTTTCCAAATTCCCCAAAACCGCCGCCCCCAAGAATTCGACCATGGGGTTTTACGAAACATTTTTCGAAAACCGCATCGCCGACCTGCACAAGGAAGGCCGCTACCGCGTCTTCGCGGATCTCGAGCGCCAGGTGGGCAAATTCCCCAAGGCGATCTTCCGCGCCGAGGACGGGGCCGAGCAGGAAGTCACCATCTGGTGCTCCAACGACTATCTCGGCATGGGCCAGCATCCTAAAGTCATCGCCGCCATGTGCGATGCCGCGCAGAAAGCGGGCGCGGGCGCGGGCGGCACGCGCAATATCTCGGGCACCACGCATTACCACGTGCTGCTCGAGGAAGAACTGGCCGACCTGCACGGCAAGGAAGCGGCGCTGCTGTTCACCTCCGGCTACATCTCCAACGAAGCGGCGCTCTCAACGATCGCAAAGGTGCTGCCCGACTGCGTGATTTTCTCGGACGAGCTGAACCATGCCTCCATGATCCAGGGCATCAAGGCCTCGGGCTGCGAGAAATATATCTTCCGCCACAACGATGTCGCGCATCTGGAGCAGCTGCTGCAATCGGTCGAGCGCTGCCGTCCGAAGATCGTCGCGTTTGAATCGGTCTATTCGATGGATGGCGATATTTCGCCGATCAAAGAAATCTGCGACCTCGCCGAAAAATACGGCGCGCTCACCTATCTCGACGAAGTGCATGCGGTCGGCATGTACGGCGCCCGCGGCGGCGGCGTGGCCGAGCGCGACGGCCAGATGCACCGCGTCGACATCATGGAAGGCACGCTTGGCAAGGCCTACGGCGTCATGGGCGGCTATATTTCCTCGACCCGCGCCATCGTCGACGTTGTGCGTTCATACGCGTCGAGCTTCATTTTCACAACCGCCCTGCCGCCGGCATTGCTGGCAGGCGCGGCGGCCAGCGTAAACCACCTCAAGAATTCCCAGGTCGAGCGCGCGCGGCACCAGGAACGCGCGGCGACGCTGAAGAAACTTCTGGCCGAAGCGGGGCTGCCGGTGCTGCCTTCCGTCAGCCATATCGTGCCGGTGATGGTGGGCGACGCCCGCCTGTGCAAGCGCGCGAGCGACGACCTGATGCAAAAGCACAATATCTACGTGCAGCCCATCAACTACCCCACTGTTCCCCGGGGAACAGAACGCCTGCGCCTCACGCCGACGCCGTTCCATACGGATCAGGATATGCAGGAACTGGTTGAGGGGCTCTGCGAGGTCTGGGCGGGGCTGTCGCTGCGCCGGGCCGCTTAATCCCCAAACATCTTCTCGAAGAAGCCCTTGGGCTTTTCCGCGGCCAGCTCTTCCAGCTTCTTGCGGATAAGCGCGATGTCGGCGGCAGACGCCGCGTCGCTCATCTTCTTCGTGCCGCCGCAGAGACCGCCGACGTCATAAGTTCCGGACGGCATGTTGTAGAGCGACCAGGTCTCATAGACCCCCTCGTCGCGCCTGTAGCCCCAGACAAGATATTCGCCGCCGACTTCAAAGGGGTGTCCGGTGCAGGTATCCACCGTCAGGCTCGTCTGAAGCGTGAAGGTTCCGTCCTTCTTCGCGGCGCCCTTGAACCTTTCTTTGACTTTCAGCACCACCTTTACCGGTATGTCGTTTGAGTTCACCTTGCGAAGATATTCATGCATCTCGTCGATGCTCTGCACGGTGCCGGTGAAAATGGTGCTGACCGCCCTCCAGCGGTTTTCGAAAGGATCGGGCGAGCAGATGCAACCGGCGGCGCGCGCCGCCGTCGCCAAGGCCATCAGCGCGACAAGGATGAAAACAACGGCGAAGACACGCATTTTATCTGCAACTCCCTTTGCTTTTCGGGCTCCATGGGTATTATGGGGCACAACAGCGAAGAAGTACAAAAGACGATGGATGAATTACATAATAACATAGACAATATCCCCCCCCGCGCGCGCGGCGGCGTCGTCGCAATCGGCAATTTCGACGGCGTGCACCTGGGCCATCGTGCGCTGGTCCAGGCCGCCAAGGATATCGCCGATAAAGGCGGCGCCCCTTTATGCGTGCTGACCTTCGAGCCGCATCCGCGCGAGTTCTTCCAGAAGGGCGGCGAAGCCTTCCGCCTGACGCTGCTGCCCGCCAAGCGGCGGTTACTGTCCGAACTGGGCGTCCGGCATGTGGTTGCCCTGAATTTCGATGAAAAGCTGGCCGGGCTCTCGGCGGATGAGTTTATTGAACAGGTTCTTGTGAAGGGTCTCGGCGCGCGTCATATCGTTACGGGGTCGGATTTCGCCTTCGGGCGCGGGCGCTCCGGGAACGTGGCGACGCTGCAAAAGGCCTCGCAAGAGGGCCGTTTCGGCTTCACCGCCATCGACCCCGTCCGCTGCGACGGCAGCGAGGTATATTCATCGACCCGCGTCCGCGCGCTTCTGCAGGCCGGGAAATTCGGCGATGCGGCAGCCCTTCTGGGCCATCCCTGGGAGATCGAGGCGGAGGTCGTGCATGGCGACAAGCGCGGGCGGGATCTTGGCTATCCAACGGCCAACCAGCGCGTTTCCCGCTGCCTGAAGCCGCCCTACGGCGTCTATGCGGTGCGGGTGATGATCGAGGGGGAGACGGTTTGGCGCAGGGGCGCCGCTAATTTTGGCATCCGCCCCATGTTCCGCATCGAGGAGCCCATTTTCGAGACCTACATCTTCGACTTCGCGGGTGATATTTATGGGAAAACAATGCGCGTCCAGCCCATCGCCCACCTGCGGCCCGAAATGGCCTTCAATGGCCTCGAAGCGCTAAAAGAGCGGATCAAACAGGATTGCGTTGACGCACAGGCTGTGCTGAAATCCACCGGATTATAAAAAACAAGACCAGAGGAAATGCAGAAACTCGACGCAAAAACCGGCCGGATCGCCCTTGTCAGCGCGCTGATTTCCTCAGGCGTCATCCTCGTGGACCAGTATTCAAAATGGTTCGTGCTGGAGAAACTCCTGCGCAAGGGCGACGACGCCCCGGCATTCTGCGCATGGTTCACGACCGCGACGCCCCTGTCATGGTTCGTGGAGCATGAGGACAAATACCGCACGGATATCCTGGCGCCCTTCCTGAACCTCGTCATGGTCTGGAACCGCGGCATCAGTTTCGGCGTGCTCGACGTCAGCGACGCCCCGCCGCCCATCCTCTTCATCGCCCTGTCTCTGGCGATTGCGGCGGTGCTGCTGACCTGGATGCTTTTCACGCGCCGTCCCGTCATCACCGTCGCCGCCTCCCTGATCGTCGGCGGCGCCGTTGCGAATGTCATCGACCGCATCCGTTTCGGCGCGGTGGCCGACTTCATCGACTTTCACATCGGCGACCGGCACTGGCCGGCCTTCAATGCGGCGGACAGCTGCATCGTGCTGGGCGCGGCGCTGCTGATCGCGGACTCGCTGCTGGCCAGGGACAGCAAGGCCGCCGCGCCGGCGAAACAGGCTTGAATAGAGGAACACATGAAAAGAAAATCGATCCTTTTTGCGGCAATCGCGCTCTCGCTCTCGCTGTCGGCCTGCTCCGACGTGAAGAAAGAGCTGGGCATGGGGCGCAACTCGCCCGATGAATTCATGGTCGTCAAGCGCGCGCCGCTGACGCTGCCGCCCGACTACGACCTGCGCCCGCCGGCCGAAGGCTCCGCCCCCCCGGCCGCCGAAGCCTCGACCCAGGCAAAAACCACGCTGATGGGGGAGGGGACGGCGGAAGACGCGCCCAAGGGCACGGCCGAGGA
>SCTB01000054.1 GCA_004297545.1 Alphaproteobacteria bacterium
CCGGTTTTCTCATCGCCAGACCAGTATCTCGAGATCATCAAAAAGAACCTGCCGCTCGGCGACGCGACGCCCGATTACGTGTGGAAGCATTACGTGATTCACCAGCTGAAGAAAGTTCCCGGCGGCTTCGCGTTTCACTTCGACCCGAAAATCGCGCGGCGCGCGCTGGAGGACTTCAGGAATCCGCTCGACCTCACCGAAGGCGTAAAAAAAATTGAATGCCCCATCGCGCTGGTCGCGGGCGGCGTGTCGGATCTGTGCACGAAAGTCGAAATCGACGAGCTGAAAGCGCTGCAGCCAAATCTTGCGCTGCATATCTGCCCGACGGCGGGGCATGTGCCCGCTCTCGCGGATGCTGCATCGCAACAATTCATTTATAAAATTATCAGCGGCGCGTGAGAAACTTTTTGAACGCGCGATAATCGCTGCGCTGCAACATGCGGCTTCTGGAAAGATAGCGGCCGAAATCCGCAAATACGCAACAAAATTTGCGCGTTTGGCGAAAAGAGCATTCGACATCGCAGGCGATTCGGCCTTATTCTGAATTCCTGTTATTTTTAACCAAAAATAAATTTTCAACTGCTAAATTCTGTCGACGGACTAAAAAAGAGAAGGAGATGTTTAGATGCCACACAAGAACGCCACCAACGGGAACGCCGCCGTAAAAACCGACGACATCCAGATGCGCGTCACCTCCGCCCGCTCTTTTTATCGCAATGCGCCCGCCTCGAAAGCGATCTCCCTCGTGAAAACCGAGTCCTCCACCGACCTGAGCTCGAAAGAATACGACTGCTGCTCGCGCGCGACGGACTGATTTTTTCTCACTGCATCATCGACAATAATCCCGTCATGCCCGCCTTGCGCGGGCATCCGGAAGCGTGTCTACGCGTCACATGACTCATATGCACGGCAGACGCCGTTGGCGTCACTTCCTGAAACTCAAGGGCTTCGACACCCGCATCGCCCGGCCGAGGACGAGATTGCGCTTGATGTCCTCCTCCAGCTCCCGCGCCAGGGTTTCCTTCGACTTGCGGATATGCTCGGGGGCTTCGGAAAGCGTGCGGTAGGCGCCCAGATCGCTCTGCAGCGTGCCGCTCGTCTCGGGCGCATGTTCGAGCGACGTCAGAAGCGGGTTGCCGTGGCACCAGAAGGCCCTGCATCGGAACGGCGCGCCCTTCAGCGTCTCCAGATACGGGTTATGCGCGCAGTAGAAGCTGTCCTTCACCACCAGCGGCGCGTATTCGAGCGACGTGAGCAGGTTCGCGCTGCAAAAAAAGCTGTCCACCATCGCGGGCGCGCCCTTGAGCGAGGTCAGGTTATTGTCATTGCAGTTGAACGACCCCATGACGACGACGCCGGTCAGGTTCGGCAGCTCGGCCAGTCCCCGCTTTGTGATATCGATGCTGCCCGGCACCAGGATCGACCCGTCCGCCTGGCGGCGGTATTCGACGCCCAGCTTCTCCAGCGCCTTTGCCGCCTCCGCGAAATCCTCGGTCCTGTCCCAGTTCGATTGCGTCACGACCCTGCCCTCTTTCGCCGGGGTGGCGACTGGCCTGGACGCCGCTTCACGACATCCCAAGGCCCTCGCCAGACGACCCAGTGGATAAAATCTACCAAAATTATACGGATTATGTCAAATAAAAACCGTCCGCCGGTAAGCCAGAAAATACGCTGCTGAATACGTGCGGAGTTCGTGCTCCCGAGGCCCTCTTCTGGCGCTCTCCATGCGCTGAAAAGGGCCTTTTTATTGGCTTTTCGCGTGCTCAATGCCCCTGAAAACGCCTTTTGCGCAAATGCGCAATCTGGGGGTCAAAAGGCCTCCGGGCATGCCTTACCCGAACTTCCGGCCGCGGTGGATATGGGGCGCTTTCGGCTTTTGCGGCGCGTCGTCGTTGGCGGCGGGCAGCAGCCCTTCGCGCCTGAAGAGCGCGGAGGCGTCGAGTTTGCGGCCCATCATCTCGGTGAAGATGCCGTCCGGATCCTCTGTTCCGCCCTTTGAGTATATGGTTGCGCGCAGGCGGTCGGCCGTGTCGCGGTCGTATAAGCCCTTCTTCTCGAACTGGGAGAAGACGTCGGCCTCAAGCGCTTCGGCCCATTTGTAGCTGTAATATCCGGCCGCGTAACCGCCGCTGAACAGGTGCCCGAAAGCCGTCGACTGCGTGCCCGCCTCGCGCGGGAAAATCCAGGTGTCGGCGATGACGCCGTCCTCGAGCTCCTCGACTGATTTGATCGTCTTCGGATCGGTCGTGTGCCATTTCATGTCGAGCTTGCCCAGGAACGTCTGGCGCAGCCCCGCGTAGCCGGCGTCGAAATTTTCCATGTCGTGAATTTTCTTCACGAGATCGGGCGGCAGCGGCGCGCCGGTATCCGGATGGCGCGCGAAAGTATCCAGCACGTCTTTCTGCTTCGCCCAGTTTTCCTGCAACTGCGACGGCAGTTCCACGAAATCCCATTTCACGTTGGTGCCGGTGAGCGAGCGGTAATTCCCTTCCGCCAGCAGCGCATGCAGCCCGTGGCCGAATTCATGGAACACCGTGCGTACTTCGTCCAGCGACAGCAGCGTCGGATGGCCTTCCGTCGGCTTCGCGAAGTTGCAGGTGTTGGTCACGATGGAGAATTCGTTTTCGCCGGTATCCGACAAGCCGCGGTTGCGGAAAGTGCTCATCCAGGCGCCGTTGCTCTTGGCGCCGGGGCGCGCGTAATAATCGGCATAGAACAGCCCGATCATCTCGCCGGTTTTCTTGTCTTTCACTTCATAGACCTTCACGTCTTCGTGATAGACGGGGTATTTGTCCTTCGTCTCGGTCAGCTCGATGTTGAAAAGTTTTTCGGCGTGCTTGCGCAACCCGTCCAGGACTTTCTCAAGATCGAAATAGGGGCGCACGTCTTCGAGGTTGATCTGGAAGGTTTCCTCTTTCAATTTCCGCGCATAGTAGGGGAAATCCCACGGCTTCACATCGGCGAGGCCGTCGGTTTTCGCCGCGTAATCCTGCACTTTCTGCATGAATTCCTCGGCGGCGGGGCGGTAGACGGCTTCGTTCTTGTCGAGGAAATCCATCACCGTCTTGCTGTCCTTCGCCATGCGCTCGGACAACACGTAAGACGCGTAATCGTCATATCCCAGCAGTTCCGCCTTTTTCTGGCGCTGCGCGACGATGTCGAGAATGACCTGCCGGTTGTCGTACTGACCGCCGAAAGCGATATTGGTGCGGGCTTTGTAAATTTCTTCCCGCAGCGCACGGTTCTCCGAATATTCCGAAATGTCGATCGGCGGCGGCGAGAGCTTGATGATCCATTTGTCCGGCTGCCCCGCCTGCTCGGCATTGTTTTTATACATCGCCTTCACGCGGTCGGGCAGGCCGACAAGCTCGTCTTCGTTGTCGATGACTTTCTGATAAGAGGCCGTCGCCTTCACGACGTTGTTTTTAAACGTGGTCGACAGCTCGGCCAGCTTCTCGTCAACCGCGCGCAACTCGGCCTTTTTGTCATCATCCAGCAAAGCGCCGGAGCGCACGAAACCCTTGTAGGTTTCTTCCAGCAGCATGTTCTGCTCGGGCGTCAGTGTCAGGTTCGCGCGGTCGTCATAGACGGCCTTGACGCGCTTGAACAGCGCCGGGTCCATCATGATGTCGTTGCCGTGCTTGACGCTGGCGACCGAAATCTCGGTTTCGATCGCGCGCATCTCGTCGCTCGAGTTCGCGCCCGAGAGATTGCCGAAAATCGTCGTGATGCGCGACAGGTTCTGGCCCGAGAGTTCGAGGGCCTCGATCGTGTTCGCGAAACTCGGCTTCGCGCGGTTGTTCTTGATGTCCGCTACCTGCTGTTTCGCCTCTTCCATGGCGACTTTGATCGCGGGCAGGAAATGCTCGGTCTTCACTTTATCCAGCGGCGGCGCGCCAAAAGGCAGGTCAGGCGGATTGAGAAGCGGGTTTGAATCGGTGCGCGCCGGGTTGGACATTTAAAATCCTCGCAGGTTGAAGGGCTGTTTATGTTGAATGTATGGATATATTAAGGGCGGGCGAGCGCCGCCGCAATGCGCGATTTTTTTACGTAATCTTCGCGCTCAAAGCTTCACCCACTTCAGCCTCAGTGCATTGGCAATGACGGAAACCGAGCTCAGCGACATGGCGGCCGCAGCATACATGGGGTTGAGGAGGATATGGAAGAAGGGATACAGCAGCCCCGCCGCTATAGGCACGCCGGCTGCGTTGTAGACAAATGCAAAAAAAAGATTCTGGCGGATATTGCTCATCGTCGCTCTCGACAGCCTGCGCGCGCGGACGATGCCATTCAGGTCGCCCTTCACAAGCGTCACGCCCGCGCTCTGCATCGCGACATCGGTGCCGGTGCCCATCGCGATGCCGACATCGGCCTGCTGCAGCGCCGGGGCGTCGTTGGTGCCGTCGCCCGCCATCGCGACGACGCGCCTTTCATCCTGCAGGCGTTTTATCGCGGCGCCCTTGTCCTGCGGCAGCACTTCGGCAATCACATCGTCGATGCCGAGTTTTTTCGCGACGGCTTCGGCGGTCGCCCTGTTGTCGCCGGTCAGCATGACGATCTTCAGGCCCGCATTCTGAAGCGCCCTTATCGCTTCCGGCGTCGTCTCCTTGATGGGGTCGGCAATGGCAATGAGGCCCGCGAACTTGCCGTCGTATCCGAGAAATACTATCGTTGCGCCTTCCCCGCGCAGCGCGGCGGATCGTTCCGCAAGGGCCGCGGGAATGACGATATTCGCCTCCGCCATCATCGCGGCATTGCCCAGCGCCGCCGGCTTGCCATTCACAATCCCGGTCACGCCCTTGCCGGAGATGGATTTGAAATCAGCGACAGCCGGCAGACTTTCGCCCTTCGCCTTTTCCAGCACCGCGCGGGCCAGCGGATGCTCGCTGCCCTTTTCGAGCGCACCCGCGATGGAAAGAAGCTGCTTCTCATCAAACCCGTCGGCCGGGACCACGGCGGTCACCGCGGGCTTGCCCATCGTCAGCGTGCCGGTCTTGTCGACCACCAGCGTATCGACTTTCTCGAACCGCTCCAGCGCCTCGGCGCTGCGGATCAGCACGCCCGCTTCCGCCCCGCGGCCGACGCCGACCATGATCGACATCGGCGTCGCAAGGCCAAGCGCGCAGGGACAGGCGATGATCAGGACCGACACGGCGGAAACAACGGCGAAGGCAAAAGCCGGCGGCGGCCCGAACAAAGCCCAGTAGATAAAGCTGATGATCGCAATGGTAATCACCGCCGGCACGAACCAGGCCGCGACTTTATCCGCGAGCCGCTGGATGGGCGCGCGGCTGCGTTGCGCTTCCGCCACCATCTGGATGATGCGCGACAACACCGTGTCGCTGCCCACCTTTTCGGCGCGCATCAGGAAGCTGCCCATCTGGTTGAGCGTGCCGCCCGTCACCTTGTCGCCCGCCGCCTTCGATACCGGCATGGGCTCGCCCGTCATCATGGATTCGTCGATGCTGCTGCCGCCTTCCGTCACTTCGCCGTCGACCGGTATTTTCTCGCCCGGGCGCACGCGCAGGGTATCGCTCGCCGCGATGGATTCGATGGGCACGTCGCTTTCATCGTTTCCGCTGACAAGCCGCGCGGTCTTCGGCGCCAGCCCCATCAGCGCGCGTATCGCGCCGCCCGTTTTCTCCCGCGCGCGCAGCTCCAGCACCTGCCCCAGCAGCACAAGCGTGGTGATCACCGCCGCGGCTTCGAAATAGGCCGCGACCGCGCCGTCTTTCTGGCGGAAGGCTTCGGGAAACAGCCCGGGCCTGAGCGCCGCAACAACGCTGTAGGCCCAGGCGACGCCCGTGCCGATGGCGATGAGCGTAAACATGTTCAGGTTTCCGGTGCGCAATGATTGCGCGCCGCGCTTCAGAAACGGCCAGCCCGCCCACAGCACCACTGGGGTCGCAAACACCATTTCCATGCGGAAAACGCCGTAAAGGGGAAGCCACTGCAATTGCGGCATCATCTTCCACGCCATCTCGAGCACGAGAACGGGCGCCGTCAGCCCCACCGCGCCCCAGAAACGGTGCAGCATGTCCTGCAGTTCTTCGTTCGGTCCTTCCGCGCCCGTGACGACCTCCGGCTCAAGCGCCATGCCGCATTTAGGGCAGGCGCCGGGGCCTTCCTGGCGCACTTCGGGGTGCATCGGGCAGACGTAGATGATTTTCTCGCCCGGTTTCGGCGGGACAGGCGGGCTTTTCGCCGCGTGGTCGTGCGCGCAGCAGGCATGTTCCTGCGCCGGGGCCGGAGCGTCGTGGTGATGCGCGTGCTCGGTCATTCCGTGTTCAGGCAGCCTTTTTTGAAAGTTTGCGGACGCCGCTCGCCAGCGCTTCGGCAGCGAACAGCACTTCCTCTTCCGTCGTCGACCGGCCCAGCGTCAGGCGCAGGCTTGCATCCACTTCCTGATCCGACAGCCCGATGGCTTTCAGTATCGGGGACGGCTTGCGCTGCGCCGAGGCGCAGGCAGCCCCTGTCGACATGCAAAGATCATCGGCGAGTTCCAGCATGATATCCTGCGCGTTCACCTGCGGCAGGCGGATATTGAGCAACCCCGGCAGCCGCGGCGTTCCGCCATTGACTCCAAGGCCGGGAATTTTCTCCTGCAGGTTATTCAACAAAAGCGCCGACATGTCGGCTAGACGCTTGCTGTTCCTCTCCATCCCCGCTCCCGCGATACGGCAGGCCTCGCCGAAGCCGACGGCCAGCGCCAGCGGCACGGTGCCGGGGCGGAGCCGCTGCTGCTCCCCGCCGAACAGGATACGGTCGATAGCGACCGGCGGCTTCTGGCGCACGTAAAGCGCACCGACGCCCGCCGGGCCGTACAGCTTGTGCGCGGAATAGCTGAGCAGGTCGATATCGAGCTCGTTTACATTCAGGGGAATTTTTCCGGCAGCCTGCGTCGCGTCGCTATGCAGCAGTGCGCCCGCCGCATGGGCGATCTTCGCGGCCTCTTTCAGCGGCTGGATGGTGCCGATTTCATGGCTGGCCGTGATAAGGCAGACGACGAGCGTCTTGTCGCTGACATATCTTTTGAGTTCTTCCGGCTGCACGAAACCGTCTTTCGTGACCGGAACGATCCTCAGGCTGAAGCCGTGCTTTGACAGGTATTCCGCCGTATTCGAGACGCAGTTATGCTCGATGGCGCTCATCACGATTTCCTTGCGGCCGGTCGCTTTTGCGGCCAGGCCCAGAAGCGCAAGGTTGTTGGACTCCGTCGCGCCGCTGGTGAGCGTTATCGACTCTCCGCCCGCGCCGATCAGTGCGCCGATTTTTTCTTTCGCCTCTTCGAGAGTCGCAGCGGCCCTGCGGCCATGCGCATGAGACTTGGCGCCGGGGTTGCCGAACTTCTCCGCGCCGAAATACGGCAACATCGCTTCCAGCACGGCGGGATCGCAGGGGGTGGTGGAATGGTAATCGAGATAGACGGGTTTTTTCATGCTGCACCTGCTTCCTTGTATTCATCCGTTTCGATCGCGCGGCGGGTTATGCCGAGGCTGAGCAGCTCCGCCGCGACGGAAATCGCGATTTCGCGCGGGTGTTTGCCGTTTACGTCGCCAAGGCCGATGGGGCAACGCAGGTTCTTCAGCTGCTCTTTCGTGATGCCCTCGGCCATCAGGCGCTTTTCGAATCGCACGCGCTTGGTCCGCGAGCCGATGAGGCCGAGGTAGGCGAATTTCCCCCTGAAGGCCGCGCGGACCAGCTCGTAATCCAGGTCGTGGCTGTGGGTCATGACGGCGATATAGGTGTTTTCATCCGCCTCGCGCAATTCCGCGGCAGGCGCGGTGGTGAGGATTTTCTCGCAGTTCTTCGGCAGCTCCCTGGGAAACTCGAAACCGCGCTCGTCAACCCACCTGACCCGCAGGGGCAGACCGTCCAGCACTTTCACGACTTCCTTGCCGACATGGCCCGCGCCGAACAGGTAGAACACGCGGCTGGTCGGAACGAAGGGTTCGAGGAAAATCGTGACCGCGCCGCCGCAGCACTGCGCGAGCTTGGGACCGAGCGGATAATCCTTCACCGCAGGCCCGGATGCAGAGACAAGCAGCTTGCGCGCTTCGTCAATCGCCTGGAATTCAAGGTTGCCGCCGCCGATGGTGCCGAACTGTTCCTTCGCGGTGACGACCATTTTGGTGCCCGTCTCGCGCGGCGTGGAGCCCTTGGCTTCCATAACTGTGATGAGGACGCAGGGTTCGGATTTTTCCGTCAGGCTGGTGAGCACCGGCAGCCATTCATGATTGGTCGTTGTCATGCCTGCACCGCCTGTATCGCTTTCAGCACGTTTTCGGGCGTGGCCGGCGCCTGCAGCGGCGGCAGGCAATTCGGCTTGCCCACCGCGGCGATGGCATCACGGATGGCGAGAAACGCGGAGATGCCGAGCATCAGCGGCGGCTCGCCGACGGCCTTGGATCGGTAAATCGTCTCTTCCTGGTTGTCGCCGACATGCAGGGCCACGCGGAAATCATTCGGGATGTCGCGCCCGGTCGGGATTTTATAGGTGCTGGGCGCATGGGTCTTGAGCTCGCCCTTGTCGTTCCACCACAACTCTTCCGATGTCAGCCAGCCCACGCCCTGCACATAACCGCCCTCGATCTGGCCGATATCGATGGCGGGGTTGAGCGAGCGCCCGACGTCATGCAGCAGGTCGGCGCGCAGCATTTTGTATTCGCCGGTCAGCGTATCGACGATGACTTCGGCAATGGCCGCGCCATAAGCGAAGTAAAGGAACGGCCGGCCCTTGGCTTTCGGACGATCCCAGGAAATCTTCGGCGTCTTGTAAAAGCCGGTGGAGGACAGCTGGATGCGGTTCATGTATGCCAGCGTAACAAGTTCCCTGAACGACATCACCTTGCCGTCGACCTGCACATTGCCCGCGACAAAACGGATATTATCTTTTTTGACGTTGAAATGCGCAGAGGCGAAGTCGATAAGACGGGTTTTAATGGTCAGGCAGGCCGCTTCCGCCGCCTTGCCGTTCAGGTCAGAGCCGCTGGAAGCGGCGGTGGCGGAAGTATTGGGCACCTTGCTGGTATTCGTCGCCGTCACGCGCACTTTGTCGATATCGATCTGGAACACATCGGCCACGACCTGCGCGACCTTGGTGTGCAGCCCCTGCCCCATTTCCGTCCCGCCGTGGTTGAGCTGCACCGTGCCGTCCTTATACACATGCACAAGCGCGCCCGCCTGGTTCAGCATGGTCAGGGTAAAGCTGATGCCGAATTTGACCGGCGTCAGCGCGAGACCCTTTTTCAGGACTTTGCTGCCGGCGTTGAACTTCTTTACATCCTGCACACGCCTCGCGTATTCGCCGGTTCTCTCCAGCGTCGTGAAAATATCGCCGATGATATTGTCCTCGACCGTCATGCCGTAATGCGTCGTGCAGCGGTCTTTCAGCTTGCCCTTGGCGTCGTAGAGGTTGATTTTACGCACCGCCTGCGGGTCCTTGCCGAGCTTGCGCGCGATGTCATCGATGACGTATTCCATCGCCAGCATGCCCTGCGGGCCGCCGAAGCCGCGAAAGGCGGTATTGGAAACCTTGTGCGTGAAGCAGCGGTAGCTGGTGACCTTCGAGTTGCCGAGATAATAGACGTTGTCGGCATGGAACATGCCGCGGTCGGCGATTGCGTTCGAGAGGTCAGGACTCATGCCGCAATCGACGGCATGCGTATATTCAATGCCCTCGATCAGCCCGTCATCGTTGAACCCGACCTCATACGAAATGTGAAACGGGTGGCGCTTGCCGGTCATCATCATGTCGTCGTCGCGATCGAGCCTCAGCTTGACGGGACGGCGCGCTTTCCAGGCCAGCGCCGCCGCGATGCAGGCGATGAGGGATGCCTGGCTTTCCTTGCCGCCAAAGGCTCCGCCCATGCGGCGCACCTCGACCGTCACAAGGTGATCGTGGATCTTCAGCATCTTGGCAATCAGGTGCTGCACTTCCGAAGGGTGCTGTGTGGAGGACCAGCAATGGAATTCGCCGTTCTCCAGCGGCGTGGCCAGGGCGATCTGGCCCTCAAGGTAGAAATGGTCCTGCCCGCCGATATCCAGATCGCCCTTGATTTTATGTTTTGCTTTTTTGATCGCCGCCGCGCAGTCGCCCTGCGCCATAACATAGGTGTCGCCAACGAATTTCCTGGCTTTGATGGCATCATGCACGTTCAGGATGGCGGGCAGCGGCTCATATTCGATAATCGCCTTCGCCGCGGCCTTGCGGGCGATATCGACGCTCTCCGCCGCGATGCCGAGGACGGACTGCCCGGCGTAAAGCACTTCGCCGTCCGCGAAAATCGGGTCCCCGCCGAAAACCGGCGCACAATCGTTGACGCCGGGAATATCTTTCGCCGTCATGACCGCATGCACGCCCTCGATGTTGCAGGCGGAGACATCGAGCTTCTTTATTTTCGCATGCGCATGCGGGCTTTTGAGCACATAGGCATAAAGGCATCCGCGCGGCTCCAGCACGTCATCGGTATAGGTCGCCTCGCCCGAGACATGCAGGTGGGCGCTGTCATGCGGCCTGGCCTGCCCCATGCCGCCGTCGATGGTGGCCGACGTAACGATATCTTCCTTATTCAGCATAGCGGTAGACCTGCGTTTCCACGTCAGGCTCCGTCGTCTCGATATAGAACCGCTTCAGCAGGTTGCGCGCGACATCGGCGCGGTATTGGGCCGAGGCGCGCATGTCAGTCATCGGCGTATAGTCTTTATCCAGCGCGGTCATGGCTTTTTGCAGCGTCGCTTCGTTCCATGACTGACCGTTCAGCGCAACCTCGGCATTCGTGGCGCGTTTGGGCGTACCCGCCATGCCGCCATAGGCGATGCGCGCTTCAGTAACCTTGCCTCCATTTATATCCAAAGCAAAGGCGGCGCAGACGGCAGAGATATCCTGATCAAAGCGCTTGGAAATCTTGTAGACGCGGAACTGCACGCCGGCGGGTTTCTTCGGCACGATAACCTTTTCAACGAATTCGCCGGGCTTGCGGTCCTGCTTTTTATAGGCGAGGAAAAAGTCTTCAAGGTTCAGCGTGCGCGCGCCCGCTTTCGAACGCAGTACAAGTTTTGTCTTCAGCACAATCAGCGGCGGAGGACCGTCGCCGATGGGGGAGCCGTTCGCGATATTCCCGCCGATGGTGCCCGCATTGCGGATATGGACGGAGGCAAAGCGCTTCAACAGGTTTTCTATCGATGCGTCATAGGCGGCCAGCGCGCTGAACCCTTCTGTATAGGAAACCGCGCCGCCGATGTCGAGGCCGTCGGGCGTTTCCTTTATCTGCCGCAGCTCCTCGACGTTGCCGGTATAAATGATAACCGGCAGTTCCATATGGAACTTGGTGACCCACAATCCCACGTCAGTCCCGCCCGCAAGGATGGTGGCATCCGGATATTGTGCGTAAATATCGGCAAATTCCGCAACCGTCACGGGAGAGAAGTATTTCGCGCCGCCGGCCTCATAGGCAAACATCTTCGTGCGCTGTATGTTTTTCAGCGCCTTCGCATCCGAAGGCAGCGCACGGTCTTTGTCCTTGTTCGCCATGCGCGCCGCATCGAGGATGGGGCGGTAGCCGGTGCAGCGGCAAAGATTGCCTGCGATGGCGTCCTGAATATCCTCGTCATTCGCGTTTTTGGTGTTGTGCATCAGCGTGGACAGCGCCATGACGAAACCCGGCGTGCAGAAGCCGCACTGCGACCCGTGGCATTTCACCATCGCGTCCTGCACCGGGGTCAGCTTGCCGGTTTTTGATTTCAGGTGTTCAACCGTCACCACCTCGCGCCCGTCGAGCGTCGGCAGGAAGGCGATGCAGGCGTTGATGCTCTGGTAATCGACCTTGCCGTCCTTCAGGCGTCCGACCGCGACCGTGCAGGCGCCGCAGTCGCCTTCGGCGCAGCCTTCCTTCGTGCCGGTCAGATGCGCTTGCTCGCGCAGGTATTGGAGCAGAGTCGTGGACGGCGGCAGGTCTGAAACCTCCCGTAATTCGCCGTTCAGGATGAATCTGATACTTCCCGTCAAGGCCGCCTTCCAAAAACCGAAAGAATTACAAGAAGATACCGTTTTTATAGGCAGGAGTCACTCAAAATGTTAGCATAATGCCGGTTTGTGACCTGTTTTTTTGAAGGGGGTTTAGCATGGAAGACGCATTTATCGAAGGCCTGCCGAAGGTGGAACTGCACCTGCATATCGAGGGCAGCCTGGAGCCCGAGCTCATGTTCGCTTTGGCGCAGCGCAACAAAATCAAGATCCCCTTCAAGTCGGTGGAAGAGGTGCGCAAGGCCTATAACTTCTCGAATCTTCAGGATTTTCTGGACATCTATTACCAGGGCATGAACGTGCTGCAGAAGGAGCAGGATTATTACGACCTAACCATGGCCTACCTGGAACGGGTGGCCAGACAGAACGTCGTGCATACGGAGATTTTCTTTGACCCTCAGGGGCACACCGAGCGCGGCGTCAAGTTCGAAACCGTGGTCAACGGCATTACCCGGGCCCTTGAGGACGGGGAAAAAAAATTCGGCATTTCCTCGAAACTCATCATGTCCTTCCTGCGGCACCTGAGCGAGGCAGACGCCCTCAAGACGCTGGATGAGGCGCTACCCTATAAAGACAAGATTTTCGCCGTGGGCCTCGACAGCTCGGAGAAAGGCCACCCGCCCTCCAAGTTCACGAAGGTCTTCGCGAAGGCCAAGAAAGAAGGCTTCAAAATCGTGGCCCATGCCGGCGAGGAAGGCCCGCCGGAATACGTCTGGGAAGCGTTGGATACCATCAACGTGAACCGCGTCGACCACGGCAACCGCTCGCTGGAAGACGACAAGCTGGTCAAGCGGCTGGTGAAAGACGAAATACCCCTCACCGTCTGTCCCTTGTCGAACCTCAAGCTCTGCGTCGTGAAGGACATGAAAAAGCATCCGCTGAAAAAGATGCTCGATCTGGGCCTCAAGGCCACCATCAATTCCGACGACCCCGCCTATTTCGGCGGCTATATGAACGAGAATTTCAAGGCCGTGTCGGACGCGCTGGGCCTGAGCAAAAAAGACCTCGAAACCGTCACGAAGAACAGCATCGAAGCCAGCTTCCTCGACCGCAAGGGCAAGGACGCGCTGCTGAAGAAGCTGGATGATTATATGAAGAAGGCGGCCAATGACCCGGCGCCGTCACAGGCGGCCAAGCATAAGCCGGGTAAAAAGGCCTGATTAAGCCGCCATCGCAGGCGGCGGCGGTTTGCGGTTGGGCGCCACGGCAGGTGCTTTTGCAGGAGTCTTTGCAATCGGCGTATGGAAGATCAGGACATCATGGATGACAGGCGTGCCTGACGCGGCGGCGCCATCGGGCTGCATGCGCTGCAGGCCGGATTTTTCGAGGTGGTGCAGCAGCCCGCCGTCGGTGAGCTTCACCGCGCCGTTCTCGGGCTTCTGGTTCACGATCAGGACCAGATCGGCTTTCTTCTGGTTCGTGTCCACGTCGATATATTCGACCCGGATTTTGATGAGCTTGCCGTCCTGGATGTGGACGTGCTCCTTGAAATCGACGCGGCAGTTTTCGACGTGCAGGTTTTCTTTCAGCTCGTTCAGCGCGCGGATGCTGTCGCTGACGTCCAGCGTCTTGCCTTTCGCGTTCTTCACCAGGTCGTTCCAGTCCTTCTCGCTCACCTGGCCGCGGAACACGCTATTCTGTTTTTCGTTGCAGAATTCATAGCCCATCTGCATATAGCATGAGTTGCTGGCCAGCAGCGCCGCCGCGTATTCGCGCACGGAGACGTCGGCGACGATGTCGCTGGCGCGCGCGGCATGGTTGAAGGCCTTGCGCATGCCGCCCGCGACGGTGCTTTCGGTGTCATGCGTGTCGGGCGAGCCGGCGCCACCGAATTTCGACATCTTCTGCACGCGCGGATGCTCCTGCTGCGGCAGCCAGTCGGCCCTCAGATCCCACCAGTAAAAGCCCAGCATGCCAAGATCAAACGCCGGGCGCTCCTTGCCGTTCTCGATAATCGTCGCATTCGCCATGCGCTCGACTTTCGGCATGTCCTGGCATAGCGTTTCCGCCATAAAGACGGCATCAGGCTGTTTCGCCTTGGTGTAGGAAATCAGTTCTTCCCAGGACTCCGGCGGGATAAGGTAAGCGGCGTCGCAGCGGAAACCGGTAAAACCGTTATCCAGATGCCAGTCGATAACCTGCTTCCAATAGCCCTTGTGGTTCGCATCGCCTTCGACGAAAAAGCGGCGGCCTTCGGGCGAGGAATAGTTGACTTGCGCCGCATCGGTCCAGGGATCCTCCGGCGGGCCGCCGAACTTGAGCTTGAGGTCGTCATTGCGGCGGAACTTGAAATGGAATTTTTTCTCCTGACCATTTTCATGCCAGGACACGCCGATGAGCTTGTTCTTGTGGCCGCGGATAAGATTAAGATGCCCGTGCGCCTTTTTGCGGATTTCGGCGATCTCCTTGTCTTCTTCCGCCACCAGCGGGTGGTCGGCCGCGATATGGTTGAAGACGAGGTCGGCGTAGAGCGTGATGCCCTTCGCCTTGGCCAACTTGGCGAAATTCTTCAGGTGATCCTTGTCCTTCTCCGCGTCGCCGCAGGAGGAGTCAGGGTCAAGC